>DASPFV010000246.1:0-4853 GCA_035620975.1 Vicinamibacterales bacterium
TCACGTAGCGGAACGCGTCGATGTCGCGGATGAACCGTACGACTCCTGGCACGGCCAGCGTGGCGTCGACAGCCCGCTTCCACGCGGCGCCGAGGTACTCGCTGTCCTCCTCGAAGCCGACCGGCACGAGCGTATCCGACTCGGGCCGGTCCGCCGCCACCGGCGTGATCGACCAGTAGCTGCAGCCGCCGGCCAGCGCCGGCGTCCGCGCGTACAAATCCACGATCCAGGGCGCAATCGCCCGGCGGAATTCGCGCTGGAGGCCCGCCGTGCAGGGGATTCGCTTCGCCGCCGTGACGGACCCGCTCGAGAGCGCGAAGGATCGGACCCGATCGCGCGTCAGCACGTCCGGCCGGCCTCGCGCCACCTCGTCGATCCAGTGGCCGTAGTCCGCGTACGAGCTGAGCGGCACACGCTCCTGGAACTCCTCAATCGTGCGGATGCTGCCGAACCGGTACTGACGGCCGACATGCGTGTCGGCGTTTGCGGTGAGATATCGCGCGAGCAGCGACGTCTGCGTCTCTGCCGGCCGCGAGAGCGCCCTGCGAAAGCGCCAGTACCCGCCGACGTTCGACGCCACCCACGCGCTACCGGCCGCGGACGCGAGCAGGCTCACCCTGCTCGCTCCACGCGCGCCGTTGCGCGCCCATCCTGCAGCCAGAGCCGGCGCCCGGCCGGCGTCAGGTTGTCGAACGCAATCTCGGTCAGGGAGACGAGCTCGTCGCCGCGCCTCCATCCCGGGTTCCGCTCCAGGAAGAACGCGACGTGCGGATCGGCCAGCCTGCCCGGGGAGACGTCCTGCAGGCTGCCGCGGAGCCGCTGCGGCACGGCAAAGCGCACGACCCCGCGATCGCGGTCGTAACAGGCGCCGAACCGCTCCGACGAGAGACGCGAGATCAGCGAGCGGATCGATTCGGGTGTGGCCGAATCGTGACGTGGATAGAACTCGCGCCAGAACACCGGCAGCAGCCGGTACGTCCGGAACCCCGACGTCAGGAGGAGCCAGTACAGGCGGCGACCGTGGAGGTCTCGTTCCCGCAGCGCGCGCACGGCAGCAATCCACGATCGCGGGAGCGCCGACGTGCTCCACGCGTTACGCCTCATTATGGTATCGCCCGAGTACACGACGGAGATGATCTCGCCGGCGTCGACGGTGTCGTAGACGAGGAGCGTCGTGAAGCCCTCGAGCGTGCCGCCATCGCCGAAGAGCAGCACCCAGTTCTTCTCGTCCAGGTCGCGATCGAAGGTCGCGCGGTCGACGCCCTCGAAGTGCGCCGTCAGCAGCGCGAACATCGCGTCGCGCTCGGCACGTGCGAGCTCCGCCCGGGCGAGCAGCCGTCCGGTCACAGGAGGGCCACCTCCAGATGGGGAACGCGGCCGTCCAGCGCCGGGCCGTCGGCCCGGTCGGCGCCCCACGAGACGGCGTACAGGAGGCTCGAGTAGGTCCACGCGCGAGACAGCCCCGTCAGCGCACGGGCAAACGGATGCCGCGCCGCGAAGCCGGCGATGAGACACGCGTGCCCTGCCCGCCTCGCCTGGTTGCAGGCTCCGGCCGTGAGCGCGCCGAAGACGTCGAGCCTGTCCCCGTCCACGGCCACGTGCGAGAGGAACACGTGCGGAAGCGGCTGACCCGGTGCGGGCAGCCGCAGCGTGCCCGCCACTCGCGAGAGCAGGTCGGTCCAGGGCTGCCACCGTCGCATCCAGGGTCCGTAGTCGTGCACCACGATCTGCTTGAAGCGGCTCTGGTTCCACACGGCGGCACAGCCGACGATGCGGCCCGAGGCGAGCGCGACGAGGAAATCGCCCGGGGCGAGATCGCGGCTTCGGTCCGCCGAGCGCAGCTCGTCGGGCGTCCAGCACGGCGCAAACTGCAGGCGGCTGCGGTTCCGTTCCAGGCAGGCCGCGATCCCGTCGAGCCGCTCGGGCGAACCCCGCTCGATTCGCACGTCCGGGCACGCGGGCGCCCGCACCGACCGCCACAGCGGGACGATCGACGTCGTGAACGCCTCGAGCTCCCGGTATGCCGGCAGGTGGGGCAGCCCTGCACCGAGCACTCGCCGTGCCGTGCAGTTGTCCGCGACGATCGTCGTGATGTCGAACGGCAGCTCGTCGCGGGCGCGCAGGGAGTGAAGGAGCTGATAGCCGCGGGCCAGCAGACGGATTCTGCCGCGGTAGGCCCGTTCGAGCCGCAGCTGGCTGAGATACCCGATCCGGCACCGCCTGCCGTTGACGAACCCCGAGTAGACGGTCCGGCTGCCCATCCCAATCAGGCCGCCGTGCGTCGGATCGGCGGCGACGATCGTGTGATGCCGGTCGCCGGCGACGGCTCCCGCTGCCAGGGCATCCGGTTCACGCTCGAAGGAGACGCGAAACTGCCCCGGCATCGGGTTCGTCCGCAGCAGCCGCCGCAGCTCGGGGTCGTCGTCCGCGGTGGCGAGCCGGAAATCGAGTCCGCTCATTTGGCAGCGTCGCGCCGCTCACACCGCGCGCAGGAGCGGACCCGCCCAGCCGGCCTCGCCGAGCGGGTAGTGGTTCCGGCCGTCCACGTCAGCCCGGTGCAGCGCGTTGATCACGAAATAGTTCCGGAACATGAAGAAGTTCGCCCGGTTCACCGGGTCGAGCGAGCGCCGCAGGATGCTCGGCCACGAATAGAAGCGGCGCCGCGCCTCCAGGCAGCCGTGCTCGACGTCTTCGGCGGTCATCCGCCCCGGCACGAAGGGGACCTTGTTGTACGAGTAGCGATCGTCGAGCCACCAGCGTTCGTACAGGAGACGGCCCTCGCGCTCGAGCCGCTCGTACAGCTCCGTGCCGGGAAACGGCGTCAGGTGGTTGAAGGCCGTGATGTAGAAGCCGTTCTTCAGGGCGAAGTCCACCGTCTCGGCGAAGCAGTCCGGTGTGTCGGCGTCGTAGCCGAAGATGAACGTCGCGTACAGCCGGATCCGGAACCGCCGCAGGTTCGCGAGGGCCTGCGCGTATCCGCCGCGGAGCAGGTTGAACGACTTGTGCATCGCCCGGAGGTTCTCGGCGTTCAGGCTCTCGAACCCGATGAGAATCCCTTGACAGCCGCTGCGGACGAGCAGGTCCAGGAACTCCTCGTCATGCGCGGCGGTGATGCTCGCCTGGCTGACCCAGCGAATGCGCAGCGGGATGAGCGCGCGGAAGAACGCCTTGGCCTGGGCGAGGTTGGACGTGATGTTGTCGTCGACGAAGAAGATGAGCGAGCGCGTGCCGCGCAGCGCCATGACCTCCTCGAGGATCTCGTCGGCCGGCCGCCTCGTCTGGGTCGCGCCGAAGACCTTCTGCACCGCGCAGAACTCGCACCGGAAGTGGCAGCCCCGCCCCGCTTCCACGAGCCCGATGGGCAGATAGCGCTTCTGCTGGAAAATCCGTCGATCGGGACGGATCCCGGCGAGCGCCGGCCGCCCCTCCTGACGGTAGAACTTCCGCGGCGTGCCGTGGCGATAATCGTCGATGACGACCGGCCAGAGCTGTTCGGCCTCCCCCACCACCACGGATTCCGCGTACTCGGCCACTTCGTCGGGACAGAGCGTCGCGTGAAAGCCGCCCATCACCACGGGCACGCCGCGGCGCCGGTACTCCGAGGCAATCTGGTACGCACGCCGCGCCGTGTAGGTCTCCACGCTGATCGCCACGAGATCCGCGGGCTCGTCGAACGGGATGACCTCCATCCGATCGTCGTAGAAGCGCACGTCGACCCCGGGCGGGGTCAGGCCGGCGATGAGCGCGGGCGGCAGCGGCTCCATCTGCCACGTGCGGATGTAGCGCTGACCTGGCCGCCGGCCGATCGCCGGATGGACGAGCGTGAGCCTCATGCGGCCGACTGCGTCCCTCTTGGCCGGTGGCCAATCACCCAGTCACAGTGGTAGAAGCGATGCAGGTTGCGCGCGTAGAACCGGTACGCGAGGTTCGCGCCGACGCGCACGGGCCATGGGCTCGGCGAGGCGCGGAGACGCCGGCAGATCGAGGCGGTGCTGTAGGCCAGCCGCCAGGCCGCCTCGACTCCGCGCTGCAGCTCCTCCACCGACATCCGGGCCGGCTGGAAGACCACGTGCTGGCCGTCGTACAGCTCCCAGTTCCGCGTGAGGATCCGTCCTTCCTGCTCGAGCCGCTTGAAGAGCGCGGTCCCTGGAAACGGCGTGACGACGGCGAACCGCGGGAGGTCGATGCGCGCCTCGACGGCAAAGCGCGCGGTCTCGGCGAAGATCGCGGGCGTGTCGTGGTCCAGGCCGAACACGAAACAGCCCTGCAGCGCGATCCCCTGCCGGTGGAGCGTCTCGACGAGCTGACGGTATTTCGGAGGGCTGTTGAAGCCCTTGCGCGTCTCGCGCAGGTTCTTCGTGGACATCGACTCGAGCCCCATCAGGAGACCCCGGCACCCGCTCCTCGCGGCTAGCGCGAGCAGCCCCGGATCGTCGCCCAGCAACGTCGTCGTCAGGCCATACCACTGCACGCGCAGCGGCAGGAGCGCTTCGAAGAGCCGGGCTGCGTACTCCGGATCGGCAATCAGATTCAGATCGACGAAGATGAGCTTGCGGGCCCGCTTCTGCCGGATATCGGCGACGACCTCCTCGACGGGCTTCTGGTACGGCTTCAGGCCCCACGCGGACGGGACCACGCAGAAGTCGCAACTGTGCACGCAGCCGCGCGTCGCCTCGAAGACGTCGTTGGTGATGAAATGTCGGCGCGGGAGGAGATCGCGGCGGGCGAACGGCCGTCCTGCCAGCGAAAGGCCCGGGCGCTGGTCGTATCGCGGCCGCATGCGTCTTGCGGCGAAGTCGCGCAGCAGCTCGGGCCAGGCCTCCTCCGCGTAGCCGACGACAATCGCGTCGGCG
>DASPFV010000247.1:0-37674 GCA_035620975.1 Vicinamibacterales bacterium
CCGTCCCTGACGGGCTGACGGGCATGACTGGGTCTGCGGTCCGCCGAAGATTTGGCAATTACGTGATGGCCACAACGATGTGCTCAGCGAACGCAGAGATCAACTCCACGCAAGGAGCAGCGGCGTTATGATTCGGTCTCGACGAAAGCGCAATCGGCGCCCGGCTCGACACGGAGCACCAGGAAGCATCGCCCAAGGTCGCCACGACGATCGGTTGAGCGTTCTCGTCCGCATCCTCGCTCGACAGGCCGCGCGCGAACGGTTCGAGCATGAAGTCGCTGTGGAGCGAGGCACACCGCCCGAGGTGACACTGCATTGAAGGTCGCCATCTACGCCCGGTACTCGTCCGACAACCAGCGCGACGCCTCGATCGCGGACCAGCTCCGGGTGTGCCGCGAGTTTGCGGCTCGCCAGGGTTGGACGGTCGTCGAGGAGTTCACCGATCACGCGATCTCTGGCGCGACGCTACTGCGTTCCGGATTCCAGGCACTCATGCGCGAGGCGCTGAACCAGCGATTCGACGTTGTTCTCGCCGAAGCACTCGATCGATTCAGCCGGGACCAGGAAGACACCGCGGGGCTCTTCAAGCGCCTCACCTTCGCCGGCGTCAACATCGTCACGCTCGCCGAGGGCGACATCACGCATCTGCACATCGGGTTCAAGGGGACGATGAACGCGCTGTTCCTGAAGGACCTGGCCGAGAAGACGCACCGAGGGCTCCGTGGACGAGTGGAGGCCGGCAAGGCCGGCGGCGGGCTCTGTTACGGCTACCGCGTCGTCCGGACGATGAACGGGACGACCGTGTCCACTGGCGAGCGTGAGATCGAGCCGGTCGAAGCTGCAGTCGTTGAACGCATCTTCAGGGAGTTCATCGCCGGACGATCGCCCAAGCAGATCGCCAGGACACTCAACCAGGAGCGAGTCGCTGGCCCGTTCGGTGGCAAGTGGAGTCCGAGCACTCTTTACGGGCACGCGAAGCGCGGCACCGGAATCTTGAACAACGAGCTGTACGTTGGCCGCATGGTATGGAATCGACTGCGCTATGTGAAGAACCCGGACACTGGCAAGCGCGTGTCGCGACTGAATCCGGCATCCGAGTGGATCACGACCGACGTTCCTCAGCTGCGAATCATCCCGGACGAACTGTGGTCGGCTGCGAAGGACCGGCAGAAGCACACGCGTCACGCGGTCGCGACGACGGGCAAGCTCTCGTCGGCGAACCGCCCACGCTATCTGTTCTCCGGACTGACGAAGTGCGGCGTCTGCGGCGCCGGATTCATCATGGGTTCCGCGAATCGCCTCTGCTGCTTCGGTGATCGCGACCAGGGGACGTGCTCAAACAAGCTGACGATTCGCCGAGACGAAGTCGAAGCACGTGTCCTCAAGGCGTTGCAGGAGAAGCTGCTTCGCAGGACCTGTTCGAAGAGTTCTGCGACGAGTTCACCCGCGAGATGAATCGGCTCCGCATGGAGCATCGCGCGAGCCTGTCCGCAGCCGAGCGCGAGCTCGAACGCGTCCAGAACGACATCCGCCGCGTCATCGAGGCGATCAAGAACGGCTTCGCCGGTCCGGACCTGAAGGCCGAATGGGACGCGCTGCAGGAGCGTAAGACCGCGCTGCTCGCGAAGCTCGATTCAGCCGACGAGCCGCCACCGCTCCTGCATCCAGGAATGGCGGAGCTGTATCAGCAGAAGGTGACTGACCTTGCGGCTGCGCTCGAGCATCCCGATACGCGGACCGAAGCCGCCGAATCGATTCGAGGCCTGATCGACGCCATCGTCCTTACACCCGCCGCAGGCGCCCTGGAAGCTCACGTCGTTCGCCGCGGTCGTCGAGTCCAGGCGGAGACCGGTGGCCAGGAGAGCGGGCTTCAGATTGAATTGAAAGGGAATCTGGCGGCGATGCTAACGATGGCCACCCGCCTTCGCGCTCGTGAACCCGGAGGCGCTACGGCGGGTTTCGGGCCTGACTTCGCTGACCCTCGAAACGCAACGAGGTCGCCTCGCCGTAGCTCCGAAGGAGCGAAGGCGGACGACCTCGAATTGCAGATAGCGATGGTTGCGGGGGCGGGATTTGAACCCGCGACCTTTGGGTTATGAGCCCAACGAGCTACCGGACTGCTCCACCCCGCGTCAGAAAGCTTATCGTACCACGTGGCCGACGTCGACCGCAACTCATCCACTTCGCCTCGAGCCTCGAACAGACCTCACGTGGAGCGAGGCCAGCACTCACGGCGCGCGCCGGGACCCATCGGCGAACCTCGACGGGGTCCTGCGCGCCCCGACCACGGCAGGCCCGGCGCGGCGCGTGATACCCTCGCGGCGGGCGTCCGCCCCGACGCATGGCCCTCGACACCTCCTTCGCCGAGATCGCGCTCACGCTCCTCGCCGCGGCGCTCGTCGGCGCCGCCGGCACCTGGTTGCGCCAGCCGCTCATCGTCTCGTTCATCGCGGTGGGCATCCTCGTCGGGCCGGCCGCGCTCGGCCTGGTCACCCGGCACGAACAGATCGAACTGCTCGCCAGCATCGGCATCGCACTGCTGCTGTTCGTCGTCGGACTGAAGCTCGACTTCCATACCATCCGGACCCTCGGTCCGGTCGCCCTCGCGACGGGCGTCGGGCAGATCGTCTTCACGTCGGTCTTCGGGTTCCTGATCGCCGCGGCGTTCGGGATGGACCCGCTCACGGCCACATATGTCGCCGTCGCGCTGACCTTCTCGAGCACGATCATCATCGTCAAGCTGCTGTCCGACAAGCGCGAGATCGACGCCCTCCACGGGCGCATCGCGGTCGGCTTCCTCATCGTGCAGGACCTGGCGGTGATCCTGGCGATGATCGGGATCACCGCCCTGGGCAGCCAGCGCCCGGCCGAGCAGAGCCTCGCCCTGCACGCCATCGTCATCCTTCTGAAGGGCCTCGGCTTCCTGGCTGTCGTGGCAGTGCTGGCCATCCGTGTGCTGCCGAGGGCCTCGACGCACCTGGCGCGGTCGCCAGAGCTGCTGGTGCTCGCCGGGATTGCCTGGGCGGTGGTCCTCGCCGCAACGGGCGAGTTCCTGGGGCTCAGCAGGGAAGTGGGCGCATTCGTCGGCGGCGCCTCGCTCGCATCCACTTCCTACCGGGAGGCGATCGGCAGCCGGCTCGTCACGGTCCGCGATTTCCTGCTGCTGTTCTTCTTCATCGATCTCGGCGCCCGGCTGGACCTGTCGCTCCTCGGGGCGACGCTGGGAGAGGCGGTCGTCTTCTCCGCGTTCGTGTTGATCGGCAACCCGCTCATCGTGATGGCCATCATGGGGGCGATGGGCTATCGCAAGCGGACGGGCTTCCTGGCCGGCCTGACGGTGGCCCAGATCAGCGAGTTCTCGCTGATCCTCGGCGCGCTGGGCGTGAGCGTCGGCCATCTCGGTCCCGAGGCGATGGGCCTCATCACGACGGTCGGCCTGATCACCATCGCGCTCTCGACTTACATGATCATCTACTCGGGCCAGTTGTACGGCTGGCTCGCAGCCTGGCTCGACGTCTTCGAGCGGCGGAACCCATATCGTGAAGCCGTGACGGATACCAGCGCGCCGGCGAAGGCGGACGTCCTGGTGTTCGGGCTGGGACGCTACGGGGGCGGCATCGTCCGGCACCTGCTGCTGAGGAACCGGCGCGTGATGGGAGTGGACTTCGATCCCGAGGCACTCGCGCGCTGGCGAGAGGAGGGCATCCCGGTCGTTTACGGCGATGCGGGCGATCCGGAGCTCTTCGAGTACATTCCGCTCGACGGCGTGACCTGGATCGTCAGCACAGCGCCGGACGTCGAGACGAGCCGGATCCTGCTCCACCACCTGAGGGCGCGCGGGTTCCAGGGGAAGGTCGCCGTCGCCGTTCGGACCGCCGATGAGGGGGACCTCCTCAGGCTGGCGGGCGCTGACGTGCTGCTGCGCCCGTATGCCGACGCGGCTGAACAGGCTGCCGACGCGATCACGACGGCGATGGACAAGCTGACCGCCATCGCCACGGCCACGCCGGGGCTGCGCGAGGTGCGGCTGGGATCCACGTCCAAGTGGGCCGGCCATCGGATCGCGGATGTCCCGCTCCGGGACCAGTTCGGTACTACGGTGCTGGCAGTGAGCCGGGGCGGCCGCAGCTTCTTCAACCCCGGGGCGATGTTTCAGTTGTTCCCCGGCGATCGGCTCTTCCTGTCGGGAGAGCCGTCTTCCCTCGACCGCGCGATCGACTACCTGTCGCGAGTCGATTATCCGGACCAGGACGAAGGCGAGGACGAGTTCGCCGTCGACGAGCTCCAGGTTGCCTCGATTCCCGGCTGGACGGGACAGAGCCTCGCGAGGCTGGGGCTTCCCGCCCGGTTCGGTGTTACCGTGCTCGCGGTCGCCCGCGAGCACGAGCAGATGTCCGCACCGGACCCGCACCGCCCACTCGCGGGACACGACCGGCTGGTCCTCGCCGGAACGCCCGAGAACCTCAAACGGGTTCGTACTGTGGACGCGCCGTCCTGAGACATGCGCGGGCGCTGCGGCACTCTCTGGTTGCCCACCCCGCCTGCGCGGGACCCGCGAAGCGATGAAAGGCGCGCCAGGGGCGCGCCCCGCCGGAGCGGCCCGCCTCCGCCGCGTCGCGGCTTCGGCGAGGTCTCGCCGGAGCACCTGCGGCGCCAAGGCGGAAGCGGGGATCGTGGGACCCCGCGAGCGACGGCGATGGCGCGGCTCCGGCGCGCGTTCTTCGCGCGCTGGGGTGAGGTGGGGGTCCGGCGGGGCGAACCCCCCGGTTTCACCTTGGAGGCCGCCCACGAGGGCCGCCTCGTGAAAAAGGCAGTCGAAAATGCGTGATGCAGTCCGTGCACTGCGTGCCGCCCCCGGGATGACGGCCGCGATCGTGCTCTCGCTGGGTGTCGGCATCGGCGCAACGACGGCGATCTTCGCGCTGCTGAACGCGATGCTCCTGCGCCCGCTCGCCGTCCCGGCCCCGCACCGCCTGGTGGTCGTCGTCTCGCAGGACCAGCGGCAGAGAGCCTGGCCGCAGCCGGTCTGGCAGGAGCTTCGCGATCGCCGCATCATCCCCGGCGGCTTCGCCTGGTTCTGGAATCGATTCGACACGGCGGAGCGTGGCGAGCGGCAGTTCGTCGACGGAATGGCGGCGAGCGGAGGCATGTTCGGGGCCCTCGGGCTCGAGCCCGCGATCGGCCGTCTGCTCACGCGCGAAGACGACGAGCTCGAGGCTGGGCCGGACGGCCTGGTCGCCGTGATCAGTCATCGGTTCTGGCAGCGGCAGTTCCGCGGCTCGTCGGGCGTCCTGGGACAACCGCTGAGCGTGGACGGCCGCCAGTTCACGATCGTGGGGGTCATGCCCAGCGGATTCGCCGGCCTGCTCGTCGGACTTCCTCTGGATGTCGTGATCCCGCTCGGGCGTCCGTCTCCGGGGCCCGGGAGCCCCTACGTGACGATCATGGGTCGGCTCGCGCCGGGTCAAACGCCGGAGCAGGTCGGCGCGGCCCTTCGCGTCGTCCAGCCAGTGATTCGCGATTCCACCAACCCGTACTCCGTGAACCCCTATCGCGAAGAGTACCTCCGCGAGCCGTTCGCGGCACGCCCGGCGCCGCGTGGCATCTCGTTTCTCGAGCGCCGATACAGCCGGCCACTGGCGATCCTGCTGGGCGCCGTCAGCCTCGTGCTGCTGATGGCATGCGGCAACATCGCCATGCTCCTGCTGGCTCGAACGACGGGGCGACGACACGAGCTGGCGGTCCGTGCCGCGCTCGGCGCGCCGCGAAGCCGTCTGGCCGGTCAGCTCGGACTCGAGAGCCTCCTGCTTGCGATGGCTGGCGCAGCCCTGGGCCTTCTGTTCGCACAGTGGTGCATGCGCCTGGTGCTGGCGGGGTTGTCGACGCAGGCGTACAGCGTGTTTCTCGATGTCGCTCCCGACTGGCGCGTCCTGGCGTTCACCTCCGGCGTGGGGCTGCTCACCGCCACACTCTGCGGCGCCGCGCCCGCATTTCGCGCTTTCCGGACCGATGGTCTCGACATGCTCCGGGTGCTTGGAGAAGGACGGGGCCGCCGCTTCGGAGCCGGCAGCGCCGTCGTCGTGGCGCAGATCGGCCTCTCGTTGACCATCATCGTTGCCACGGGGCTCTTCGCGCGAACGTACCGCGCCCTCGCCACGACAGCCCTCGGCTTCGAGGCGGACCGCGTGGTGGCCGTGGCTGTGGACGCGACGGAGAGTGCCTGGGCACCGGGGGCGAGGGGACTGCTGTACGAGCGCGTGATCGAAGCGCTGGTGTCCGCGCCTGGCGTCGAGGGCGCGGGTATTTCCATCGCCGTACCTGGCGGGAACATGGTATTGACGCCATGGATTCAGCTCGCGGACGGGACTCCGCTGCCTCAGGGAGGAAATGGCGTGCACGGGAACCACGTCACCGCCGGATGGTTCAGGGCGATGGGGACCAGAGTGGTTGCCGGACGGGAGTTCCTGGCTTCCGATCGCATCGGCGCGCCGGCGGTAGCGGTCGTGAACCAGACATTCGCCGACCGCTTTCTGAAGTCTCGCAGCCCGCTCGGGCAGACGATCCTGCAGCGGGCCAGCCCTGACGGGCCGCCGCAGCCACTCGAAATCGTCGGCGTCGCTGCGGACGCGGTGTCCCGCTCGATCCGGGAACCAGCTCCGCCGGCCGTCTACACGCCTCTCCTGCAGATCCCGGATCCGGTTCCGGCCGCGGTCAACGTGGTCGTCCGCATGGCGCCCACCGCGAGCGCGGGCATGATACGACTCATTCCCGGAACGGTGGCGCGTGTCGACGCCGATCTGTCTCTGACCCTGCGGACACTGTCGGATCAGGTGAGCGCGCAGTACGCGCAGGAACGGCTCGTCGCGCGCGCGGCAGGGATCCTCGGGGGGCTGGCTGTGCTGCTGGCGGCACTCGGGTTGTACGGTACAGCGGCTTACGCCGTCTCGCGCCGCCGGCGGGAAATCGCAATCCGGATGGCGCTCGGCGCGGCGCCCCGGAACGTGATGCGGCTCGTGCTGACGCGCGTGATCGCGCTGGTCTCGGCCGGCCTTGCGCTCGGCTTGCTCGGCGGCCTCTGGGTTGGGCAGTTCGTGAAGGCGATGCTGTACGGCGTCGGGCCCGGCGACGCGGCTACGCTGACAGGCGCCTGCGTTCTCCTGGCTGCCGTCGCCATGTTTTCAGGATGGCTGCCGGCCCGGCGCGCCGTCCGCCTCGACCCGGCTTCCATCCTGAAAGAGGCCTGACGTGCCGGACGGGCCGCGGCTGGAGCGCTTCAAGGCAGCTCAGGATTCGCTGCATGCCGGATACGAGTCCGCCCTCACGGAGATCCGGGCCGGCGGCAAACGCGGGCACTGGATCTGGTACGTCTTCCCTCAACTCTCCGGCCTGGGCACGTCGAGCCTTTCGCAGGCATATGCGATTGGCGGGGAAGACGAAGCCATCGCGTTCGTCCGTGATCCGCTGCTTCGCTCGCGCCTGCTGACGATCACAGAGGCCGTCGCAGCGCAGCTGAGGCGGCGGACGCCTGCGACGCTCGGTGCCTTGATGGGCTCCGACGTCGATGCGCGCAAGATCGTTTCGTCGCTCACTCTTTTCAGACACGTTGCCCGAGCGCTCCACACGGCCGGAGGGAACTCCGAATACGAGGCCCTGGCCGCCGCAGCGGACGAGGTGCTGACGGCCGCGGCCGCCGAGGGATACCAGCCGTGCGCCTACACATTGCGGCATCTGCGCGGCCCGGGATGACCGGGGGATTCGCCCTGCCGCGTTCCGGTGTACGATTCGGAGCTCTGGAGGTCTGTCGTGGAGCACACGTACGAATCGCTCAAAAAGCTCACCATTGCCGATCTGAGGGAGATTGCGAAGGGGCTGAAGCACGAGGCGGTGCAGGGCTACACCCAGATGAACAAGGATCACCTGCTGCCGGCGATCTGCAAGGCGCTGTCGATCGACGCGCACCAGCACCATGCCGCGCATGGAGAGATGAAGACCCAGATCCGCAGCCGCATGAGGGCGCTGCGCGAGAAACGCCAGCAGGCGATCGAGGCGGGGGACCACGCGGCGCTGAAGACGATTCGGCGCGAATACCACGACCTCAATCACAGGCTTCGGGTGGACGCCCGGGGGCCGGCGTGAGGCGTCCCTCGAGCCGCGTCTCAGCGGGGGGCCATTACCGCTGCCACCTGCCCGCCGTGACCGGCGAGACCCGTTCCCGAACGCACGACGGGTGAACGTGAAGATCGACACGGTAGTCCGGCTCGAATGGTTGAGCCAGCCGGCTCTCGTGGAAGGAGATGGTGCATCCCGCCGCCTCCCGGCCCGAACTCCCGGATCAGGTCGGCCTGGCCATCGGCGTCGGATTCGGATCGCGAAGATGGCAAGGCGCCGCTGGCGTACACAGCCCGCGCCGCTGCGACTGACGGCCGACACGGTCCTGGCGCAGCCTCTGGCACCGTCAGTGCATGACCAGCAGGATTACCCGGGTCAACCGTCAGCGACGGCGATTCCACGCCCCGTGGCTGCCGCCCGGACCATCAGAATGGCCACAGTGCTGCTCGTCGAGGACAACGAGGACGTCCGGGAGATGATGTCCGTCGCCCTGGAGCTGGCCGGGATCCGGGTCATCGCCGCCGCGAACGGGCGGGACGCGCTCCACGTGCTGGAAACGGGGACAGAGCTGTGCCTGATCCTGCTGGATCTCATGATGCCGGTCATGGACGGCTGGCAGTTCCGGGCAATTCTGAGCAAGGACCCGCGACGCGCGCAGATTCCAATCGTCGTCGTGTCCGCGATGACCGCCGAGATGGCCCTGCGGATGGGGGCGACCGCCTACCTGCCGAAACCGGTCGACCTCGACCGGTTACTGGAGATCGTCAGCTCGCACTGCCCGAGCTGCAGGTGAGGCGCCCCGCGCGGCCGGCGGGAAGCGGGGCTCGAGCCGGGGTCGCTACCGGTTGGCGGCCGTGACGTCCTTCAGGATGACGAGCACCTCGCCCGGGCGCAGCAGTCCCAGTTCCTGGCGCGCGACGGTCTCGATCGCCGAGGCGTCTTCGCGCAGCCGGCGGGCCTCCTCCCGCAGCGCGGCGTTCTCGAGCCGGAGCCGCTCGAGCGATGCCGCGTGTTGCCGGGAGGCCCGGCGTGCCCGGAGATTCTCGAACAGCCCCTTCTCGCCCACGAGCGCGTCAACCGCGAGCACCACGACGACGAACGCGATCAGCCCGTTGAGGATCCGGCGCCAGCGCGGCGGTCCCGGCGCGGGCGGCACCCGGCGGCGGCGCAGCAGTGCGGTGCCAGGCGGCCGCGGACGGTCAGGGGTCTCCAGCGATACGGGTTCGACCGGGGGGCGCATCGATTCGGCGGTCCTCTGTGGAATACTTTTTCGTGCCGAGCGGCCCGTCGGGATAGGGCTGCGGAGTCTGGCTGCCTGCCGAGGTGCGCGCGAATGACTTCTGATTACGTGGTGGTCCTCACGACCATGCCGGGCGGCGGCGAAGGGGAGGCGTTCGCCCGGTCGCTGGTCGAAGAGCGCCTGGCGGCGTGCGTCAACCTGCTGGCTCCGATGGAATCGATTTACCGCTGGGAAGGCACCGTGGAGCGTGAAACGGAACGCCAGGTCATCATCAAGACGTCGCGCGAGCGCCTCGTCGCGCTCTGGGAGCGCGTGCGCGAGCTCCATCCCTACGAGGTCCCCGAGTTCCTCGTCATTCCGATCATCGACGGCAACGACGCCTATCTCCGGTGGGTGGGGGAGGCGACCAAATGAGGTTCAGGGTTCCAGGTTCAGGGTCCAAGGTTCATTCGAGCGCCTGCTGAAGATCCTCGATCAGATCCTCGGCATCCTCGATGCCCGCCGACACGCGGACGAGGCTGTCGGTAAGGCCGATTGCGGCGCGACGCTCGGGGGGCACCGACGCGTGCGTCATCGAGGCGGGGTGGCAGATGAGCGTCTCGACGCCGCCGAGGCTCTCGGCCAGCGCCATGAGCTTCACACGATTGCACACGCGCCGCGCGCGCTCGAAGGTGCCGACGTCGAACGACAGCATGCCGCCGAAGCCGCGCATCTGGCGCCGGGCCAGCTCGTGCTGGGAGTGCGTCGGCAGTCCCGGATAGAGCACACGATCGACGCCGGGATGGGAGTCGAGCCAGCGGGCCAGCGCCAGCCCGTTCGCGCTGTGCTGCGCCATCCTGAGCGCCAGGGTCTTCGTGCCCCGCAGCACCAGCCAGGCGTCGAAGGGACCGAGGATCGCCCCCTCGGCATTCTGCACGAACGTCAGCCACTCGATGTCGTCGTCGCGCACCGCGACGACGATTCCCCCGACGCTGTCGCTGTGGCCGTTGAGGTACTTCGTCGTGCTGTGCACGACCAGGTCGGCGCCGAACTCGATCGGCCGCTGCACGCACGGGCTCGCGAAGGTGTTGTCCACCACCAGGCGGGCGCCGCGCGCGTGGGCGACCTCGGCGATGCCCGCGAGGTCGGTCAGTCGCATCACCGGGTTCGTAGGCGTCTCCACGAACACCATCCGCGTCTCCGGCCGCATCGCCTGCTCGACGAGATCGAGCTGCGACGTGTCGACGTAGCTGAACGACAGCCGATAGCGCGTCAGGACGCGGTCGAAGAGCCGGAACGTGCCGCCGTACGTGTTGTCGGTGACGACGACGTGATCGCCCGATTCGAGCATCGTGGCGATCGCGCCGATCGCGGCCATGCCCGAGGCGAACGCGAGCGCCGCCCTGCCTCCCTCGATCGCGGCGACGTTGCCTTCGAGGGCGGCGCGCGTCGGGTTCTGCGTGCGCGCGTACTCGTACCCTTTGTGGCGGCCGAGCTCCTCCTGGACGTACGTCGACGTCTGATAGATCGGCGTGATGATGGCGCCCGTGGCAGGGTCGGGCTCCTGTCCGGCGTGGATGCAGATCGTGGAGAAGCGTGCGTGACGGGGCAGTTTCACGGAACGGGTCCTGCGCGCGCGTCGCCGGCCCGGGCAGCGACCGCGGGAGTGGTGCGACGGTCCACACGCGGGGCGGCCCGGCGCCCCGATCGCCGTACGATAGTCTGTTATCATTCGATTTTCAATCGATGGCCAGCAGGAAGCTCGCGGAGGATTCGTCGACGCCGGCGCGCCGCCGGCCGCCGCCGACGAGTCTCCCGATTCCGCCGGCAGAGCCGCAACTGGCCATCCGCGACGTGCTGGTTCGATCCTGGCCGGGCCGCCTCTTCATCGTTGCCGCCGCCCTCAAGCTGATCCTCATCGCGGCGCGTCTCCTCGGCGAGCTTCCCGGCTTCCTCCAGGTCCTGAGCAGCACGGCCACCCTGGCGCTCGTCTTCGTCCTGCTGATTTTTGTGTGGCGGCTGTTCGTGCTCGTGCAGCGGCGGCTGCTCTGGCGCGTCCGCCGGAAGCTGATCCTGTCCTACATCTTCATCGGGGTCGTGCCGTCGCTGCTCATCGTCGGCTTCTTCCTGCTGGGCGGCGTGACGATCTCGATGAGCGTCAGTGCGTATCTGTTCCGCGACGGGTACGAGGACGTCGTGCGGAACGCCGGGATCCTGGCCGAGGCGGCGGCGGTCGAGATCGGGCGCACGCCGCGGACGACGCGCGAGACGATCGAACGGGTGTACCGGAACGGTCTGCGGGCCCTGGACCTGCCCGCCATCGCGATCGCGTTCGTGCCGGCGTCGGGCAGCGCCGTCGAGCCGATAGGGCTCGGATGGGAGCACCAGTCCGCGCCGCTGGCGGTGCCCGAGTGGGCACGGTCGCGCGCGGGCGGTTTCACGGGCGCGTTCGCGGTGGCGCGCCCCGACTCGGCGGAGCCCGAGCTGGTCATCCGTGCGCTGCGGCCGGCAGGGACGAAGCCGGTCGGGTGGGTGATCGTCGACGTGCCGCTCGACGGTCCGATGCTCGATCGGCTGCACGAGACGACGAGCGTGAAGGCCGAGTCCGTGTTCGTGCCGCCGGCGGCCGACGGCCCGGCCAACACGCTCGTCCCCGGGCAGCCGTCGAGCTTCGCGCCCTTCGGCAGCGGCGTCGCCGTGCTCAACGCGGTGGACTGGCAGACGGGTCAGACGCGCCTGGCCACCGTGGCGCTCAGCTTCCGCCTCGGCGAGCTGTACAACCGCCTCTCCCTGGCCCAGTCGGTGCGCTTCAGCACGCTGACGCTCGGCGAGGCGTTCCTGCTCATGCTGGCGTTCGTGGCGGTGCTCTTCCTCATCATCGAGATCGTCGCGCTCGTCATGGGGCTGGCGCTCGCGCGCTCGATCACGAGCTCGATCCACGAGCTGTTCATGGGCACCGAGCGCGTGCGGCAGGGGGATTTCACCCACCGGATCGACGTCCGCACGAAGGACCAGCTCGGCGAGCTGGCCGACTCGTTCAACCAGATGACGGGCAGCATCGAGAACCTCCTGCAGACGGCGGCGGAGAAGAAGCGGATGGAGGAAGAGCTGCGCATCGCGCGGCAGATCCAGATGTCGCTCCTGCCGCGCGGGCCGGTGGACATGCCCGGCCTCAGCGTGACGGCGCTGTGCGTGCCGGCGCGCGAAGTCGGCGGGGACTACTACGACTTCTTCCCGCTCGGCCGCGATCGGCTGGGCGTGCTGATCGCCGACGTCTCGGGCAAGGGCACCTCGGCGGCGCTCTACATGGCGGAGCTGAAGGGGCTCGTCCTGTCGCTCAGCCAGATCTGCCTGTCGCCGCGCCATCTCCTGCTGGAGGTGAACCGCATCATCTCGGAAAACCTCGACAGCCGCAGCTTCATCACGATGACCTACGCCGTCATCGACATGGCCGACGGGGTGATGACGTACGCCCGCGCCGGCCACACGCCGCTCATCTATCTTCCGGGGCCGGCCGCGGCCGACCGGGACGCGCAGGTGCTCACGCCCAACGGCATGGTGCTGGGCCTGCGGATCGACGGGGCGGCAGAGAAGTTCGCCGAGCTGCTCGAGGAGGATCAGATCGTCCTGCAGAAGGGGGACGTCATCGTGCTCTACACGGACGGCATCACGGAGGCAATGGACCCGTCGAGCGATCTCTTCGGCGAGGCGCGCCTGAGCCGGATCGTGCAGGAGCACGGCCATCTCGAGTCGGCCGAGCTGCGCGAGCGCATCCTCCGGGAGATCGAAGCCTTCGTCGGCAGTGCCGATCAGCACGACGACATGACGATGATCCTCATCAAGGTGGAGCGCACGGGCGTCGCCGCCGCGCGTGTAGCGGTGTAGGGCCGGAGCAGCGTGGCCGAGCCGGTCGTCATCTTCCGCACCCCGTCTCCCATCGAAGCCGACGTCGTCAGGGGGCTCCTCGAGACCCATGGCATCCACGCAATCATCACGTCGGATCTGTCCCGGACGGCCTTTCCGTTCTCGCTGAACGAGCTGCGCGTCACGGTCAGCGCGGCTGACGCGGAGCACGCGGCGCGGATCATCGACAGCCACCGCGACGAGATGCGGCCCGGCCAGGTCGTGCCGTTCGGCTCCGAGCTCGAACCGCTCGAACGGCTCATCGGGTACCGGTTCCGCGATCGCGGGCTCCTCGAACACGCCCTGACCCACCGGTCGCGCGTGCACGAGGACGCCAGCGGCGGCGTTTTCGACAACGAGTCGATGGAGTTCCTCGGCGATTCGATCCTGGGCTTCGTGATTGCCGACATGCTCTTCCGCCAGTTCCCCGAGCACAACGAAGGGCAGAAATCCAAGCTGAAGGCGTCGCTCGTGTCCGCGGCCTCCCTCGCGCGGCTCGGCGAGCGCATTCGGCTCGGCGACTTCCTCATCCTCGGCCGCGGCGAGGAGAAGACCGGCGGCCGGCGCAAGCAGGCGCTCATCGCGGACTGCTACGAGGCGCTCATCGCAGCCATCTACCTGGACGGCGGCGTCGAGCCGGCGCGTGCCTTCGTCGAGCGCCAGTTCCAGGACTTCGTCGACGAGGCACGGCGCACCGGCGCGCAGGCGGCCTTCACGGCGGACTACAAGTCAGCGCTGCAGGAGTGGCTGCAGTCGAACGACCGCGGGCTGCCCGTCTACCGCCTGGCGGCCGAAGTCGGTCCGGCACACCGGCGCAGCTTCGAAGTGGAAGTGCTGGTGGAAGGCGAGCCCCTCGCGCGGGCCGAGGGACGCAGCAAGAAGGAGGCTGCGCAGGCGGCCGCCAGGGCGGCCCTCACGCGCCTCAGTCAATCTCGATGATGCCCCACGACTTGTCGCGGGGCACCTGGCTGTTGCCGCCGACGAGCGCCAGCGCCGGCTCGGCCTGCGGCAGCCGCGCCATCACGTAGGCGTGAACTTCGCGCGCGACGTCCTCGTCGGCGGGCGGCGCGCAGCGGGCGTTCAGCCGGACCCAGAGACGCATGAGCGGATCGGCGAAGCTGTAGCGCTTCTGCCGCGAGACGATGAGGTCGACGTCCTCGAGCCAGGAGAGGTAGTCCTTGGTGGAGCCCGGCGTCCGCCGCAGGCGCTGGGCGATCTCGGTGAGCGTCAGCGGCTCCTCGCCGGAGAGCACGTCGAGAATGGCCTTGAGCGCGCCGTATCCCCGCGCGCGGTGCAGGCGCAGCTCGTACGAGAACCGGCACGCCTGGCTCATCTGCCCGCCGGGCGCGAGCAGGGCGGTGAGCGCGCTCACCGGATCGGCCGCGCCGCGGGCCGCGAGCAGGCCCGTCGTCTCCAGGATGAGCCGCGCGTACGCGGGTCGGCCGTCCGACAGCGCCTGCACGAGCGTCGCCAGCTCGGCCCTCGCCCGGTCCTCCGCCTGCTCCCTCGCCGGCGAGACGCCCGCATCTCCTCCGCCGGGCAGGGTGGCGCGGATCTCCGCCGCGCTCAACGGCGCCATGTGGATGATCTCGAACTGCGCCGGCGCGTCGCGCAGCAGCCGCAGCGCGCGCGCCGTGTACCGCGACGTGACCACGAAGCGGTTGCCGCTGGCGGCCAGGACCGTCAAGAGGTCCCGCAGCACGGTCCGCAGGCCCGGGAAGCTCTCGAACGTGCGCAGCTCCAGGAACTCGTCGAGCAGGAACGTCGCGGGCGTGTCGCCCGCCGCCCGGGCCGTATCGAGGAAGGCGAGCAGCGCGTCGAAAGCCTCGCGCGCGCCGGGTCCGGCAGGGCCCGCCCGGCCATGGGGATCCGCCGCGAACGGCGAGGTCCCCCGCGCCGTCTCGAGGCAGCGTTCAGGGGTCGTGGCGATCCGCTCGACGTCGATGTACTGGGCGCTCGTGCGCCCGATCAGGTCGCGCAGCCGCAGGAGCAGCGACGTGCGGCCCGCGCCGCAGCCGCCGAGCACTACCGGGATCCGGGCCCCGCTGCCGGACGCGCCCTCCAGCGCGGTCAGCACGCGGCGCTCGAGCGACGGCCGCTCCGGGATCATCATTGACCCGAGCCTCCAGAGATCATGGGAATGTCAATACCGTGCGCGCGCGCGGTGGCCAGCGCCTCGGGATACCCGGCGTCGGCGTGGCGCACGACCCCGAGGGCGGGATCGCACGTGAGCACGCGCTGCAGTTTCTCGTCGGCTTCGCGCGAGCCGTCCGCCACGACGACCATCCCCGCGTGCAGCGAGTAGCCGATGCCCACCCCGCCGCCGTGGTGCACCGAGACCCATGTCGCGCCGCACGAGGTGTTCAACAGGGCGTTCAGCACGGGCCAGTCCGCGATGGCGTCGCTCCCGTCCCGCATGCCTTCGGTTTCGCGGGTGGGCGAGGCCACCGAGCCCGTGTCCAGGTGATCGCGCCCGATGACGATGGGCGCAGCGACCACGCCGCGGCGGACCAGATCGTTCAGCGCGAGGCCGAAGCGTGCCCGCTCGCCGACGCCGAGCCAGCAGATGCGGGCCGGCAGCCCCTGGAAGGCGACGCGGTCCCGGGCGAGGCGAATCCACCGGCACAGGGCTTCGTCGCCGGAGAACATGTCGAGCGCCAGATCGTCGGTGGCGCGGATGTCGGCCCCCTCGCCGGACAGCGCCACCCACCGGAAGGGCCCCTTGCCGGCGCAGAAGAGCGGGCGGATGTACTCGGGGACGAACCCCGGGATCTCGAAGGCCTCCGCCACGCCGGCCGTGTGCGCCTGCGCCCGGATGTTGTTCCCGTAGTCGAACGTCACGGCACCGGCGCGCTTGAGCGCGAGCATCGCGCGCACGTGCGCGGCCATCGCCGCCATGGCGCGCGCAACGTACTCGCCGGGATCCGTCCGCCGGAGCGAGCGAGCCTCGGTCAGCGTGAGGCCATTGGGCACGTATCCGTGGAGCGCGTCGTGCGCGGAAGTCTGATCGGTCAGCACGTCGGGCGGGGTGCCGCGCCGCACGAGCTCGGTGAGCAGGTCCACGGCGTTGGCCTCGACGGCCATCGACCGCGCGACCCCCTCGCGGCGCCAGCGTTCCACCGCCGTCAGCGCCGTGCCGAGGTCATCGCAGCGCTCGTCGACGTAGCGTGTGGCGAGCCGCCGCTCGATTCGCGCGGGATCGACTTCCGCGACCAGCGCGGTCCCGCCATTCATCGTGACGGCGAGCGGCTGCGCGCCGCCCATGCCGCCAAGCCCGGCCGTGACGACGAGCCGGCCCGCGAGCGTGCCGCCGAAATGCCGGCGCGCCAGCTCCGCGAGCGTCTCGTAGGTGCCCTGCAGGATGCCCTGGGTTCCGATGTAGATCCAGCTGCCCGCCGTCATCTGTCCGTACATGGTCAGCCCGCGATCCTCGAGATCGCGGAACCGCTCCCATGTCGCCCAGGCGGGCACGAGCAGCGCGTTGGCGATGAGGACGCGCGGCGCCCAGGGATGTGTGCGGAACACCGCCACCGGCTTGCCGGACTGCACGACGAGCGTCTCGTCGTGCTCCAGGCGCCTCAGCGAGTCGACGATGGCGTCGAAGGCCGGCCAGCTGCGGGCGGCGCGGCCGGAGCCGCCGTAGACCACGAGGTCGTCCGGCCGTTCGGCGACCTGCGGATCGAGGTTGTTCATGAGCATCCGCAGCGCGGCTTCCTGGGGCCACCCCTTGCACGATCGTGTCGCGCCCCGGGGGGCCGTGACGTGACGACTGGCGATGCTCATCATCGACTGGCGCGCCGATCGGCGAGTCGATCACGCTCGACGGCCGTGGGCACACACCCGAAGGCTAGCAATCTAGAAACGTACGGCGGCGTTGTCAATTTGAAACTGAAAAAATTTCTTACTTGACATCTTCCGCGCACGCGCGATCGATCGAACCGTCGGCGAGGAGCGCAGCGACCGCTTCGATGTCGGGCGAGGGAGGACGATCGTCGGTGAGCGCCGGCACGCGCCCGCGCACCAGCGCGTGCACGCGCTGCAGGCGCGGCGAGGTCGTGAGCGGCGCCAGCAGGTCGAGCCCCTGGCACGCGAAGAGGATCTCGATGGCGATCACCCGGGTCGCCAGCTGAACCGCGCGGTCGGCCTTCAGCGCCGCGCCCATGCTCATGCTGACGTGGTCTTCGCGGTTGGCCGACGTGGGAATGGTATCGACGCCGGCCGGGTGCGCGAGCGTCTTGATTTCCGAGGCGAGCGCCGCGGCCGTCACCTGCGCCATCATGTATCCCGACTGCAGTCCGCTGCGCGTCGTCAGGAAGGGCGGCAGATCGCTCAGCGCCGGGTTGACCAGCCGGTCGGACCGCCGCTCGCTGATCGTCGCCAGCTGCGCGACGGCCAGCGCGAGAACGTCCGCCGCGAGGGCCACGGGCGCGCCGTGGAAGTTGCCGCCCGACACGATCTCCCGCGCGTCGGCGAACACCATCGGGTTGTCGGTGCCGGCGTTGGCCTCGATCGTCACCGTGTCGCGGACGAAGCGCAGCCCCTGGCGCGCGGCGCCATGCACCTGCGCGGCGCACCGGAGCGAGTAGGCGTCCTGCACGCGTCCGCAGTGCGCGTGCGACCGGTTGATCGCGCTGTCGTCGAGGAGGCGCCGCACGTTCGCGGCGGCGATCCGCTGACCGGCGTACGGCCGCGCGTCGTGGATCCGCGCATCGAACGGCCGGACCGAGCCGCGCAGCGCGTCGATCGAGAGCGCCACGGCCACGTCGGCCGCGCGGGCGAGCCGCTCGGCGCCGGCGAGCGCCAGCGCCGTGACGCCGGTGGACGGCTGGGTCCCATTGATGAGCGCCAGCCCCTCCTTCGGCGCGAGCGGAATCGGCTCGAGACCCGCACGCGCCAGCGCGTCGCGGCCCGGCTGCCGCTCACCGGCGTCGCCGACGGTCGCCTCGCCCTCGCCGATCAGCACGAGCGCGAGGTGGGCGAGGGGCGCGAGATCGCCGCTCGCGCCGACGGACCCGCGGCTGGGAACCACGGGATGGACGCGCCGGTTGAGGAGCTCGATCAGGGCCGCGATCGTCGCCCGACGCACGCCCGAGAAGCCTTTCGCCAGCACGTTGGCCCTGAGCAGCATCGCGGCGCGCACCGCCGGCACGGGCAGCGGCTCGCCGACGCCGGCGGCATGGCTGCGCAGCAGGTTCAGCTGCAGCGCCGCGAGTTCCTCGCGCGGCACCGTCGTTTCGGCGAGCGCGCCGAACCCCGTGTTGATCCCGTACACCGGCTCGTCGAGCGCCGCCTGCCGCTCGACCTCGGCGCGCGAGGCTTCCACCTGCCGCGAGGCCTCCGGCGAGAGGCGCACGGCGGATCCGAGATCGGCGACCGCCACGATGTCGTCAATCGTCAGCGCGTGACCGGTGAGGGTGATCATGAGCGCCAGGGACCGCGGGTCGCGCCGCGGTCGCGCGGGGCGATTCAGCTAGAATACTGCAGTCATGAATCTCGCGGTACTCGGCGCGCAGTGGGGAGACGAGGGCAAGGGCAAGATCGTCGATCTACTCACGCCCGGCTTCTCGATCGTGGCGCGGTACCAGGGCGGGCACAACGCGGGGCACACGGTGTACGCGAACGGCCGCAAGTTCGTGCTGCGGCTGCTGCCGTCGGGGATCCTGCACGACGGCATCACCTGCGTGATCGGCAATGGCGTGGTCGTCGATCCGCAGGCGCTCTTCGCCGAGATCGACGAGATCGCGGCGGCCGGCGTGGCCGTCGGCGACCGGCTGGTGATCAGCGACAAGGCCCATCTGATCCTCCCGTACCACCGCGAGCTGGACCTGTTGAGCGAGGCGCGGCGCGGCGAACGGCGCATCGGCACGACGTCGCGCGGGATCGGCCCTGCCTACGAGGACAAGATAGCCCGCCGTGGCCTGCGCGTCGGCGATCTCGCCAACGCCGCATCGCTTGCCGACGCCGTGCGCCACAACGTCGACGCGCGGAACCGGCTCATCGCCGACTCCACGATGGACTGGCGACAGGTGCTGGAGGATCTCGAGCGGGCCTGGGCACGGATGGCGCGCTGGGTGCGGGACGTCTCGCTGTTTCTCGCGGGGGCGCGCGCCGAGGGACGCGCCATCATGTTCGAGGGCGCGCAGGGCACCCTGCTCGACGTCGACCACGGCACGTATCCGTACGTCACCTCCTCGAACGCCACCATCGGGGGCGTCTGCACGGGCCTGGGGGTGGGGCCGCGCGCGATCGACGCCGTGCTCGGCGTCGCCAAGGCGTACACGACCCGCGTCGGCGAGGGCCCGCTGCCGACCGAGCTGACCGGCGAGCTGGGTGATCGGCTCCGCGAGAGCGGCCAGGAGTTCGGCGCCGTGACGGGCCGGCCGAGACGCTGCGGGTGGTACGATGCCGTTGCCGTTCGCCATGCCGTGCGCGTGAACGGGCTGAACGCGATCGCGCTCACCAAGCTCGACGTCCTCGACGGCCTCCCCGAGCTGCAGGTCTGCACGGCGTATCGCTGCCGCGGCACCGTGCTGACCGAGATGCCCGGCGACGTCGCGCAGCTCTCCGCGTGCGAGCCGCTGTACGAGACGCTGCCCGGGTGGGCCGAGCCTACGCGCGGGGTGCGGCGGTACGAGGACCTGCCCGGACCCGCACGTGCGTACATCTCGCGGCTCGAGGAGATTTCTGGCGTGCCGGCCGCGCTGGTCTCCACCGGCTCGGCGCGGGAAGCTACGATTGTGAGGGACGAGACGCTGGCAGGCCCGCTGACGGCGCTGGCCTGAATGGGACGATCCTCCGGGCGCGCTCCATCAGACGCGGTGCCGGGAGCAGTAATGCTCCATGGCCGAGGCGTCGGCGTCGATGAACTCCAGGCCGGCGCGGTAGCGCGGGGGCTCGATCGGGTTCGGCAGCTCGAACTTCGCCCAGGCGATCGCGCCGCGGAAGCGCATCACGAATTCGTCGGTCGGCACGCTGATTCGCACGCGCTGGTTCGGCCGCAGAATCGTTGCCGACAGCACTTGCGCCCCCATCGTCGACAGATCGACGACGGCGGCCGGGTTGCCATCGAGCTGAATCTCGAGGCCGGGACGGACGCGAAACCGCGGCGCGCGGCGCGTGCCGTGCCAGTCCAGCTGCCGCGGCCGCTCCTCGGTGGCGACGTGCGAGCCTGCATGGCCGCCGGCATCGCGGCCCGACAGCGCCGCGGCGGCCGCGGGTGCCGGCGAGTCCACGGTCGACGGCCGGATCACCACGCGCGTGTAGTCGCCGGTGTGGGACATGACGCGCACCTCGGCGTGCCCGAGCTGCGGGTCCGTCTTGATGCGGTTGATCAGCGCGGCGCCGCGCGGCGTCGCCGCGAACAGGCGCTCGAGGACGATGAGCGAGGGGCGGTGCTCGAGGATCGCCTGGAGAGCCTGAATCGGCTCGGTATCCGCGAACGTGAGCAGCTCCCCCTCGTCGTCGAGGCGCTCGCGCAACGCGGGCATGAGGTTCAGGGCAGCAATGACGACCGCGGGGGCAGACATCGAAGCAGTATACAACGCGCACCGGACGCCGGCGCTCCAGGCAGTGCTGTTCGATCTCGATGACACGCTGTTCGACCACCAGGCGGCGGCGCGCGCGGCGCTGCAGGTCGTGCAGGCGCAGTTCGAGTGCTTCCGGCGCCTCACGCCGGACGACTTCGAGCGCACGCACGCCGGCTTCCTCGAGCGGCTCCACCACCGCGTCGTGAGCGGGGAGGTCGGCATCGACGAGGCCCGCATCGAGCGCTTCCGGCTGCTGCTCGAGGCCGCCGGCGAAGCGGAGGACAGCGAGCGCGCGGCCGTGGCGGCGCGCCGTTATCGACACGCCTACGTCGAGGCACGGCGTCCGATAGCGGGCGCGGCCGCCCTCCTCCAGGCGCTGCGCGCCCGCGTGCGGATCGGAATCGTGACGAACAACCTGCTCGAGGAGCAGCAGCAGAAGCTGCGGCACTGCGGACTCGAGACCTGCGTGACCCACCTGATCGTCTCCGAGGAGGCACGCGTGTCGAAGCCCGACCCCGCAATCTTCCGCATCGCGCTGGCGCGGCTCGGCTGCGAGCCCGCGGAGGCCGTCATGGTCGGCGACTCCTGGCCGAACGACGTGCGCGGCGCGCGCGCGGCGGGCATCCCCGCCGTCTGGTTCAACCGGCGCGGCGAGATGTGCCCCGAACCCGGTGCCGGCGTCCCGGAGCTCCGGGCCCTTGAGCCGACCGACGCCGCCGTCCGCATCATCCTCCACGCCCATCCCTCGACCCGCCGTGCGCATCGGGATTGATCTCGGCGGGACCAAGATCGAAGCCGTGGCGCTCGACCACGGGGGCGCCGAGCGCGTGCGCCGGCGCATCGCGACACCGCGCGGGGATTACCGCGGCACGATCTCGGCCGTCGGGCAGCTCGTGGCCGGCCTCGAACGCGAGGTCGGGGACGCAACCGTGGGGATCGGAATACCCGGCGCCGTCTCGCCAGCCACCGGCCTCATCAAGAATGCGAACTCCACGTGGCTCAATGGACGTCCGCTGCAGGCCGACCTGGAGTCGGCGCTGGATCGCCCCGTGAGGGTGGCCAACGACGCGAACTGCTTCGCCCTCTCGGAGGCGACCGAC
Organism: Vicinamibacterales bacterium; assembly: GCA_035620975.1. Taxonomy (GTDB): domain Bacteria; phylum Acidobacteriota; class Vicinamibacteria; order Vicinamibacterales; family 2-12-FULL-66-21; genus DASPFV01. Next base: position 21,858 of record DASPFV010000247.1, read on the forward strand.
GGCGCGGCGGCCGGCTGCCGGATCGTCTTCGGCGTGATCGTCGGCACCGGCACCGGAGGCGGCATCGTGGTGGACGGCCGCGTGCTCGTCGGTGCCAATGCGATCTCGGGTGAGTGGGGACACAACCCGATGCCGTGGCCGGAGCCCGGCGAGTGGCCGGGTCCCCCGTGCTACTGCGGCCGGACGGGCTGCATCGAGACGTTCCTGTCGGGCCCAGGGCTGGTCAGGGACTACGATCCGGGGGCGACGGCAGGGGTCGATGCCGCCGCGGTGGTGCGGCGCGCGGCCGCCGGTGACGACGGCGCGCGCGCGGCGCTGGACCGCTACGAACACCGGATGGCGCGGGCGCTCGCCTCGATCGTCAACGTGCTCGACCCCGACGTCGTCGTCCTTGGCGGCGGGCTGTCGAACGTGTCACGTTTGTACGACCGTGTGCCGCGGCTGTGGGCGCCGTTCGTCTTTTCGGATCACGTCGCGACGCCGCTGCGGCCGCCCGTGCACGGGGACTCGAGCGGCGTGCGCGGCGCCGCCTGGCTCTGGAACGCCTGAACTGGGCACCGGGCCGACCCGCCCGGTATAATCAGGTGTTCTGCACATGCCGTCCATCGCTCACCTGAACGACCTCGACGCGCTCGACCGGGCATTCGAGGAATCGCGCACGCGCCCGGTCCTGCTGTTCAAGCACAGCCGCACCTGTGGCGTCAGCCACGAGGCGCTGGACGAGCTGCGGTTGCACCTCGAAACGGCCGACCTGTCCGCGGCGCTCTACCGCATGATCACGGTTCAGAGTCACCGCTATGTGTCGGATGCAGCCGCGGATCGGCTCGGCATCCGCCACGAGTCGCCCCAGGCCATCCTGATTCGGGAAGGGAGGCCGGTGTGGAAGGCCTCCCACTTCCGGATCACGGCCGCGGCGCTGTCCCAGGCGCTGCAGTCCTGAAAAGCGCCGGCGTCATCCCGGTGCCTGATGCGAGCGGGTGTGGAAGCCTGCAGCTTCGAGTTCCTGGCGCGCCTCGTTGAAGAGCTGGACCGCCGGGGCCGGGAATGTCGCGGGCGACCGGTGGAGCAGCCGATCGACGTTGTACATCCGGAAGCGGATGCCCTCCATGTGGAACGCGGCAATGGCCCGGACGAGGGACTCGCACTCGGCGATGAGGGCCCGCAGCGTATCGTCGGGCGGCAGGGTGCGCAGGTGCGCCACGAGCACCTCGATCCGCGACTTGGCCTGCTGGCGGTGATCCGTTGACATTAGAATGGACCTTCACTGGAGCTTCGAGCTCCTGGCTGCGAGCTCCGGCTGCCTGCGTTCGGCGGGAGTGCCGACCTGACGAGGGGAAGTATCGCGCCTGCCTGGACGCTCGCGGCTGTAAGCCGGAGGCTGGCAGCTGAATTATGTCTCAGCAACCCGATGCCACTGCCGTGCGACCCACAGGGCGGGCACGGATCGAGCCGCCCGATCTCGACGAGAAGGGCGGTCTCAAGGGCGGAGAGCCCCAACGATCCGGCACGCGCCTCTTCATGCAGCTGCTCGCCTTCGGCGGCTGCATCAGACCGCAGGCCGTGGCCGACCACCTGGCCGCCGGCCAGCTCGCCGGCGCTCTCTACGAGGACCTGAGCGATCCGCGCGGGGTTGCCGTGCTCTCGATGAGCACCCGCCCGGAGGATTTCGTCGAACGCGTCCGTCCGCTGCTCGCGACGGGCCCGTTCGAGAGCCTCACGCTCAAGCCGGAACTCGCCATGTTCGGCCGCACGTACGCCCTGGGCTACGAGCCTGATCTGGAGGACGCGCTCCTCATGCGGCCGCGCCGGACGGTGCTGAACCCCGACTGGCGCTGGGCCGTCTGGTATCCGCTGCGCCGCAGCGCGAGCTTCGCCCAGCTGCCTGCGGAGGAGCAGCGGACGATCCTGGCCGAGCACGGCGCGCTCGGCATGACGTTCGGCGCCGCCGACTACGCGCACGACATCCGGCTGGCGTGCCACGGGCTCGATCGCGACGACAACGACTTCGTCATCGGGCTGATCGGGCGCGAGCTCTTTCCCCTGTCGGCGCTCGTCCAGGCGATGCGCCGGACGCAGCAGACCTCGCTCTACCTGGATCGCCTCGGTCCGTTCCTCGTGGGGCGAGCCATCTGGCAGTCCGCCTGAGCTGCGCGCCGGGGCTACGCGCGGCCTCGTACTTTCGCGAGCCACCAGCGAAGGCCGACGAGCAGGAACCGGGGATCCCTGAAGAACTCGGGCGGCTTCCCCTCGATGCCGTGACCGACGAACTGGAAGACCCACCCGACCGCGAAGAGCGCGAGGGGGACGGGCCAGAAGCCCGGCACGAACCAGGCGATTCCGAAGAGCGGCAGCGAGAGCGCGATCATCGGAATGCCCACGGTGTGAAGCGCGCGATTCACCGGATGGGTGTGGCTTTGCGCATACTGCGCGACCCACTCGTCTGACGTACCGGCATGGGGTGCTCCTGTGCGGCGGCAGGGTGTCCTGCCAATCGTATTCTAAGTCCTGCCTTTCGTGATTACGGTGGCATTCGGCTGGCAATGCTGCGCCCCGGCATCGCCGTCGCTCGCGGGGGCCCCACGATCCCCGCTTCCGCCTTCGCGCCGCAGGCGCCTCAGACCGACGATGCTCCGCCTCGCTACTCGCATTGTCTAACGCCGCGATGGCGCATGTTGCCCAGGACGCCCGGTGAAACGGGACCCATGCCTTTGAGGGGCATGCCCTCTGGGAGTGCCTGGCGACGTCGGCTCAGCCTGCGCCGGCCACCTCATGCGATCCCGGTCCGGGCTCATCATTTGCACACCACTGGCGCGCGTGTTGCTGATCTCGCGTTCGCCGCACACCGGCGGCCACTGGACGAGGTAGACGTGCCGAATCTCAAGGGCCGGCGGCCGCGGCGTCTGACCGCGGAGGAGCGGCAGTCGCTCACGCACGGGGACTTCTGGATTCCCGACGACGAGCGGGCGATCTACCGCCGTGCGCTGGAGGCGCTCAACGCGGCAGCGGTCCCGTATGTCCTCGCGGGCGCGTACGCGATTTACGAGCACACTGGGATCTACCGCAAGACGAAGGATCTCGATCTCTTCTTCCAGCCCCGATCGGTGGTGGCCGCCGCGCGTGCGCTTCGCCAGGCCGGCTTCGTGACCCGGCTCGAGGATGCGCACTGGCTCGCCAAGGCGGCCGTCGGCGACGTCTGCGTCGATCTCATATTCGGAATGGGAAACGGCGTCGCGCAGATCGACGAGGACTGGATCCGCCACAGCAAGCCCGGCATTCTCGCCGCGACACCCGTGCGGCTCGCGCCGGCGGAAGAGCTGCTCTGGCACAGGCTCTTCATCGGCGAGCGGCACAGGCACGACATGTCCGACGTGCTCCACCTGATCCTGTGTCTCGGCGATACCCTCGACTGGGAGCGGATTGTGCGGCGGACGGGCGACCACTGGCCACTGCTGCTCGCGCAGGTCCTCACGTTCAACTACGTGTATCCCGGATACCGCTCCAACGTGCCGGGCTGGGTCGGCGAGCAGCTGCTGGAGCGCGCGCGGGCCGACCGGGGTCCCGAGTCGGTGGACCTCGACGCTACCCGGGGCCCGCTCCTCTCCCGCTTCAGCTTCATGATTGACGTGCGCGAATGGGGGTTCATCGACCCGCGCGCCGAGCTGGTCCGCGAAGCCCGCAACCTGCCGGAGATGAAGGCGATCGCGGAAGCCGACGTGTGGGACGAGCGGGGCGAGGATCGCGCCGAGCCGCGCGAGGAGCCCGTCTCGGCCCCGTGACCGCCTTGTTGACACTTTCCGAGAGGCCCCCCGATACTGGGCGGACATGTTCGGTCGCGTTCCAACGGGCGCCTGGCTCCGATCCTCCCGCTCCGCGCTCGGCCGGGCCCTCGGGCACCTCGAGCAGGAAGTGATGGAGATCGTCTGGTCCGCGGAGGCCCTGACGGTGCGGAACGTCCAGGCCAGGTTGGGCCGGCCCACTGCGTACACGACGGTCATGACAACGATGGATCGGCTGTTCAGGAAGGGCTTCGTCGAGCGTCGGCTCGACGGTCGCGCGTACGTCTACAGGGCCGCCCACGCGCGCGCGGAGCTCGAAGCGCGCGTGACGAGCGGGCTCCTGGCCGACGTGCTCGACGCCAGCCCCGGCGCAGCGCGGCCGTTTCTGTCCAATCTCGTGGACGTCGTGGCCGAACGCGACGATCGATTGCTGGACGCGCTCGAGCAGCTCGTGCGCGAGAAGCGGGCGCGCATGAAGCGGGAGCGGACGTGACACTCTACCCCGGGTCGAGCGCCCCGCTGGGGGTCCACTGGTCCGCGGTCGTCAACGTCCTCTCGTGGGCGACGGCCCTGCTGGCAACCCGCCTGCCGGGGGGTCCGGAGCCGGCCCCATGGGAAGGCCTGGCGCCGGGGCTGCGGACATGCCCCTGTCTCGACTCTCGATGACGGAGCCTCAGACCTCCGGCCTGTCCGTGCCCGAGCGCATCGGTCAGTACCGGATCGTGCGACAGCTGGGGCGCGGCGGCATGGGGGTCGTCTTCGAGGCCGTCGACGAGCGGCTCCAGCGCGGCGTCGCCATCAAGAAGATTCTCCAGACCGCCGATTCACACGTCCGCGATCGGTTCCTGCGCGAGGCTCGCGCCGCGGCCGCCGTCAGCCACCCGCACATCTGCCAGATCTTCGAGATCGGCGAGCACGAGGGAGAGCCATTCCTGGCGCTCGAGCTGCTGGAGGGCCAGACCCTCGCCGATCGGCTGGCCGGGGGCGCGATGCCGGCCGGCGAGTCCGTGGCGACGCTGCTCGCGGTCCTCTCCGCTCTCGAGGCGCTGCACCGCCGCGGGATCGTGCACCGGGATCTGAAGCCCTCGAATATCTTCCTGACGCCGCATGGCGTCAAGCTGCTCGACTTCGGCCTGGCCCGACCAGTCGCCGTCGAAGTGGAGACCACGTCGATCACGCTGCCGGGCGTCGTACTCGGCACGCCGCGCTATATGGCGCCGGAGCAGGCCCGCGGGCAGGAGATCGACGCCCGGGCCGATCTGTTTGCCGCCGGCGCGATTCTCTTCGAGATGCTCTCCGGGCGGCCGGCGTTCCACGGACCCTCTGGCGTCGAAGTGCTCCACGCGGTGATGCACGAACACCCGCCGGCGCTCGTCGGCTCACTGCTGGTCGTCGCGGCGGATCGCGTCATCCAGCGCGCGCTCGCGAAGGCGGCGGCCGACCGCTACCAGGCGGCCGACGAGATGGCGCGCGAGCTGCGGGCCTGTCTCTCGCACGCCGACGCCGGGGGCCCCGCCGTCGCGCGCGCGACGACCCGGCTCATCGTCCTTCCGTTCCGGATCCTCCGATCGGATCCCGATATCGAGTTCCTGGCCTTCAGCCTGCCGGACGCGATCACGGTGGCGCTTTCGGGGCTCGAGTCGCTCGTCGTCCGCTCGAGCCTCGCGGCCGGGCGCCTCGGCGAAATCGACGCCGACTGGCTCGCGCGGGCCCGCGAGGCGAACATCGACGCCGCGGTCGTGGGCACGCTGCTCCACGCGAGCGGGCTCCTCCGCGTCAACGTGCAGCTGGTGGAGAGCTCGGCCGGAACCGTCCTGTGGTCGCATGCCCTGCAGGTGCCGCTCGACGACCTGTTCAAGGTGCAGGACGCGGTCTGCTCGGCGGTCGTCGAGGCGCTGGCGCTGCCGCTCACGAGCCGCGAGCAGCGGCAGCTGCGGCGGGACGTTCCGGCCAACGCTGCCGCGTACGGCAGCTACCTGCGAGCCAACCGGCTCAGCGTCACGGCGTCGCAGTGGCCGCTCGCGCGCGAGCACTACCTCCAGGCGGTCGAAGCGGATCCCTCCTATGCTCCGGCGTGGGCGCGGCTCGGGCGGTGCCTGCGGGTGATGGGCAAGTACGGGCGGGGGGAGGACGCCCCCCGCCTGCTGGCCGACGCCGAGGCGGCGTTCCGGCATGCCTTCGAGCTGAACCCGGATCTCTCCCTGGCGCACAATCTCTACACGCACGTGGAGGTGGACCAGGGCCGTGCGATCGACGCGGTCGTCCGGCTGCTCGGCCGGCTGCGCGAGAGGACGGGCGACCCGGACCTGTTCGCCGGACTGGTCCACGCGTGTCGATACGTCGGCCTGCTTGACGCGTCGCTGGCGGCCTACGATCGCGCACGGCGGCTCGATCCGTCGATCCGGACGAGCGTGGCGCACACCTTCTATATGCGCGGCGAGTTCACACGGGCGATCGAGGCGGACAACGAGGAGCCCCCGTATGTCAGCGTCAGCGCGTTTCTCTCGCTCGGGCGGCCGGACGAGGCGCTGGCCCTGTGCCGCGCGGCTCGCATCCGGGCGCCCTTGAACGAGCATCTGCGGGCGGTGCTCGACGCCCTCGTCGCAAGCGTGGAGGGGCAGCACGAAGCCGGCCGCCGTGAGGTGGAACAGCTCGAAGCGTACGAGGGCTTCACGGATCCGGAGGGCTACTTCTACTGGGCCCAGGCCGCCATGCGAGTGGACGACCACGAGCGCGCCCGGCGACTCCTCGAACGCTCCGTCGATGGCGGCTTCCTCTGCGTACAGGGCCTCGAGACCTCACCGGCGTTCGACGATCTGCGCCTCGACCCGGGGTTCGTGGCCGTCGCGGAGCGCGCCCGGCGGAAGCAGGCCCGGGCGGCCGCGGTGTTCGCCCAGGCGGAGGGGCCGCGCCTGCTGGGCCTGCCGGCGCCATGAAAACCGGGCGCTGCCGGCCGTCCGGCGGGACTATCATTGGCGGGCCCAGCGGCGCGAGTGTGCGCACCGGAAAGAAGTGCAGAATCAGGGAGCCGGGGGGACCTGCCGCCCGGCACGGGGATTGGAACGCCCAGTGTCAACGCGAAGGGAAGTGACGACTTTCCGCCAGAGGAGTCATATGCAGCATCCAGCCATTCACCGCGTGCTCGGAGGAATCTCGGCGCTGGCGTTCGCGCTCGCCTTCGGTGCGGCGCTCGCCGGCCAGGGCAAGGAGCCCGATACGATCGTCCTGAAGGGCGCGCCGATGGGCGCGGTGAAGTTCGCCCACAAGGCGCACACGGCCAGTTACGGCGCGAAGTGCGAGAGCTGCCATCACGCGGCGAAGTCCGAGAAGCCGGCCAAGACGCCGCAGCAGGCGTGCACGGACTGTCATACGAAGGCGGTGGCGCCGCCCATGAAGACGAACACGCGGGCCGCGTTCCACGATCCGATGGCCAAAGCCGGCACGTGTATCGATTGTCATCAGCAGACAGCCGCCAAGGGGAAGAAGCCGCCGCTCAAGTGCAACGAGTGCCACAAGAAGGAGAACGGCTAGCGGCTCGATCGCACTCCACTGACCGGTCCGCCGTCCCGCCGACCGGGCCGCGGACCGGGCCGGTGTCGAGCCCGAGGGGACGAGCCCGTCTGCGGCAGCCCGCGGACGCCAACGGGCACGGAGCCGATAATAGCGAGCGTGGTGTTCCGCCGGCAGCTCATGGATCTGCTCGCGCAGGGCCCGAGAACCGCCTCCAGCCTGGCGCGGGAGCTGAAGATCGATCGGCCCGACATTGAAGCCGAGCTGCTCCACGTGATCCGATCCGCGCAGGCGGCCGGGCACCGCGTGGCCGTTGAGCCGGCGCGGTGCCGGGGATGCGGCTTCGTGTTCGGCGACGATCGCCTGACGAAACCGGGCCGATGTCCGAGGTGTCGCCAGTCGCGTATCTTCGAGCCGCTCATCCGGGTCGAGCGCGCCGGCGGATGATCGCGCCGGGTGCCGGCCTTGGACGTGCTGCCCCTAGCCCCCCACGCACCTTTTGTTCTATCCTCATAGGCCGGCCGCGGCGGACCGCGCCGGCCGAGAGATGCATGGGCCAGAGCGACGGCGACCCCCTACCTTCAGAGACATACCGGGCCCTCGTCGAGGATTCCCTCATCGCCGTGTACCTGATTCGCGACGAACGGCTGGTGTACGTGAACCGGCGCTTCGCCGATCTGTTCGGGTACTCGCGGGAGGAAGTGCTGCGACTCCCGTCCCTGTACGATTTGGTTGCCGAGGACGACCGGGACCTCGTCCGCGAGAAGCTGCGGCAGCGTATCGCCGGCGAGATCACGAGCATCGAGTACACGATTCGTGGCGTCCGGAGAGATGGCCAGCTCCTCGACCTCGACATCCGGAGCGTCCGGACGGTCTACGACGGCGGGCCGGCGGTGATGGGGACCGTGATCGACATCACCGCGCAGCGGCGGCTCGCGGACGCCCTCCGCACCCTGACGCTCGTCGACGACCTGACGGGGGTCTACAATCGCCGCGGCTTCTCGGTGCTCGCCGAGCGCCACCTCCTGCTGGCGCGGCGCCGCAGGTGCCAGCTCCTGCTCGTGTTCGCGGACGTCGATGACCTCAAGCAGATCAACGACACGTACGGCCACGCCGCCGGCGATCGCGTACTGATGGATGCCGCGGCGGTGCTGCGGACCACGTATCGGAGCGCCGACATCATCGCCCGGCTCGGGGGGGACGAGTTCACGGCGTTCCCGCTCGAAGCGGACGTGGAGAGCGCCGACGCGCTGGTCGCACGGCTGCACCGGAGCGTCGAGCAGCACAACGCCCTCACGGACCGGCCTTACGTGCTCTCACTCAGCGTGGGGGTGGCGCGCTTCGATCCGGAGCGCCTCCAGACGATAGAGCAGCTGCTGGCGGAGGCGGACGGGCAGATGTACCAGCGGAAGCGGGAGCGGGCGGGCCGGGCGGGCGGTCAGTGGACGGCGTAGGTGCCGCGCACCAGCGTCTCCACCGCGCGAACGAGCTGCAGCGGCTCGAACGGTTTGGCGACGTGCACCTGGAACCCGGCGTCCAGGGCGGCGCGCCGTTCCTCCTCGCGGGCGTGCGCGGTCACGGCAGCGGCCGGGATGGCCGCAATCCGCCCTGCGTTCGCGCGCACCTTCCGAATGAGCGAGTAACCGTCCTCGCCGGGCATCGCGATGTCGGCCAGCAGGACGTCCATCGGCTCGCGTTCCAGCAGCCCCAGCGCATCGCGCGCGGTGGCCGCCAGGGTCACCTCCGCGCCGCATCCCCGCAGCGCGTGGGCCATGATCTCCCGCGTATCCGGCTCGTCTTCCACGACGAGGATGTGGATGCCGTCCAGCCGCGGCATCTCGGCGGAAGCCTCGACGCTCTGCGGGCCGGGCCGGTGCACCGCGGCTTCGGCAGCCAGCGGCAGCCGCACGACGAAGGTGGCGCCGCCGTCGCGGCCGGGGCTTTCGACCCCGATGGTGCCATCGTGCGCCTCGACGAGCTGACGCGCGATCGACAGCCCCAGCCCGAGCCCGCCATGGCTGCGCGTCGTGGCGCTGTCGGCCTGCCGGAAACGATCGAAGACGTGAGGCAGGAATTCCGGCTCGATGCCGATGCCGGTGTCGGCCACGCGGATCTCCACCATCGGATCGTCCAGCCGCGTCTCGAGCTCGATGCGGCCTCCGGCGGGGGTGAACTTGAGCGCGTTGCTCAACAGGTTGAAGAACACCTGTTCGAGGCGCCGGGCGTCCCCGGGGACGGACACGGGCGGCACCGGGGTCAGCCGCAGCTCGATGCCGCGGGCGGCGGCGCTCGGAATCATCGACTCGGCGACGCCGCGGATCAGCTCGCGCATGTCGATGACGTCGAGATCGAGCTTCGTGCGGCCCGACATGATCCGCGAGAAGTCCAGCAGCTCGTCGATCAGCCTGGCCTGCCGGGTCGCGTTGTCGTGCACCGACTGCAGCGCCCGGCCCGCCACGAGCGGCTCGAGCGTGCCGCGCTGCAGCATCGACGTCCAGCCGAGGATCGCGTTCAGCGGCGTCCGCAGCTCGTGCGAGACGATCGACACGAACTCGTCCTTGAGCCGGTTCGCCGCCTCGGCCTCCGCGCGCGCGCGTTGCGCTGACTCGTACAGCCGCGCGCGATCCAGCGCCTGGGCGCAGTGCTGCGCCACCGAGATCAGGAGCGCCTGGTAATGGGCGTCGAAGTTGACCGGCACCGTGAAATAGAACGCGACGACACCGATCACGCGTCCCTCGAGGTTAAGGGGCAGCGTCGCCGACGAGACGTACCCGCCGTCGGCCGCGCTCGAGGCGGAGCGCCAGTACCGCTCCTGGAGCTCGGGGAACGACCCCACGAACACGGGCCTGCCCGTTCTGACGGCTTCCGTCGAGCAGAAGCCGGACTCCACGGGTGTGCGCCGGCCGGAGTCGTCGGCCGGCAGCTCGCGATCGGCATACAGCGTCTCGAGCGTGGTCCCGTTGTCGACGAGCAGCATGACATCGCCCGTGGTCGCGCCAACGGCCACCGTGCCCTGGCGGACGACGGCGCGCGCGACGGCGTCGAGGGTCACTGCCTCGGAGAGGGCGGCCGTGAGATCGTGCATGCGCGACGTGCGGGCGGCGAGCGCGCGGAACTGCCCTTCGCTCACGCGGAGCGCGCGTTCGATCTTCTGGCGCTCGGCGAGTTCCTGGTCTGCCCGCTCGCGGAGGCTCTCGGCATCGAGCCGCGCCCGCTGCGCGGATTCGTACTGCCACGTGCGGTCGAGCGCCTGGGCGGCGCGCGGTCCCACCGAGAAGACGTACTCGCGGTCGTCTGCGGTGAAGCGGCGGGACTCCCGGAAGTCGAGCTTGACCACGGCAACCACCCGGCTGCCGATCAGGAGCGGAACCGCCACCATCGACTCGTATTCGTCGGGGTAGAGATCGACGGGAAGGTCCGGATACTCTCGCCGCCACCGCGCGCGCGACTCGCAGATGACCGGCGCCCCCCGGCCGACGGCGTCCCCGATGGGGCACTTGCGATCGAGCGGCACCGGCGGCCACTCGGCGGGCGCCGACGCGTACGCGACGGCCCGGGCAATCTCGGCCGACTGGCTGTCGGCGTGCACCAGCAGGAGCATCCCCGCGTCGGCTTCGAGCGCGTGCAGCGGCTCCTGCAGCGTGGCCTCGATCGCCGCCGACGGCGTGCGCGCCTGCCCCAGCCCGGCCGTCAGCTCCGCCAGCCGATCGGATTGCCGCGCCAGGCGCTCGGCTTCGATGCGTGCCGCGGCGGCCGACTCTGCGCGGCGGTAGACCCGATCCGCCAGCCCGCAGAACAGGCCCCATCCGCCCGCGTACAATCCCATCCGCGCCAGGTCCGGCGGACCGCCGAGCGTGAAGAACGTGCCGGGATCGAGGACGTAGTAGTCGATCCCGACGAGCGACGCGGCGAGCGCCGCGAGGCCCGTCCGCAGTCCGCCGAGCCAGGCGCTGAGCGCCACAGCCAGGGACAGCGGCCCGAGAGAAAGGGAGACCGCGCCGGCGGGCAGGCTCTTCTCCAGCCAGAGCGCAACGACGACCAGAGCAATGGCGCTCAGGCCGGCCCGGAACCGGGCTCTGAAGGACCTGTCGAGGATATCCAGTCGCATCGCTTCCTCGAGTCCGTCGTTCGCAGGCCTCCAGCTAGGGAGTTCGACGGAAGGCGCCGTACGAAGCGTCGAGCCTATCAGGATCGGCGTCCGGCTTCCAGCATGGCTGCTGGGTCAGCGATCACACCCCATCTCGGCGCAGGCGCGGTCGAGCAGCATCCGCGCGCCGGCTGCAGCGGATCCGGCGTTCCGGACCTGCCCGATGTCGCTCGTGCGGTTCGCCTCCGCGCGCAGCCTGGTGGCCATCGTCCCGAGCGCGCACGCCCGCACCAGCAGATCGTGCGTCGGCCGGAGCGAGAGGGGCGGATCGACCTCCGACATGACCCGTCTCACGCGCTCGAACTCCTCGACACCCATCTGTAACTCGTCCGGCGGCGGGCTCGCGAACTGATCGATGGTCGTGAGCAGCGGACGCAGGGCGAGCAGCCGGCCGAAGCCGTCCGCAATCTGCGCGCGATAGCGCTCCAGATCGCGCGCCGGCAGGGCTCCGGCCCCGTTCGACGCTCCCGGCGCCGGCGGCGACGCACCTGATGTCGGCGCGGGACTGGCCGATGCCGGCTTCGGCGGGGCCGCAGGGCCGGAGGTGGCCTTTTCGGAGACTGGAGGCGGACTCCCAGGAGCCAGCGTTTCCGTTTTCGGCGGGGGAGAGGCTGGCGGCGGGGTGGGCTCGGGCGCAGGCGGCAGGTCAGCCGGGATCTCGCCGATCACGACGGGCGCCGTGACTTCGCCCACGAGCACCTGGAAACGCCCTTCGGCGAGGCGGTCGGGCTCCAGACGGACGGGGTCCGGCCGCACCAGATCGATGACCACCCGGGTGATCAGGGGATCCCCGCTGTGCAGCGCCACGCGTACGCCGCGCACGCTCGGATCGCCGGGAGATCGCACACCACGCGTCGCGGGGATGATGCCGGGAAAGTCGAAGAACACCCGCGGCGGGCCGTCGACCCTGCCTGCCAGCGGAGTCGGGAGCGGGCCGGTGGCTTCCACCGTGACCACGACCACGCTCCCTTCGCGCGCGATTTCGACCCCCCGAAGACGCACGGCCGAGGTCTGCGCCTGGAGAGGGCCGTCGGAGGCGAGCAGCAGCGTCACGAGCAGGACGAGCGTCGCCGGGCGGGAGACGGACATGGGTGCAGGGAAGCCGCCTCGAAGGCTATCAACACTGCCAGCCGGCGTCCAGTCGGAGATGGCGAACGGCCGGGGTGCGCAGAACTTGGTCACCCCAGAGGGAGGCTTTCGTCGCCCGATCTCCGCAGCGATCCCCCGTGTTTCTTCGGAATTTTGCGCGTTTCCGGGAGGGCAGACATCTTGCCATCTTGCCCGGCACGGAGGCACCGCGCGTGAGAGGGAGATCGGGATTCTGGCTGCTGGGCATCGTGATCATGCTCGTTCGCACGGGCGGGTATACCGACCTCGCGGACGCCATCGCGATGGGATACCTCGCGGTTCTCACGGCCATGGTTCAGCAGTTCCCGTCGTCCCGGTCGACCCCCCGCGCGGTCCCCGTCGCCCCCGCTGGGGCACTGGCGGACCGCTGAAGAGTGCCGCTTTCCCGTTTCCGTCTGCTCTCACGTTTCCCGGTCCCGTGCACGATGCGCCAGCATCCTGCAGATACCCCCCCACCTGAGCCCGGCGCCGGTCTGCCGCTGATATGATCCGTGGGCACCGTGCCCTCCGGTCCCGAGGCGCGGCAAGGCTTCGGGCATGTACACGTTTTCATCAGCGCGAATTATCCGTTCGATCCTGATCGGGGTGGTCCTCTCCGGCGCCGCCGCGTGCCGCGGCCCGGCACCCGCGGCATCTGCTGCCGGGGGGGCTGAGCCCCGGGTCGTGAGGGTCGAGCCGGTGCGCTCGGGCACGCTGAACCGGACGATTACATTAAGTGGCGCCCTCGCGGCGGAGGAACAGGCCGTCCTCAGTACCAAGGTCGCCGGGCGCATCCAGACCATAGTCGTGGACCTGGGCTCGTCCGTCCGGCAGGGCCAGGAGATTGCCCGGCTGGATCCGACGGATTTCGAGCTGCGCGTCTCGCAGGCGGCCGCGGCCCTGCAGCAGGCGCGGGCCCGTCTGGGGCTGCCGCCCGACGGCGAGCACGATCACGTCACGGTAGCCGAGGCCGCGATCGTGCGGCAGGCGCAGGCCGTGCTCGACGAAGCCCGCCTGAGCCTCGACCGGACACGGACGTTCGTCGAGCGCGGCATCTCGTCGCGCGCCGAACTGGATGCGGCGGAGGCGGCGTTCAAGGTGGCGGAGGGCCGGCTCCAGGACTCGATCGAGGAGGTGCACAGCCGCCGGGCCATTCTCGCCCAGCGACGCTCGGAGCTCGAGCTGGCACAGGAGCAGCTCTCGGCGACGATGCTGCGGGCGCCGTTCGACGGCCGGGTGCGCGAGCGCACGGCGGCGGTCGGCCAGTACACGTCGGCGGGCACGCCGCTGGTGACGCTCGTCCGGGTGCACCCCCTCCGGCTCCGGCTGGAAGTGCCCGAGCGCGAGGCCCAGAGCGTGCAGCTCGGACAGGAGGTGCAGGTCACCGTCGAAGGCGAGCAGGCCGTGTACGCCGGCCGCGTGGCGCGAATCAGCCCGGCTATCTCGGAGGACAACCGCACGCTGCTCGTGGAGGCGGAGATCCCGAACGAGCGCGGGCTGCTCCGGCCCGGCGCGTTCGTCCGCGCCAACATCGTCATCGAAGCGGCCGCCCCCGCGCTGCTCGTGCCCGCCAGTGCGATCGTGAGCTTCGCGGGCGTCACCAAGGTCTTCTCGATTGCCGACGGCAAGGCTGTCGAGCGCCGCGTGCAGCCGGGACGGCGCGAGGGAGCATCAGTGGAGATCGTGCAGGGCCTCTCGGCCGGCGATCTCATCGTGATCGAGCCCGGCAGCCTCGTCGCGGGGGAGGCTGTCCGCACCGGCGAAGGACGCTGACGCCATGCAGAAGCTCGCCGAGATCTGTATCCGCCGGCCGGTCTTCGCCAGCATGCTCGTGCTCGGGCTGGTGGTGACGGGCGCCGCCAGCTGGTTCGGCCTGGCGGTCGATCGATTCCCCGCCGTCGACCTGCCGAACGTGCGCATTCGCACGATCCTGCCGGGCGCCTCGCCGGAGGAGGCCGAGGTCCAGATCTCGCAACGCATCGAGGAGGCGGTCAACACCGCCCCCGGCATCACGGAGCTGCGGTCGGTGAACGGGCCGGGGATCTCGCTGGTCCTGCCGGTGTTCGAGCTCGATCGCGACATCGATGCCGCGGCGCAGGACGTGCGCGATCGGGTGTCCGGCATGCTGAATCAGCTGCCCCGTGACACGCAGCCCCCGGTCGTCGGCAAGTTCGACAACGACTCGGCGCCCATTCTCACCATCGCCGTCTCGGGGGATCGCACGCTGCGCGAGCTCACCGAGATTGCGGACAAAGTGGTGCGACGCGCCCTCGAGCGCTCGAGCGGCGTGGGCGAGGTGATCGTGGTGGGTGGGCTCGAGCGGGCCATCAACATCTGGATCGACGCCGAGCGGCTCGCGGCGTACCGGCTCCCGATCACCGAGGTGCGGACGGCCCTGACGCGGCAGAACGCCGATCTGCCGGGCGGCAACGTGACGACGGCCACGAGCGAGCAGACGCTCCGGACGCTCGGGCGAATCACGGATCCGCAGGACTTCAACGATCTGGTGATCAAGACGGTGAACGGGGCCCCCATCCGTGTCCGCGACATCGGATGGGCGGAGGACGGAACGAAGGAGCAGCGCACGCTGTCGCGGCTCAACGGCGTGCCGACGGTGATCCTGGAGGTCCGCCGGCAGTCCGGGTTCAACACGGTCGCGGCGCTCGAAGCCGTCAAGGCGAACCTCGACCGCGTGCGTGCGCAGGTGCCGCCGGACGTCAAGCTGGAGATCATCCGCGACCAGAGCCGGTACATCTACGCCGCGCTCCACGAGATCAACAAGCACCTGGTGCTCGGCAGCATCCTCGCGTGTCTGATCGTGCTGCTCTTCATGCGCAACTGGCGCGCCACGGTCATCGCCGGCGTGGCCATTCCCACCTCGGTGATCTCGGCCTTCGCCATGATGCGGGCCCTCGACTTCACGCTCAACAGCGTCACGATGCTCGCGCTGGTGCTCATGGTCGGGATCGTGATCGACGACGCGATCGTGGTGCTCGAGAACATCTTCCGCTTCCTGGAGGAGAAGGGCCGCGCGCCCTTCGACGCGGCGCGCGAGGGCACGGCCGAGATCGCCCTGGCGGTCACGGCCACGACCCTCTCGCTGGCGGTGATCTTCGTGCCGGTCTCGTTCCTCTCCAGCATCTCGGGCCGCTTCCTCTACCAGTTCGGGATCACCTCGGCGGCGGCCGTGATGGTGAGCCTGCTCGTCTCGTTCACGCTGACGCCCACGATGAGCGCGCGGCTCCTGCGCGTCGGCCCCGGGAACCCCGGCGAGACG
>DASPFV010000248.1:0-22664 GCA_035620975.1 Vicinamibacterales bacterium
ACGAACACGAACAGGCACGGACAAACATCGCCGCGGACGAACGCGAACAGGCACGGAGAAACATCGCCACGGACGAACACGAACGGGCACGGACAAACATCGCCACGGACGAACACGAACGGGCACGGACAAACATCGCCACGGACGAACGCGAACAGGCACGGACAAACATCGCCACGGACGAACGCGACCAGGCACGAAAACATCGCCTCGGGCGAACACGAACAGGCACGGACAAACATCGCACGGACGAACGCGGACGAGCGCGGACTACTCTAGCCCGCTCGCAGTTCCCCCGGCTCCGTCGGGGAGGCAGTCATCGTTTGACGTGGAGGACGTGTGCCCAGCGCAGATACTTCTACGTCCTTCGTGAGCCGCCAGGCACACGAGAGGAAGGGACCGGATGGATACACTGACGAGTCTGAACCACTCGGTATGGGACTGCAAGTACCACGTGGTCGTCATCCCGAAATGCCGCAGGCGCACGTTGTACGGGGAGCTGCGGCGGCACCCGGGGGTCGGTCATATTTCGACAATTGGCGCGGCAGAAGGAGCCGGATCCGTGTTCCGTGTTCTTCCGTGTTCTTCCGTGGCGGTGTTCGTCCGTGGCGCGCTGATCAGCGCGGGGTGGTCGGCGGCTTCGTGGCGGGCTTCAGGAACCTGTCGTACCAGTCGAGATAGCGCTGGAGGCGGTCGACCTTGTAGCTCGGGATCGTGATGCCGTGGTACTGGTTCGGGTAGATCACCAGCTGCGTCTCCACCCCGAGGCTGCGCAGCGCCTGATACATCTGCTCGCTGCCCAGCAACGGCACGTTGAAATCCTTTTCCCCGCACATGAAGAGTGTTGGCGTGCGGATGCGGTCGGCCTTGAAAAAGGGATACGACACCTTCAGCCACACGTCGGGCGTCTTCCACGGCGGCCCGAGCTCGTGCTCGTACTGGGTGATGTACTGGTCGGTGCCGTACATCGAGATCTGGTTCGAGCTGCCCGCCCCGCTGATGGCCGCCTTGAACCGGCTGTCGGTCGCTATCGTGTAGTTGGTCAGGATCCCGCCGTAGCTCCACCCTCCGATGCCGAGGCGGTGCGGGTCGGCCAGGCCGGTCTTCACCACGTGGTCCACGGCGCCCAGCAGATCGACCACCTCCTTGTTGCCCCAGTCCGCGAAGATCGCTTTCTGATATGCGCTCCCGCGTCCATTGCTGCCCCTGTAATTCACGGCGACGACGACGTAGCCGTGGGCGGCGAAGAGTTCGCGCTCGAAATGGAACGAGTGTTCGTCCTGCCCGTTGGGACCGCCGTGGATCCGAAGCAGCGTGGGATAGGACCGGCCTGGCTGCCAGGACGGCGGCTTCACGATCAGCCCGTGCACTTCGGTGCCATCGCGGCTGATCGACGTGAAGTCCTCGGTGATGCCGGTCAGCACTCCCTTGAGCCACGCCTCGTTATGGCGGGTCAGCCGGCGCAGCGTGTTCCCGTCGAGGGCGTGGACCTCCGGCAGTTCGGCCGCCGTCGACGCGAGCACCGCCAGACCGGCACCGGGCTCGCCGGAAGGGGCCGAGACGACTCGACGCCCTTCCGTGAGGCGCTGGATCCGGCCGCCCTCCACCGGCACTGTGGCGATGTACTGCGTGCGATCGTCCACGACCACGAAGGTCAGCGACCGGCTGTCGGCCGACCAGAGGGCGTCCCGCACAGGCCGATCGAGAGGATCGGTGAGCGTGCGCGGCTCGCCGCCGGCCGCGGGGATCACCGCGAGCCGCGCCTGGTCGTAGGCGCTGTACTTCAGCTCCTCCCCGAGCAGATACGAGATCCACCGGCCGTCGGGGCTCCAGCCCAGCCTCCCGCTCTCCTCCGCACTGGTGGCGGTCAGGCGCCTGGCCTCCGCCCCGGGCGAGGCATCGATGACGAACAGGTCCTCGCTCGGCGCCTTGTCCACGTCGTCGTCGCCGTGACGGCGGATGAACGCGATCTGGCGTCCGTCCGGCGACCATGCCGGCGACGTCTCGTCGAACGGCCCAGGGGTCAGGGGTTCGGCCCGCTTCGCCTCGAGTGAGAACAAGTACAGGTGCGATCGCTCGCCGCGCAGGAATCCGTCGCCGTCGGCCTTGAAGCGATAGCGATCCACCACGATCGGCTTCGGCGTCTTCGCCGGCCCTTCTTTCGCCTTCTCAGCTTCGGCTTCGGCCTCCGCGACCTCAGGATCCGGATCCTTTACGACCAGGGCCAGCCGGCGGCTGTCGGGAGACCACGCGTAGTCCGTCACTCCTCCCTTGACGTCGGTCAGCTTGACGGCCTCCCCGCCGCTCCGGTTCATGAGCCAGACCTGCCCGGACTTGGCGCCGTGGCGCGACGACACGAACGCGAGGTACTTCCCGTCGGGGCTCCAGCGGGGACGCGATTCGCTTTCAGGAGTCGACGTGATCTGGATCTGCTCGCGGCCGTCCCAGCTCACCATCCAGACGTCGGTGTCGGTCTTGTCGGTCTCTTTGATCGAGCGAGTGACGGTGTACGCAACCCAGCGGCCGTCAGGTGAGCGCTGCGGGTCCTGCACCTCCCGGACGTCGAAGACATCTTCCGTGCGCAGCGGCCGCCTGCCCTGGGCAATGAGGTCTTCCGCCAGCGAGCCCTGAAAGGCGAACGCCGCCGGCAGGAGGAACAGCCATGCGCGCCGGCTCATCACTTGAGGCTCTCCATGACTTCGTCGAGGACCGCCCGCGGCGGCCGGACCCGCTCGAGCGGCAGCGCCGCCAGCGGCTCGTCGACGAGGTTCAGGAGGCTGACGAAGTCTTCCTTCTCCGGCTCGACGTACAGAATCCCTGTCGCGAACTCACCGCGACTCGCCGTGTCGTGCAGGAGGCGGATCGCTGCGAGCTTGTCGGTGGGGTCGTAGTCCTCCGCCACCTTCTTCAGGTACAGCCTCGAGCCGTCGTGCAGCTCGACGGCGTGGGTCGTCCCCGGGTCGTACTCGACCGTGATGTCGTCGAAAAACGGCACGAAGTTGATCTCGCCGAGCGGCTCGTCATGATCCTTCGCGTAGGCGTAGCTCTTGGTCGACCCCTCGTGATCGTTGAAGGTCACGCAGGGTGACAGCACGTCGATCATGCAGGTCCCGCGGTGGGCGAGCGACGCCTTGAGGATGGCGAGCAGCTGGCGCTTGTCGCCCGAGAAGGATCGCGCCACGAAGGACGCGCCGAGCTGGATCGCCAGGGCGCACGTGTCGATGGGCGGCAGGTCGTTGGACAGGCCGCTCTTCGCCTTCGAGCCCATGTCCGCCGTCGGCGAGAACTGGCCCTTCGTGAGGCCGTAGCAGCCATTGTCCTCGATGATGTAGACAATCGGCACGTTGCGGCGCATCAGGTGCACGAACTGGCCGATGCCGATGGCGCCGGTGTCACCGTCGCCGCTGACGCCGATCGCGATGAGCTTCCGGTTCGCGAGCACCGCCCCCGTGCCCACCGACGGCATGCGGCCGTGCACGGCGTTGAAGCCGTGTGCCTCGCCCAGGAAATACGCCGGGCTCTTGCTCGAGCAGCCGATCCCCGACAGCTTGATGACCTCGCGGGGGTCGACGCCCATCTCGAAGAACGCGTCGATGATGCGCTCGGAGATCGCGTTGTGGCCGCAGCCCGCGCAGAGCGTGGTCTTGCCCCCGCGGTACGGCTGTATCTCGAGGCCGATCCGGTTGACTTTGCGCCCGGGTTCGGGAGTGACTGTCGCCATGTGTCGCGCCTCCTGCCCTACTCGCGTCCGGCGCCGAGCGCCGCGTGGACCGCCGGTACCAGGGCCGCCCTGGCCTTCAGGCCTTCCTGCGCCAGAATCGAGTCCGTAATCGACCGGGCATCGATCGGCAGCCCGGTGTAGTGCAGCACGCTCCGGAGCCTGGCGCTTCGCGCGTGGGCCAGCTCCATCCGCATGAGCGCCAGCATCTGCGCATCGCGGTTCTGCTCGACGACGTAGACCCGCGCGTAGCGATCCAGGAACGCATCCAGGCCGTCGGTGAACGGGAACGCCCGCAGCCGCAGATAGGCCGTGCGGATGCCGGCCTCCCGCCGCAGCTGATCCCGGCTCTCCTCGATCGCCCAGTGGCTCGTACCGTAGCCCACGATGGCGACCTCGGCACCCGGCTCGTCGAACACCTCCGGGGCGGGAACGTGCCGCCGCGCGGTCTCGAACTTGCGCGCCAGGCGGTCCATGTTGTTCACGTAGTCGTCGGGCCGCTCGCTGTACTGGCCGCGCTCGTTGTGACCGGATCCGCGGGTGAAGTACGCCGGCATGCGATGGCCCGGGATGGTGCGATACGGGATGCCGTCGCCATCGACGTCCCTGTAGCGGCCCCACTCGCCCAGCCGCTGCAGCGTCGCCTCGTCCAGCACCTTCCCGCGGTCCGGCGGCCGATCCGGATACTCGAATGGATCGGCCATCCACGTGTTCATCGCGAGATCGAGGTCGCTCATCACGAAGACCACCGTCTGGAAGCGCTCGGCGAGATCGAACGCATCCATGGCCATCGTGTAGCACTCCTGGACCGACGCCGGGATCAGCAGGAGGTGCTTCGTATCGCCGTGCGACAGGACGGCCGTGGCGAGCACGTCCTGCTGCGACGTGCGGGTGGGCAGGCCCGTCGACGGCCCGACGCGCTGGATGTCGAAGACCACACCCGGGACCTCGGCATAGTAGGCCAGCCCCGAGAACTCGCTCATCAACGAGATCCCCGGTCCCGAAGTGGAGGTCATGGCGCGGGCTCCCGCCCAGCCGGCGCCGAGGACCATGCCGATGGACGCGATCTCGTCCTCGGCCTGCACGATCGCGAACGTCGCCTTTCCCGTCTCCCGATCCACGCGATACTTGCGCATGTAGGAGATCAGCGTCTCCGGCAGCGACGACGAGGGGGTGATCGGGTACCACGCGATGACGGTCACCCCGGCCATCATGCAGCCGAGCGCCGCCGCCGCGTTGCCCTCGATCAGGATCTTGCCGGCCGTGCGGTCGAGCGGCTCGATCCAGTACGGATCCGCCTTCGTCAGGTGGGTCGAGGCGTAGGCGAACCCGGCCTCGAGCGCGGCCAGGTTCAGCTCGATCGCCTTCGTCTTCTTCCCCATCTGGCGCCGCAGCGCGTGTTCCATCTGGCCCAGCTCGATCCCGAGCAGCCTGGAGAGCACCCCGTCGTAAATCATGTTCTTGACGAGGCGGCGCAACTTCGCGTCCTTGCACACCTCGGCCACGATCCGGTCGAACGGGACGGGGTAGAACGTGAGGTCCGCGCGCAGGCCCGACAGCTTCAGCGGCTCGTCGTAGAGCACCGCGGCTCCGGGCTCGAGCGCCAGAACGTCTTCCTTCGCGGTCTCGGGGTTCATCGCGACGAGGAAGTCGATCTCATTCTTGCGGGCGATGTAGCCGTGGGGGTTCGCGCGGATGGTGTACCAGGTGGGCAGCCCCGCAATGTTGGACGGGAACATGTTCTTGCCGGACACGGGGACGCCGCTCTGGAAGATCGAGCGCAGGAGGACGAGGTTGGCGGTCTGGCTGCCGGACCCGTTGACGGTCGCGACCTGGATGCTGAAATCGTTGACTACCCGGCGCGGAGCCGACGGGTCGGCGGCCCCCCGGGCCGCGGGTGCACTCGATGACATGGATGTCCTTCCGCCGGGCAGCTGAACTGTGGAAGAGGGGCGGAAACTCTTGTGAAAAGTATACCAGCCTCTTCGCGGCGCCCCCGGCCGGACGGCCCGTGCCGCTGTTACGTCCGCAGCGCTTCCCGCACGGCCCCGGCGATGTCGGCCGGGCTGCGCACGACGTGCACGCCGGCCGCGGTGAGCGCGGCCATCTTCTCGGCGGCGGTCCCCTTGCCTCCTGCGATGATCGCGCCCGCGTGCCCCATGCGGCGCCCGGGCGGCGCGGTCTGCCCGGCGATGAAGCCGACGACGGGCTTCGGGAAGCCTCGCGCGATGAACGCCGCGGCTTCTTCCTCGGCCGTCCCGCCGATCTCGCCGATCATCACCACGGCCTCGGTTGCGGGGTCGGCCGCAAACAGCGTCAGCGCGTCGATGAAGCTCGTGCCGATCAACGGATCCCCGCCGATCCCGATGCAGGTCGTCTGGCCGAGCCCGAGCTTGGTGAGCTGGTGAATGGCCTCGTAGGTGAGCGTGCCGCTCTTGGAAACGATGCCGACACGGCCCTCCTGGCAGATGTGGCCGGGGATGATCCCGGCCTTGGCCTGCCCGGCCGTGATCAGACCGGGGCAGTTCGGTCCGATGAGCCGCGTGCGCGTGGCGCGCAGCACCAGCAGCGCCCGCATCATGTCGAGCGTCGGGATCCCCTCGGTGATGCAAACGGCCAGCGGCAGGGCGGCATCGGCCGCTTCGAGTATGGCGTCGGCCGCCGCCGGGGGAGGCACGAAGATCACCGTGGCGTTCGCGCCTGTCTGGCGCACGGCGTCGGACACCGTGTTGAACACCGGCCAGCCCTCGTGCGTCGTCCCGCCCTTGCCCGGCGTCACGCCGCCGACGACGGTGGTGCCGTATGCGGCGGCCTGCTTCGCATGAAATGTCCCCTCGCGGCCCGTGAGGCCCTGGACGAGGAGCCGCGTGGTCCTGTCGATGAGTACGGCCATGGGCCCGTTACCTGCCAGCCGCGACGACCTTCTCCGCCGCTTCGCTCATGGTGTCCGCCGTCGTGAAGTCGAGCCCGCTCTCCCGGAGCATCTGCTTGCCCTGCTCGACGTTGGTGCCTTCCATGCGAATCACGATCGGCACGGGGACGCCGAGTTCCCTGACGGCGGCGATGACCCCCGCCGCGAGCACGTCGCAGCGGAGGATGCCGCCGAAAATGTTGATCAGCACTGCTTTCACGCTGCGATCGGACATCAGGATCTTGAACGCGTTTCGGATCTGCTCGGTGTTCGCTCCGCCGCCGACGTCCAGGAAGTTCGCGGGCTCTCCGCCGGCCAGCTTGATGATGTCCATGGTGGCCATCGCCAGCCCCGCTCCGTTCACCATGCAGCCGATCGTGCCGTCGAGCTTGATGTAGTTCAGCGAGTACTTCGACGCCTCGACCTCGAGCGGCGCCTCCTCGTCCGGGTCCCGGAGCTCCTTCACATCGGCGTGGCGGTAGAGGGCGTTGTCGTCGAAGTTCATCTTGGCGTCGAGCGCCAGCAGGTCGCCGCCTTCCGTGACGATGAGCGGGTTGATCTCGATGAGGGAGGCGTCCGTCGCGATGAACGCCTGATATACCGCCTGCATCAGGCGCGCGGCCTGGCCGACCAGCGCGCCCTCGAGGCCCAGGGCGAACGCCAGCTTCCGCGTCTGGAACGCCGAGAGACCGGCTCCCGGGTGGATGAGCTCCTTGAAGATGCGCTCGGGTGTCTCGTGGGCGACTTTCTCGATCTCGACACCGCCTTCCTGGCTCGCCATCAGGACCGGGCGTTCGGATGCGCGATCGAGCACGAGGCCCAGGTACAGCTCCCTGTGGATCCGCAGGCCCTGTTCCACGAGGACCCGCCGCACGGTCTGCCCTTCCGGGGCCGTCTGGTAGGTGACGAGCTGCATGCCGATGATGTCCGACGCGGCACGCTCGGCTTCCTCAGGTCCTTTGACGACCTTCACGCCGCCGCCCTTGCCGCGGCCGCCGGCGTGAATCTGGGCCTTCACCACCACCGTCCCCCCGCCGAGACGCCCGGCCGCGGCTCCGGCATCGGCCGGCGTGAACACGACTTCACCCCGG
Source organism: Vicinamibacterales bacterium (assembly GCA_035620975.1). Classification (GTDB taxonomy): domain Bacteria; phylum Acidobacteriota; class Vicinamibacteria; order Vicinamibacterales; family 2-12-FULL-66-21; genus DASPFV01. The sequence continues at coordinate 7,721 of DASPFV010000248.1, forward strand.
GGCACGGCCACGCCATAGCGCGCCAGGATGCTCTTGGCCTGGTATTCGTGGATCTTCATTCGAAGACAGGAAAGGGGAGAGGGGAAATGGGAAGGCGGATGGAGTCGGCAGACGTCAAGGCAGTCAATGGTGGATCGGAACCGGGTGACCGCGCAATCCATGCCTCACCTCCCCTTCCCATCCCATTTCCGATTTCCCATTGAGTACAATTCGTCTATCCATGCCCTTCCCCTTCCGCCGGGCTTTCTCGACCACCGTCGGCACGAAATTCCTCATCGGGCTCACGGGGCTCGGCCTCTTCGTGTACATGCTGCTGCACCTGGCGGGCAACCTGCTCGTGCTGTTAGGTCGCGACACGTTCAACGAGTACTCACATTTCCTCATCTCGAATCCGTTGATCGTGCCGATCGAAATCGGCCTGCTCGTCGTGTTCCTGCTCCACATCTACAAGGCTTCGACGAACTGGATCGGCAACCAGGCGGCCCGACCCGTCGCGTACGCACGGAAGGAACGGGCAGGCCACACCAGCCGCAAGAGCCTCTCATCCTCGACGATGATCGGGTCCGGGCTGCTCGTGGCGCTGTTCGTGCTGATTCACGTGAAGCAGTTCCGGTTCGGCACCTTCTACCTGATCGACGAAGCCACCGGCGTTCGCGACCTCTATCGGACCGAGGTGGAGCTCTTCCAGCAGCCCGTGTGGGTGGTGGTTTACGTGATCGCGACCCTGCTGGTGGGTCTCCACCTGTGGCACGGCATGGCGAGCGCGTTCCAGTCGCTGGGCCTGGATCACCCGCGCTACACGAGGCGGCTCGTCGGGGCCAGCATCGCTTTCGGCGTGCTCATCGGCGGCGGCCTGGCGTTCATCCCGATATGGATGTATCTGACGCACTGACTGCGCGGGGCGGGCTCAACTCCCCCGCGCCGGCCGACACTATGCCACTTGATTCCCGGGTTCCTGGCGGGCCGCTCGCGGAGAAATGGGATCGGCACAAGTTCGATGCCAAGCTGGTGAACCCGGCGAACCGGCGGAAGTTCACGGTCATCGTCGTGGGCACGGGTCTGGCCGGCGCGTCGGCGGCCTCGTCGCTGGGCGAGCTCGGCTACAACGTGCTGGCCTTCTGCATCCACGACAGCCCGAGGCGGGCGCACAGCATCGCGGCACAGGGCGGCATCAACGCCGCCAAGAACTACCAGAACGACGGCGACAGCATCCAGCGGCTCTTCTACGACACGATCAAGGGCGGCGACTACCGGTCGCGCGAGGCGAACGTCTTCCGGCTGGCGCAGCTGAGCGTCAACATCATCGACCAGTGCGTCGCGCAGGGCGTCCCGTTCGCGCGCGAGTACGGCGGCCTGCTCGACAACCGCTCGTTCGGCGGCGCGCAGGTCTCCCGGACGTTCTACGCGCGCGGCCAGACCGGCCAGCAGCTCCTGCTCGGCGCGTACCAGTCGATGATGCGCCAGGTGGAGCGGGGCACGGTGCGGTCCTTCCCCAACCGCGAGATGCTCGACCTCGTGGTCGTCAACGGCCAGGCCCGCGGCATCGTCTGCCGCAACCTGAACACGGGGAACATCGAGCGCCATGCCGCTCATGCCGTGCTCCTCTGCACGGGCGGCTACGGCACCGCGTACTACCTCTCGACGAACGCCGTGAACTCGAACGTCACGGCCGCCTGGCGTGCGCACCGCCGCGGCGCGTTCTTCGCCAATCCCTGCTATACGCAGATTCACCCGACCTGCATCCCCGTCTCGGGCGAGCACCAGTCCAAGCTCACGCTGATGAGCGAGAGCCTCCGGAACGACGGCCGAGTATGGGTGCCCCGGACCTCCGGGGACCAGCGGCCGCCACACCAGATCCCGGACCCGGAGCGCGACTACTATCTCGAGCGCCGCTACCCGAGCTTCGGCAACCTGGTTCCGCGCGACGTCGCCTCGCGGAATGCGAAGGCCGTGTGCGACGAAGGCCGCGGGGTCGGCGAGAGCGGGCTGGCCGTCTACCTGGACTTCGGCGACGCGATCAAGCGGCTCGGCAGAGACGTGATCCGCGCGCGGTACGGGAACCTCTTCGACATGTACACGAAGATCACCGACGAGGATCCCTACCAGGTGCCGATGCGGATCTACCCGGCCATCCACTACACGATGGGCGGCCTCTGGGTCGACTACAACCTCATGAGCACGATCCCCGGGCTGCACGTGCTCGGCGAGGCGAACTTCTCGGATCACGGCGCGAACCGGCTGGGCGCCAGCGCGCTGATGCAGGGGCTCGCCGACGGGTACTTCGTGATTCCCTACACGCTCGCCAGCTATCTCGGAGGGACCGCGCTGCCGGCCGTGACGACCGAGCACGACGCCTTCAAGGAGTCTGAGGCGGCGGTGCAGGCGCGGATCGACCGGCTGCTCTCTGTCAAGGGGGCCAGGACGCCCCGCCAGCTCCATCGCGAGCTGGGCGCGCTGCTCTGGAACGAGGTCGGCATGGCGCGCAACGATGCCGGCCTGCGGAACGCGCTCGAGCGCATCCCGCAGCTGCGCGAGGAGTTCTGGCAGAACGTCTCGGTGCCTGGACCTTCGACGAACCTGAACAAGAACCTCGAGTACGCGGGGCGCGTGGCCGACTACCTCGAGTTCGCGGAGGTCCTCACGCTCGATGCCCTGCACCGCACGGAATCGTGCGGAGGGCATTTCCGCGAGGAGAGCCAGACCCCGGACGGCGAGGCGCTGCGGGACGATGCGCACTTCGCCTACGTGGCGGCCTGGGAGTTCAGGGAGGTGGGCAGGGCTCCCGTGCTGCACCGGGAGCCGCTGGCGTTCGAGTACGTCAAGCCGGCGCAGCGGAGCTATAAGTAGCCCGGGGTTCGGGGTTCGCGGGCCTGCAGCTGGCCCACTGTGGCCGGAAAACGGCCCGGCCGTTCCCGGAAGCCGGAGCCGTGGGCCCGGAGCCGGAAGCCGCGAGCCACAGCGGTTCGTAGATGGCGACGCGGGCGGAAGTCTTTGCGGTGACGTTCAACATGCGCATCTTTCTGAAGGTCTGGCGCCAGGAGGGACCGGCGGCGGCCGGGCGGTTCGTCGACTACACCGTCGAGCACGTGTCGCCGGACATGTCGTTTCTCGAAATGCTCGACGTCGCCAACGAAGGACTGATCGCCCGGGGCGGGGATCCGATTGCGTTCGACTCCGACTGCCGCGAGGGGATCTGCGGCGCCTGCGGCTTCCTGATCAACGGCGTGGCGCACGGGCCCGATCCCGGGACAACAGTGTGCCAGCTGCACATGCGCCGGTTCACGGACAACCAGCGCCTCACCCTCGAGCCCTGGCGTGCGAGGGCTTTTCCGCTCGTGAAGGACCTCGTCGTCGATCGCAGCGCGCTCGATCGGGTCATCCAGGCGGGCGGGTACACCTCGGTGAACGTGGGCGGGGCGCCGGACGGCAACGCGATTCTCATTCCCAAGGCGGTCGTCGAGCAGGCGATGGATTCGGCGGCGTGCATCGGCTGCGGCGCGTGCGTGGCGGCGTGCAAGAACGCGTCGGCGGCGCTCTTCACGTCCGCCAAGATCGCGCAGCTCTCGCTGTTGCCTCAGGGGCAGATCGAGCGCACGCGGCGGGTCGTCGCGATGGTCGACCGCCACGACGAGGAAGGATTCGGCAGCTGCTCGAACGAAGGGGAATGCGAGGCGGTCTGCCCGAAGGAAATTCCGATCACGAACATCGCCCGGATGAACCGCGAGTACTTCCGGGCGATGTTCCTGGTTTCCGAGTAGGGGACCTGTCCCCCGCCGCGGATCAGACCCTGATCACGTCGACGAGCTCGCGGACGGCCCCGGCCGACTTCCTGAGCGCGGCATCCTCGTCGGCCGTCAGCTCGATCTGCACGATCTCTTCGACCCCCCTCGCGCCGAGCTTCACGGGCACGCCGACGAACAGATCGCTGATGCCGTACTCGCCCTGCAGATAGACGGAGCACGGCAGGATCTTCTTCTTGTCCTTCAGAATGGCCTCGACCATCTCGGCGGCCGCCGACCCCGGCGCATACCAGGCGCTGGTGCCCACCAGCTTCGTGATCTCGGCGCCGCCGTCAGCGGTCCGGCGGCTGATGGCGTCGATGCGATCCCGCGGCAGCAGCTCGGTGATGGGGATCCCGGCCACGGTGGAATAGCGCGGGAGCGGGACCATCGTGTCGCCGTGCCCGCCGAGCACGAAGGCGTGCACGTTCTCCACCGACACGTTGAGCTCCATGGCGATGAAGGTCCGCATCCTGGCCGAATCGAGGACGCCGGCCATCCCGATGACGCGCTCGCGGGGGAAGCGGCTCAGCCGGTAGACGGCCTGGCACATCGCGTCGAGCGGGTTGGCGACCGGGACGATGATCGTGTTCGGGGAGTACCGCACGATCTGCTCGGTGACCGACTGCATGATCTTGTAGTTGGTCTGCAGGAGGTCGTCGCGGCTCATCCCGGGCTTCCGCGGGACGCCCGACGTGATGACGACCACGTCGGAACCGGCGGTCTGCTTCCAGCCCTCGTCGGTCGCGCCGTAGCCCACGACCCGGGAGTCGGAGCCCTCGATCGGGCACGCCTCCAGGATGTCGAGCCCCACGCCGGCTGCCTTCTGATCGGCGATATCGATGATGACGACGTCGGCCAGCTCCTTGTCCGCGACCGCCCTCGCCACGGTCGCCCCGACGTTGCCGGCGCCGCCCACCACGGTGACTTTCCTGTTCAGTCCCTCCTCCGCCACGGACAAACACGGTCTAAAGATGCCACGGACAAACACGGTCTGAAGATGCCACGGACAAACACGGACGAACACGGACGAACACGGAACAATCGGATCACGAGTGGCTGCCCGATCGCGGGCCGCGATGACTGGGCCGACGTTACATGTTGCCGATGATGGCGTCGGCGAACGCGGACGTCTTCAGCTCGGTGGCCCCTTCCATCTGCCGCGCGAGATCGTAGGTCACCTTCTTCTGCCGGATGGTGCGCTCGAGCCCGTTCTCGATCAGCGTGGCCGCCTCCCCCCAGCCGAGATAGCGGAACATCATCACCCCGGACAGGATCACGGAGGCCGGGTTGATGACGTCCTTGCCGGCATATTTCGGGGCCGTGCCGTGGGTGGCTTCGAAGAACCCGATCTCGTCCCCGATATTGGCGCCAGGCGCCATCCCCAGGCCGCCGACCTGCGCGGCGCAGGCGTCCGACAGGTAATCGCCGTTGAGGTTGGGCGTGGCGAAGACGTCGTACTCGGACGTGCGCGTCAGCACCTGCTGGAAGACGCTGTCGGCGATCCGGTCGTTGACGAGGATCCTGCCCTCACGGGACGCGCCGCCCGAGACCTCGTCCTCGGTGACGATCTGGTCGCGGAACTCGGCCTTCGCGAGCTCGTAGCCCCAGTCGCGGAACGCCCCCTCCGTGAACTTCATGATGTTGCCCTTGTGGACGAGGGTGACGGTCCGGCGCCTGTTCTCGATCGCGTACTGAATGGCCATGCGCACCAGGCGCTTCGACCCGGTCTCGGAAATGGGCTTGATGCCGATGCCGGAGTCCGGCCGAACGCGCTTGCCCATCTGCGTGTCCAGGAACTCGATGATGCGGCGGGCCTCCGGCGTGCCCTTCGCCCACTCAATGCCGGCATAGACGTCCTCCGTGTTCTCCCGGAAGATGACGACGTTCATGCGCTCGGGGTGGGTCACGGGCGCCGGGGTCCCGGCGAAATAGCGGACCGGCCGCACGCACGCATACAGATCGAGGACCTGCCGCAGGGTGACGTTCAGGCTGCGGATTCCGCCGCCGACGGGCGTCGTGAGCGGCCCTTTGATGGCCACCTTGTAGGTTCGGACCGCCTCGAGGGTGTCGTTCGGCAGCCACTCGCCGTGGTCCCTGTGGGCCTTCTCGCCGGCCGGAACCTCGAACCAGACGATCCGCTTGCGGCCGTGGAACGCCTTCTGCACGGCGGCGTCGAACACGCGCACGCTGGCGCGCCAGATGTCGGGCCCCGTGCCGTCGCCTTCGATGAAGGGCACGATCGGATCGTCGGGCACGACGAGGCGGCCGTTCGTTCTGGAGATTGCGGTGCCTTGTGCGGGCGGCGTGAGAATCGAGAAGGTCGGCATGAGCAGCTTTAGGTCACATCACCGGCATGGTGTGACCGGATCTTCACAGAAACTGTGGAAAAGTGTGTGGAAAACCGGGCGGCCGTCGTCGTCACAGTGCCGTCAATCCGACGTTTCCTCCGGTTTGCACCAACCTGGTGCGTCCTGGCCCCTTCACAGGAGCCCGTGCAACGGCACATTATATATACACGTCCGCACCGGTCTCATGCACCCGGCGCACACATCGGTCAACGAGATCGCAGTGTCAGACTGGAACAGTCGTCGGGAAGGCCCGCCCTCGCGGCAGCCGCGCGATGGCGCCGTCGAAGCCTGCCGGCGCGGCCCATTCATCGACCGTCCCCCTCCTTCATAACCATCATGCATGTTGTCGTTGCCGATCAGTTACCGAAGTCTGCCATCGAGCTCCTGACGCGGGTTCCGGGCTGGACGGTGGACGCACGAACCGGCCGCACGGCCGGCGAGCTCGGTCCGGATCTCGAGCGCGCCGTCGCGCTCATCGTCCGGAGCGCTACGCGCGTCGACGCGTCGCTCATCGAGCGCGCGCCCGCGCTGCGGGTGATCGCCCGAGCCGGAACAGGCGTGGACAACGTGGACCTCGCGGCCGCCAGCGCCCGCGGCGTCCTCGTCATGAATGCGCCCGGCGCCAACAGCATCAGCGTGGCCGAGCACGCCCTGGCCCTGATGCTCGCGCTCTCGCGGGCGATTCCCGCCGCCGATGCCGCCATGAAGCGCGGCGTCTGGGAGAAGAAGCGGTTCACGGGCGTGGAGCTGCGGGGCAAGACGCTGGGCGTGGTGGGACTGGGCCGGATCGGCCAGGAAGTCGCGGCCCGCGCGGCCGCGTTCGGCATGAGCATCGTCGCGCACGATCCCTTCATCTCGGAGAGCGTCGCGACGGCGCTCGGCACCGAGCTCCTGTCGCTCGACGACCTCTGCGCGGCAGCCGACTACATCAGCCTCCACATGCCGTCCACGACGGAGACGCGCCGGCTGTTCGACGCGGACCGATTCGGCCGGTGCCGGCGCGGCGTCCGCCTCATCAACACGGCGCGCGGGGAGCTCGTCGACGAAACCGCCCTGGCCGAGGCGATCACGTCGGGCCAGGTCGCGGGCGCGGGGCTCGACGTGTTCGAGATCGAGCCACCGGCCGAGTGGGCGCTCGCGCAGCTCCCGCAGGTGATCGCGACGCCGCACATCGCAGCGTCCACCCGGGAGGCGCAGGAACAGGTCGGGATCGAAACGGCAGCGGCGGTCCGCGACTATCTGCTCGACGGTATCATCCGGAATGCCGTGAACTTCCCGTCGATCTCCGGCGACGAGATGGTCAGGCTGCAGCCCTATCTCGGGCTGGCCGACCGCATGGGCGCCCTGGTCGCGCAGCTGACCGACGGCCGCACACGCGCTCTCGGCGTGCGCCTGTATGGGCCGCTCGTCAGCGCGCGCGGCGAGATCGTCGCGAACGCGGCGGTGGCGGGTCTGCTCCGCCCTCTCCTCTCCTCCGCCGTCACCCTGATCAACGCACGGGACGTGGCAACGGCGCGGGGCATCGAGATCATCGAGTCGCGAAGCTCCCGCGCCCGCAATTTCTCGAACCTGATCTCGGTCAAGCTCCACACGAGCGCGGGTGAGCTCTGGATCGAGGGCACGGTCTTCGAGCCTGGGCGTCCACGGCTGACCATGATCGACGGGGTCGAGGTCGAGGCGCCGCTCGAGGGCACGCTCGTCGTGATCCACAACGAGGATCAGCCGGGCGTCATCGGCGAGGTCGGGTCGATCCTGGGCCGCCACGGCGTGAACATCGCCAGCTTCGCCCTCGGCCGGGGGGACGCGGGCGCCGTCGGCATCGTCAACGTGGACGCGCCGGCCGGCGACGAGCGTCTGGCCGCCGCCATCAAGGACATCCGGAGCGTCCCGGCCGTGCGGGACGTGCACATCGCAAGAGTCGCGTGACTCGGGCCGGCGCCCGGCTTCCAGCGTCCTCGAGGCAGGCGTGTCGGCCGGCTCCACCTGACGCGGACACCACGCGAATCACAGGATCCGAGAGGAGAAGCTCAGTCGCGGAGCGCGAGGCGGCGAACGGCGCCGCCCGCCAGCTCCGACAGCTCGACGGAATCGGCGTGAACGGCCTCGACCCGGTAGAGGCCGATGACGGGCTGTCCGCGGGTCACGGTCAGCAGCTCGCCGGTCGCGGTCGCCAGCATGGCCGTACGTACGAGCTCGTCACCCGTTCCGTTCTCCGCGATGCCGATCAGCGACAGCAGCGGGTGCTCCGCGGGAGGGAGCGGCGGAATCTCGACGGGATCCGGATCGGCAGTGCGGGCCGGGCGCCGTTCGGCCGCAGGGAGGCGTGGCGCGAACGCGAACGGATTCCGAAGCGGCTCCTGGGGAGCGGGGGCCGCGGCCAGGCGGTGCCGCAGGCGTTCTGTCTGCGCCTGCACGTCGGAGGCGAGCGTCTCGGTGCCCGCCGTCTGCACGGGCTGCGCCTCCTCCTGCGGCAGCGGCTCGCGCGGCCCGACGCCAGCCGCGGACGCGAGCCACGCGGCGACCAGCGAGGCGCCGCCGAGATACGCCGCCGTGCGCTTCGCGCTCATGGCCTGCGGCGTTCATGGTACCACAGCCGGCGCAGTACGGCGCGCGCCTGCTTCGTCGGTCCGTGCACCTGTGGTAAGATTTGCCGTGCCCCCTGTTTCGTCCCCCGGGCCCCTCGGAACTTCACCTTCTTTCTCGGCGACAGCAGTCATCCCGGCCCGGTATCTCTCGACGCGGTTCCCCGGCAAACCGCTCGTCGACATCGCCGGACGACCCATGATCGAGCACGTCTACCGGCGCGCGTCGGCGGCCCGTTCCGTCGATCGCGTGATCGTCGCCACCGACGACGAGCGCATCGCCGCGGCAGTGCGCGCCTTCGGGGGCGACGTGCGGATGACCGCGGCGACACATCGAAGCGGCACCGATCGGCTCGCGGAAGTGGCCGCTGCGCTCGGCTGCGATCTCGTCGTCAACGTCCAGGGCGATGAACCGCTCGTCGAGCCCGCCATGATCGACGAGGCAGTCGCGCCGTTTACCGCGGCCCCCGATCTGCAGATGAGCACGCTGCGCCGGCGCCTCGACGACCCGGCGGAACGTGCGAACCCGAACGTCACGAAGGTCGTGGTGGATCGCGCCGGCTACGCCCTGTATTTCTCGCGCGCGCCGATCCCGTACGTCCGGAACGGATGTCCCCCGGCTCCTGCCTACCGCCACATCGGGTTGTACGTGTACCGGCGCGAATGCCTGCTGCAGCTCGCGCGGCTCGCTCCAACGGCGCTGGAGGAGTCCGAAGCGCTCGAGCAGCTCCGCGCGCTCGAGCACGGGATTCGGATCAAGGTCGTCGAAACACAGCACGACGCGATCGGCGTCGACACGCCGGACGATCTCGACCGCGTGCGGCGGCTGCTCGAGACCCGCAGCCCGGAGCTGCCGCTCGGGGCCGGGTGAGATGCCCGTTCACGCTGAAGCATGGAGGCCGCACCCCAGATGAACGACACGCGCGCGACCCAGGACCCCTCGGCCGCCACCCGGCCCGTGAAGTACATCCTCGTCACCGGCGGCGTGGTGTCGTCGCTCGGCAAGGGCCTCGCCGCGGCCTCGATCGGCGCGCTGCTGGAGGGGCACGGTTACAAGGTCGCGCTGCAGAAGTTCGATCCGTACATCAACGTCGATCCGGGCACCATGAGCCCGTACCAGCACGGCGAGGTCTACGTCACGGACGACGGCACGGAGACCGACCTCGACCTGGGCCATTACGAGCGCTTCACGAACCAGGTCACGACCCGGAACAACAACTGGACGACGGGCAAGATCTACCTGTCGGTCATCCAGAAGGAGCGGCGCGGCGATTACCTCGGCCGGACGGTTCAGGTCATCCCGCACATCACGAACGAGATCAAGGACAGCATCCGCAGCGTCGCGAAGGACGTCGACATCGTGCTCGTGGAGATCGGCGGCACGGTGGGCGACATCGAAAGCCTGCCGTTCCTGGAAGCCATCCGTCAGCTGCGCCAGGACGTCGGGCGTGAGAACACGCTGTACATCCACCTGACGCTGGTGCCGTTCATCGGGGCCGCCGGCGAGCTGAAGACCAAGCCCACGCAGCACAGCGTCCGCGACCTCCGCGCGATCGGAATCCAGCCCGACATCCTGCTCTGCCGCACGGATCGCTTCCTGGACCAGGACATCAAGCGCAAGATCGCCCTCTTCTGCGACGTCGATGAAGAGGCGGTCATCACGGCCAAGGACGTCTCGAGCATCTACGAAGTGCCTCTGGTCCTCGCGGCCGAGGGGCTCGACCGCATCCTGATCGAGCGCCTGAAGCTGCCCCGGACGGAAGCGCGGATGGAGGCCTGGGTCGACCTGGTCGACCGCATCCGCAACCCCTCCGACGAGATCACGATCCACGTGGTCGGGAAGTACGTCGGCTACGAGGACTCGTACAAGAGCCTGAACGAGGCGCTCTACCACGGCGGGTTCCACCATCGCCTCCGGGTGAACATCCGCTGGATCGAGGCGGAGGCGCTCGAGCAGCCGGGGGGGGAACAGCTTCTCGACGGGGCGCACGGCATTCTCGTGCCCGGCGGCTTCGGCGACCGGGGCACGCGGGGGATGATGCGCGCCGCCGAGATCGCGCGTGAGGGGAAGATCCCCTATTTCGGGATCTGCTACGGGTTCCAGTGGGCGGCCGTCGAGTACGCGCGGCACGTCTGCGGCATCGCCAACGCCGATTCGACCGAGTGCTCGCCCGAGACCTCCGACAAGGTGATCTACAAGCTGCGCGACCTCCTCGGGGTGGACGATCTGGGCGGCACCATGCGCCTGGGCTCCTATGCCTGCGAGCTGAAGCCGGGCTCGCGGGCCAGAGCCCTGTACGGAGAGGCAGTCATCCACGAGCGGCATCGCCACCGGTACGAGTTCAACTGCCTGTACGAGAAGGCGCTGACGGACCGCGGCCTCGAGATCGTCGGCCGCTCGCTCGATGGCAAGTTCGTCGAGATCATCGAGCTGCCGTCGCATCCGTGGTATGTCGCCGTGCAGTTCCACCCCGAGTTCAAATCGAAGCCGCTCAAGCCGCACCCGCTCTTCGCAGGCTTCGTCGAAGCCAGCTATCAGCACAGGCGGTCCGCGCGACCGCAGCCGGCTGCCTCCGTGGTAGGCTGAGCGGCGTGAAGGCGGTCGAAATCGCCGGGATCCCGGTGGGCAGCGGGTCGCCTCTGCTCCTCATCGCCGGCCCCTGCGTCATCGAGAGCGAGTCGCACGCCGTCGGGCTTGCGTTGGCCGTGCGCGACATCGCCCGGCGTGTCGGCCTCCCGTACGTCTTCAAGGCCTCGTACGACAAGGCGAACCGGACGTCCCGCCGATCGTTCCGCGGCCCCGGGCTCACGGAGGGCCTGCGCATCCTTGCCCGGGTGCGCGAAGCCGCCGGCGTGCCGATTCTCACCGACATCCACGAGCCCGCGCAGGCCGCGCCGGCGGGCGAGGTGGCCGACGTCCTGCAGATCCCCGCGTTCCTGTGCCGGCAGACCGACCTCGTCGTGGCCGCGGCGCGAACGGGCCGGGTCGTCAACCTGAAGAAGGGGCAGTTCCTCGCTCCGGACGACCTCCGCCACGCCGTCGAGAAAGTCACTGCGGAAGGCAACGATCGCGTGCTCGTGACGGAGCGTGGCGTCAGCTTCGGCTACCACAACCTCGTGGTCGACATGCGTGCGTTCCCCATCCTGCGCCGGCTCGGGTATCCGGTGATCTACGACGTCACCCACAGCCTCCAGCTGCCGGGCGCCGGCGAGGGCTTCACGGCGGGCCAGTCGGAGTTCATCGAGCCGATGGCGTCGGCCGGCGTCGCGGCGGGCGCCGACGGCGTGTTCATGGAAGTGCACGAACGGCCGGCCGAGGCGTTGAGCGACGCGCAGAACGCGCTGCCGCTCGATCGGCTGGAGCCGCTCCTCCAGCGCCTCCTGCGGTTTCACGCTGTGGTTCAGGAGCCCCGCCCCGAGCCCGCCGCGGTGCCGCGCGCATGACGTCCCAGACCGCCACCTCGCTCGACCTGGCGCGCAGGGTGCTCCGGACCGAAGCCGCCGCCGTGCTGGCGCTCGCCGACCGGCTCGATGGCGAGTTCGAGCGCGCGCTTGCGCTGCTCTTCGAATGCCGCGGCCGCGTCATCGTGACCGGCATGGGCAAGTCGGGAATCATCTGCCGGAAGATCGCCGCGACGCTGTCGAGCACGGGCACGTCAGCCTGGTTCCTGCACCCCGCCGAAGCGACGCATGGCGATCTCGGCGCGATCAAAGACGACGACGTGGTGATTGCGCTGTCACACAGCGGGGAGACGGAAGAGCTCATCCGGCTCCTGGAGGCAATCCGCCGGATCGGCGCACGTCTCATCGCCATCAGCGGCAACCCCCGGTCCACCCTGGGCCGCGCCGCGGACGTCACGCTCGACTGCTCCGTCGCCCATGAAGCGTGCCCGATGAACCTCGTGCCGACGGCGAGCACCACCGCGGCGCTCGCGCTCGGAGATGCGCTGGCCATGACGCTGCTCGTCCGGAAGGGCTTTCGCGAGGAGGACTTCGCGAACCTTCATCCAGGCGGCCGGCTGGGGCGCCGGCTCGTCCGCGTGGAGCACGTCATGCACAGCGGGGATGCCGCGCCCGTCGTGTCGACGCACACCCCGATGCCGGATGTCTTCCACGAGATGTCGAGCAAGCGGCTCGGCATGACCTGCGTCGTGGACGCCGAGCGCCGCCTGGTCGGTGTCTTCACCGACGGCGATCTCCGCCGGCTGCTGGGCCGCACGGCCGACGTGCTGGGGCTGACGGCGGGGGACGTCATGACAGCCCGTCCCATCACCATCCGTCGCGGCGTGCTCGCGGTGGAGGCGCTCAAAGTGATGGAAACCCACAAGATCACCTCTGTCGTCGTCGCCGATCCGTCGGGCGGCGTCGAGGGCGTGGTTCACCTGCACGATCTGTGGCGCACCCAGATGATCTGACGGCCGCCAGCCTCGAGACGCGGGCGGCGAGGATCCAGCTCCTGCTCTTCGACGTGGACGGCGTGCTGACCGACGGCACGATCCTCTTGCACGGCGACGGTTCGGAGTCCAAGTCGTTCCATATCCGCGACGGCGCCGCCCTCGTCTGGGCGCAGTGGGCCGGGCTGCGCGTCGGGTTCCTGTCGGCCCGCAACTCGGGCGCGACGGCCCAGCGCGCCGCGCAGCTCGCGATCCGGCTGGTCGTCCAGGGCGTCCAGACGAAGCTGGCGGGCTACGAGCAGATCGTGGCCGAGACGGGCCTGGCGGACGACAGAATCGCCTACATGGGGGACGACCTGCTCGACATCCCCGTGCTCTCGCGGGTGGGGCTCGCGGCGGCCCCGGCCGACGCGGTAGCCGAGGTGCGCGCCTGTGCCCAGTTCGTCAGCGCCGAGGCGGGCGGGCGCGGCGCGGCTCGTGCCCTGGTGGAGCTGGTCCTGCGCGCGCAGCGCCGCTGGGACGACGTGCTGCGGCAGTTCGCGTGATGGACAGCTACGCCACGCTGCTCACGGCCCTGGTCACGCTGCTCGTCGGCCTGGCGACAGGCAAGGCGTGGGAGCGGTACAAGCTCCGGGACGGCCGCTGGATCGATCGCCGGCGCGCCCGTGAGTCTCCCCATTACATGCTCGGCCTCAACTTCCTGGTCGCCAACCAGATCGATCCGGCCATCGAGGAGCTCACGCGGGCGGCGGAGGCCGCCGGCGATCCGCTCGAGATCCACCTGATCCTCGGCAACCTGTACCGCGAGAAAGGACAGGTCGGGCGGGCCATCCAGGAGCACCAGCAGCTGCTGCAGCGTCCGGACCTCCGGAAGCTGGAGCACGCGAACGTGCTGCTCTGCCTCGGCCTGGACTACAAGAGCGGCGGCTTCGTGGACCGCGCGATCGAGGCGTTCACGGAAGTGCTGCGGCTCGATTCCGGCAACCAGTACGCGCTCGCCAACCTCGAAAAGCTGTACGGAGAACAGCACCAGTGGAGCGAGGCGTACGCCACGAGACAGAAGCTGGCCCGTCGCGACGGCGAGGCGGCCGAGCCGCGGCATCAGGAGATCCTCGCGTTCCTCGAGAACGAGATCGGGCTGGACGCGCTCCGCCGGATGGACTACGCGGCCGCGGCGCAGCGGTTCGGCGCGGCGATCGAGCTGGACGCGCGAAACCCGCCGGCGTACCTGAACCTGGGGGACGTGCGCTTCCTGCAGGGAGACACGGCCGGCGCCGTCGCGGCCTGGGAACAGATGGTCCAGCGGGCGCCGGATCGCGCCTATCTCGCCTTCGGCCGGCTGGAGAGCGCCTATCCGAAGATCGGGCAGGACCGCCGCTTCGAAGCGCTCTGCCGCTCGCTGATCGCGGCCAACCCGCAGGACTGGCGCGCGCGTCTCGCCCTGGCCAGTCACCTGTCCGCGCGGGGGGGGCCGCGCGACGCATTCGAGCTGCTGCTCGAGGCGCTGACGCAGAACCCGCACGCCCTCGCCGTGCACCAGGCCATCTGGCAGGCGCTCTCCGCCCTGGACCTTCCGCCGGCGCTGGTCACGCGCTACGTCGAGCTCGCGCGCGAGTCGGTGTTCTACCTCGACGCGCATCTCTGCGTCCGCTGCCGCTATCGAAGCACGGAGCTGCTCTGGCAGTGCCCGCACTGCCACGAGTGGAACACGTTCGTGGAGGAGCGCCTCGCGCCACGGAACAACACGGACTAATCCCGCCACGGAACAACACGGACTAATCCCGCCACGGAACAACACGGACTAACATCCCGCCACAGAACAACACGGATTAACACGG
>DASPFV010000249.1:0-4309 GCA_035620975.1 Vicinamibacterales bacterium
GCTGCGGCGAGCAGCAGACTCTCGATGAGGAGCTGCCGCACCAGCCGGACCCGGCTCGCGCCGAGCGCGGCCCGTACCGCGAGCTCGCGCCCGCGCACGGTCCCGCGCGCGAGCAGCAGGTTGGCTATGTTCACGCACACGATGAGCAGCACGACACCGACTGCGGTGAGCAGGACGAGCAGCGCGTCGCGCAGCTCGCGCTCGACGAAGTAGTCACGCATGGGGACCAGACTGCTGCTCCACGACTTTCGCGATTCGGGATGGTCCTGCGCCACGCGCGCGGCGATCGCGGCCACGCGCGTGCGTCCAGCCCCAATCGTGACGCCAGGGGCCAGGCGCGCGATGGCCTGGAAGATGAAGTTATCGCGCCGCGACCGCGTGTCCTCGCGGAACTGCGCGGGCCGCAGGGGCAGCCAGATCTGCTGCTCGGCTGGCCACATCGAATCGGGCGGCAGCACGCCGACGACACGGACCGGCACGCCGCCTATCCGCAGATCGCGATCGAGCACGTCGGGCACACCGCCCAGCGTGTGCTGCCACAGGCCGTAGCTGATGACGGCCACGCGCGCGCGCTTCAAATCCTGATCGGCCGCCTCGAAGGTCCGGCCGACCATGGGGCGGACGCCCAGGACATCGAAGAACGCCTCCCCTACCTCGGCGGCCTCGATGCGCTCGGGCATCGCCGTGCTGGTCGCGACGTCGACCGCGGTCGGCTGCCATACCGCGACGTGGGTGAAGATGTCGCGCTGCTCGCGCCAGTCGAGGTAATCGGCGTACGGGACGCTGGCGCGCTCGAATCCACGCGCCGTGTTCGTCGAGACCGGCACGACCAGCGCGTCGGGATCCGGGTACGGGAGCGGCGCAAGGAGCACGGCATACACCGCGCTGAAAATCGCGACCGTCGCGCCGATGCCGAGCGCGAGCGTCAGCAGCGCGACGAGCGAGTAGGCGGGCGATCTGAGCAGGAGACGTGTGGCGAAGCGGAAGTCCTCGATCATGATGCCTTTTTAGACGGGCCGGCGGGCGGCAGGTTGGTGGCCGATACCATCACGTGGTCAGGTGGCTCGTAGCAAACGAATTCGACTGTATTGCCATCTGGATTGTGGACATGGAGAGAGCGCCAGTGCACCCGGTCGGGCGTCGCAGTTGTCACGGTCAGCCCGAGCGCCTCAAGCGGCGGTGCGCTGGCTCACGCGCCATAATATGGCACACCGACCGTATGCGGACGACTGTCGATATCCCCTCGACCGTGCCGCTGTAACGCCCGGCCCCGTCATCACACATGGTGGTTATGGAGCGAATGTCCGGCAACCGCCTCCGACCCGCGGAGGAGCACCTGATGATCACGGCGGCCCAGCAGCCCTACACCCCAACCGAGGAGCCCCCAATCTACTTCCTGGACCGCGCGTGATTGGCCCGCGAGAGCGGAGCCGGCCACTCCGCATTTCGAGCATGGACTCCTCTCGAGTTGCCCACCCTGCCTGCGTCGGACGCGCGAAGCCATGAAAGGCGCGGCCAAGGGCGCCCCCCGGTTCCCTTTACAATGCAGGCGTGAACGCCAGGCACGCTGTCGCGCTCGTCACCGGTGCCAACCGCGGCCTGGGACTCGAGACCAGCCGACAATTGCTCGCGAAGGGACTGACCGTCGTGATGGCGGGCCGCGACAACGCCGCACTGCAGCATGCGCTCGGCAGTCTGGGCGAGGCCGCGCGCAGCCGCGCGCTTGCAGTCCGCATGGACGTCACCGATAGGGAAAGCATCGTGGCTGCGCACCGCATCGTGAGCGAGCGGGTGGGTCCGGTGGATGTGCTGGTCAACAACGCCGCCGTGCTGTTGTTCGAGAACGAGTTCGTCCTTTCGATCCCGCCAGACGGCTATCGCGACACGTTCGAGACGAATCTGTTCGGCGTCATCGAGGTGTGCCGAACGTTCGTGCCGGATATGGCCCGTCGACGATATGGCCGCGTCGTCAACGTCTCGTCGGGTGCGGGCCAGCTCGCGACGATGTCCACGTACGCGCCGGCGTATTCGATGTCGAAGGCTGCGCTGAACGCGTTCACACGCATTCTGGCCAGCACCTACCGCGACCGCGGCGTTCTCGTGAACGCCGTGGATCCCGGATGGGTCCGAACCGATATGGGCGGGCCGTCTGCACCCCGCTCGCCCCGGGAAGGCGCCGACACGATTGTCTGGCTGGCAACGCTGCCCGACGACGGCCCCACTGGCGGGTTTTTTCATGACCGGCAGGCCAACGACTGGTAGGTGCGCTCCGGCCGTGCCGTGAGGAGATCGTCCGGTCTCAACGGACAGGAAGGACGGAGAGTCCCCGTCCCTTGCGCCGACCACCTGGTTCGGGCCGCCTGCTGCGCCGTAGCCCACGGCTTCGAAGAACACTCTGGCGAGTTGTCAGTTCGAAGTTGTCAGTTCGAACTCGACGCTCCAGGCGTGCGGCGATTGCATCGTATCTCGGCTCGAGCTCGCGCAGCATGTAAGGTCGCGCGCGGGATCTGACGGCGGTTCAGGTGCCGCTCACCGGCCGCCCCGCTTCGTCGCCCATTCGCGAATGGCGCCGCCGGGAGATCGGTCCAGTCTGTGACGGGTGGAGCGCCTTGCCGTCGTCACACCCGAGCGGATTACTTCACCTCGACTGGCACGCGTGCAGGGATGTGTTGCGGCGCAGGCGAGCCTGGCTGCGTCGCATCAACAGACACGATCAACTCATACGATCCGGCCTCGGAGGTCACGCGACCCAGCACCGTTGTACCGACGGGACGACTTCCCGGCTCGACGGTCACGTTGAGTTCACCCAGTTTACGGCTGGTGTCGCCTTCCAGGAACGTCGGGCGCATGAAGCCGAGATAGCTCGTCGGCTGCGCCGCCGCGTGCGCAAGCAGGTGCACTGCCGCGAGCGTCTGGCTCTCCGCCGTGCTGGCCGCCAGCACGCAGGGCCTGCCGGGCTGCGCCGACCCGCAAACGAATGCTCCGTCGCCCTCGCCCGTTCCCGAGCGGATCTCCCAGGAAAGGTGCGGCTTCGACTCGTCCGGTGCGACGTGCACCTCGCCGGGACGGGCGCATCCTGCGCCCACCACGATTGACACGCAAAGCACTGCCTCCCGACCGTGCATCGAGTCCTCCGTTTCCGCGGTGTCCGGTTCGGCGGAAGATCACGCTTTCCCACCGCAGGAGATCTCCACACGCCGGACGGCACGGCCGACGATCCGCATGGCCGACCGCGGTCGGCAGCACCTGCCCGGAAAGCGCCCGGGGGCGCGAGGCGGGTGCCGCCGGCAGCCGCATCAGCTCAAGCCGTCGATGTCGGCGAGGTCCTGGAGACGGCCCGCCGCCCGTTTGTTGCGCAGGAATTCGGCCAGACCGAGGAAGAAGACGGGCTGCGAGCCGAAGTGTCCCGCGACGCGCCCGGCCCATGCTTCGGCAAACGTCACGCCGTCGATGACGGTCATCAGGTCGACGCGGTTCGGCGCCACGCCCAGCTGCACGATCTTGCCGGGGGTGGCGAAGTCCTCGACCGTCAGGCCGACGTTGCCGAAGCCGAAGTCCGCGAGCGCCAGCAGGAGCCGCTCGGCGTTGGCCGCCGAGGGCTCGACGAACACGTCCAGGTCCTTCGTGTAGCGCGGGCGGCCATGAAACGCGAGCGCATGACCGCCCACGACGACGGCGTTAACGCTCCTGGCGTTGAAGCACCGAAGCAGTTCTTCGAAGTCGCTCGAGAGGCTGTCCACTGATCTGCGCCCATTCCCGGCGGATCTGCTCCACGAGTCTGACACGCTCGTCGGGCGGGATCGCCGACCAGAACTCCCGATCGGCCTCACGCTCTTCGCTGAACGACGCGCACCTGCGAACCCAGACTTTCATGGCGGTCGAACGATTATAAGACCCTGACCAGGGAACCCGCGCCGGCCGTAATCGGCCGCGGGCACAACCGCCAACGGACCAACCCGCGTGGCATCCGGCGCACGCCCTCCGCACGCGTCTGGCTTCTTCAAGCCAGCGTCGCTAACCCATCGAAACGCAAGGGGGCGAGGACCGTGATCGCGGTCCAGTCTACTTCCGCACTTCGTAGCGAAGCGCCACCATGCCGGTCCTGTATGCCGTCGTCTCCAGAAGATGCAGGGCAACGTCCTTGTCGAGCCCCTGGCAGAACGAGATTCCATCGCCAATCAGCATGGGCACGATCGAATAGCGCACTTCGTCGGCCAGTCCGAGACGCAGGCATTCAGCAGATACTTCACCACCGCCGACGAACCAGATGCTGTGGAAGTCCTTCTTCAGTCTCTCGTTCACCAGCCGA
>DASPFV010000250.1:0-25959 GCA_035620975.1 Vicinamibacterales bacterium
CGAACACCCACTTCGTCGTCGCGTAGGTGCCGACGAGATAGCCGCCGGTGGTGTGGACGATGCCTTTCGGTTTACCCGTCGTGCCGGACGTGTAGAGGATGTAGAGCATGTCCTCCGCGTCCATCGCTTCGGGCTCGCAGACCGGCGAGGCATGCTGCATAAGGCGGTGATACCAGTGATCGCGGCCTTCCTGAATGTCGACGGGGATGGGCGCACCCGCCTGCCGCTGCACGACCACGACGTTCCGGATGGATGGCGTGTCGCGCAGCGCCTCGTCGGCCATCTGCTTGAGCGGCACGATCTGCCCTCGCCGGCAGCCGCCATCGGCCGTCACGAGCAGCACGGCCTGCGCATCGTTGATCCGGTCGCGCAGCGCCTCGGCGCTGAAGCCGCCGAACACGACGCTGTGGATTGCGCCGATCCTGGCGCAGGCGAGCATCGCGATGGCGAGCTCGGGGATGAGCGGGAGATAGAGTGCCACGCGATCGCCGCGCTTCACGCCGAGCGACTTCAGCACGTTCGCGAACGCGGAGACCTGGCGATGGAGATCCCAGTACGTGAGCGTGCGCCGATCGCCGGGCTCGCCCTCCCAGATGATGGCGGCCTTGTTGCGCCGGGCCGAACGGATGTGGCGGTCCAGGCAGTTGGTGCTGGCATTGAGCTTCCCGCCCACGAACCATTGCGCATGCGGCGGATTCCACCGCAACACCTCGTCCCACGGCCGCATCCACTCCAGCTCGCGCGCGTGCGCCGCCCAGAATCCCTCCGGGTCGGCCGTGGCCCGATCGTAGACGCCCGGATCGTTGATGTTGGCAGACTGCTGCCATGCGGCGGTCGGAGGGAAGCGCCGATCTTCCTTCAACAAGGCATCGATCTCAGACACGGTCTCTCCTGAATGCAGTAGTGTTCCAGCTTCCAGCCGGGCTTGGCGAGCTGGGAGCCTCGGCCGGCGGCTGGCCAGCTCGAGGCTGCGGAGAGATTGTAACGCGCAGGAATGGGCCGAGGTGAATGCGGCGGTACGACGCACGGGGCGTCTACGGCGTCGGGCGACGTCGGGAACGTCGCCTTCGGCCTCACCGCGTCGCGGGACGGCCGGACGGTGTTCTTCTCGCGTGTGGATTCGTCGATCGACGAGCTGATGGTGGTCGACGGGTTTCGCCGAGTGGTGCCGGCGCGTCCGGGCGATCAGCGCCGCTGACTGACCGGTGCCGTTTCCTGTGGCCGTGCCTCCTGACCGTGATACTGCGTCACCCCGTAGGCAATCGCGGCGGCCGCGGCCACAATCGCTGCCCCCGTGACGAGCGCGGCGCTTCGCTGCCGCATCCAGTCGACAGGGCCGCGGTACGGTCTGGCGAGATCGACGCTCTGCGCGGTCGCGTCTACGAGCTTCCGTCCAACCCGGGTGGTTCGTTGCAGGCGTGCCTGCCGGACGACGCGATCGCACAGCAGGTTGACGGTCCGCGGGATGCCAGCGGTATGGCGGTGCACGCGGCCGGCTGCGGTGGGCGTGAACGCGACCGAGCCGCCCGCCAGCCGGAGCCGGCGGGCGATATAGGCCGCGGTCTCGTCCCGCGTGAACGGCCGCAGGTGATAGCGGACGGAGATCTGCTCGTCGAAGGTCCGGAGCGGCGCCGAACGCAGCAGGTCGCGCAGGCTCTCCTGTCCGACGAGGACGATGTGCAGCAGCGGGTCGCCGGCGCTCTCGAGCCGCGCGAGCATGCGGACCTGGTCGAGCACCTGGAGCGTCAGGCTGTGGGCCTCGTCGATGACGAGCAGGGCGTTGGCGCCGATGGCACGAAGCGAGACGAGGAACTCGTGCAGCGTGTCGATCAGCTCGCGCGCCGTCACGCCGTTGAGGTGGCCGCGGCGCACTTCGTCGGCGGAAATGACGCCGAACTCCTGAAGGATGACCCGGAGCAGATCGTCCTCGGAGATGAACGGATTGAGCACCAGGGCGGAGCAGGCCTTGGGATGGAGCTGCGCGAGAATGGTCCGGCAGAGTGTGGTCTTGCCTACGCCGGACTCGCCGGTGAGGACGATCACGCCTTCCCGGCGGCGGGCCGCGTAGCGGACGAGGCTCAGCGCGTTGGTGAACGAGGCGCTGCGGTACAGGTATCTCGGGTCGGGGGCCAGGCTGAACGGCCGGTGAGCGGAGCCGTGGTGTGGCTCGTGCATGTGGCAGCCCTCGCGAAACAATGACGGCTGCTTATCGGTCCGAGCCCGGCGGACCTGTAGCGGCCCCGGGGTCCTCGCCCCGGGCTATTCCGGCGGCAGAATCTCGGCCGTGCCGGGCGCAGGCGGGGCATTCTTCTTGAACAGCGCCACACCCAGGAGACCGCCCAGCATCCCGAACACCGAAGAGACGATGATCGTGACGATCGCGGTGACCAGCCGGAAGAGCACCGCAGGACCGCCGGTCGCCCGACCCATCGCATCGCGGAGCTCGGGCGGCATCTCCGGGTTGCTCTCGATGATGCGCTGCATGAGCTGTTGCTGGAGCGGGCCCAGCATCAGCTCGAAGGGAATCGACAGCAGCGTCCCGATGATGCCCCCCAGGCAGCCCGCCAGCAGCCCAATCAGCGCGCCTTCGGAGGCCGGAAGCTGGTACGGCGTGCTCTGCTGATGCAGGTATATCGCGAGCACACCGCCGGCGACCACCCACAGGCAACAGCAGCAGTTCCCGAGATTGATGAAGGGCAGGGCGGAGAGGACCCCGATGAACAGTCCGCCCCAGAGCGCCGGCTGCAGCCGCTCTGGCATCAGTCGTAGTACTCCAGGCCGAGATGCGTGATGAGCTCCTCGCCGCGCAGGAACCGCAGCGTGTTCTTCAGCTTCATCAGCTGGATGAACAGGTCGTGCTCAGGGTACAGACCCGCGGCGTGCATCGGGCTCTTGAAGTAGAACGAGAGCCACTCCTGGATGCCGTCCATCCCCGCCCGCTTCGCGAGATCGAGGAACAACGCGACGTCCAGCACGATCGGCGCCGCCAGAATGCTGTCGCGGCACAGAAAGTTGACCTTCAGCTGCATCGGGTACCCGAGCCAGCCGAAGATGTCGATATTGTCCCAGCCTTCCTTGTTGTCCCCGCGTGGCGGATAGTAATTGATCCGCACGACATGGCACAACCTGTCGTACAGATCCGGGTAGAGATTCGGCTGCAGGATGTAGTCGAGGACCGACTTCTTGCTCTCCTCCTTGGTCTTGATCGACTCGGGGTCGTCCAGCACCTCGCCGTCGCGGTTGCCGAGGATGTTGGTGGAGTACCACCCTTCGACGCCGAGGAGCCGCGCCTTGAGACCCGGTGCAATGACGGTCTTGAGCCAGGTCTGGCCAGTCTTCAGGTCCTTACCGGCCACCGGCGCGCCCGTCTGATCCGCCAGCTCCAGGAGCGCCGGGACATCGGCGCTCAGATTCGGCGCGGCGTTCGCGTACGGAATCCCTTCCTTGATCGCGGCGTAGGCGTAGACCATGCTGGACGGGATGGAGGGGTCGCTGGCGTCGAGCGCACGTTCGAACGCCGCGAGGTTCGCGTGCGCCTCGCTTTCCGTCAGGAACACCTCGGTGCTGCCGCACCAGATCATCACGAGGCGATCGAGCGCATGCTCGGTCTTGAAGCGCCGGATGTCGTCCCGCAGCTGATCGGCCAGGTCGCGGGTGTTGCGGCCCTGCTTGACGTGCCGGCCATCGAGCCGCTTGACGTAGCGGCGGTCGAAGACGGCGGGCCAGGGGCGGATGGCCTCCAGCTCGGGGCGGATCTGCTCCAGCAGCGAGGCGTCGAGCACGCCGGCGGTCTTCGCCGCCTCGTACGAGTTGTCCTCGAAAATGTCCCAGCCGCCGAACACCACGTCGTCGAGCGACGCAAGCGGCACGAAATCGCGGATGAGCGGCGAGCGGTTCTCCGTGCGCTTGCCGAGCCGCACGGTGCCCATCTGCGTCAGCGATCCGATCGGCTTGGCAATCCCGCGGCGAACCGCGAGCACGCCGGCGATGGTGGTCGTGCTGACGGCCCCCATGCCCACGAGCAGGACGCCCAGTTTCCCTGTCGCATCCGCGATTTTGCTTGGTTTTTTCACGATCGGCAACAATATCACACTCACTTCGCGGGACCTGGCCCGCGACAATGGAGCGGTCGACCATGTTCAACTGGTTCAGGAAGTCGACGACCGAACCGCTGGCCGTGAGCATGTCGGGCGTGAAGCTCGCCGATCGCCTGCTCGTCGTGGGCTGCGGCGACCCGCGTCTGGTCGCCGCGCTCGCGCTCAAGGTGGGGCTGACCGGACGCGCGTGCGCGCTGGACGACTCGCCGGAGCGCGTCGCGCACGCGCAGCGCCTGGCCGAGCGCGAGGGGGCGCTGCTCGAAGGGCTCGTCTCCGATCGCGCGGCGGTGGACCTGCCGGATGCGTCGTTCGATCTCGTGGTCCTGCGCCATGTCGAGCCGGCGGCGCCGGCAGACGCGCTCGCGGAGGCGAAGACCGCGCTTCGAATCCTGCGGCCGGGCGGCCGGTGCCTCGTCATCGGCGGATCAGCCGGCGGCTTCGGGGTGCTGCGACCGGCCGCCCCGCCAGGGCCGGACTCGCCGGAGCTCGTCCGTGCGCTCGAAACGGCTGGCTTCGCTGCGGTACGGCAGCTGGCGGAACGCGGCGGCCAGCGCTTCGTCGAAGGGGTGAAGCGGAACGTCTGACGCGCCTCCGCACGCAACTCGCCGCTCCCTGTGCCAGCCGCGCGATTCTCCCCGTTCACTGGTGCTGAGGGCGGCTGACAGATGCAGATCCAGTGCGTGACGAGGGTGGACGGCAGGCCCCAGACGATCGCCCCCACACGTCCTCGCATGCGCCTATCGCGCGCAGGTCAGGTGCCGGCCGCCGTCGATCGAAATCGTCTCCCCGGTGATCCACTGCGCCCGATCGGACGCCAGGAAATAGATCAAGTCCGCAATCTCCGACGCCTCGCCCGGCCGGCCGAGCGGGTGCGTCTCGCGCGAGCGCTGCAGGAACGCATCGTACTGCTCCACCGACATGCCTCCCCGCCGATGCAGGTTCGTGACGACGACGCCGGGGTTCACCGCGTTCACGCGGATGCCCCGCGGCGCGAGGTCGAGCGCCGCGCACCGGGTGAGCTGGTCGACCGCGCCCTTGCTGACGCAATACGCGAGCACCCCGGGGAATGCACGCAACCCGGTGACGCTCGAGACGTTCACGATCGATCCGCGCGATTGCGCAAGGGCGGGCACGGCCGCTCGCATCAGACGGAACGGCGAGCGGGCGTTGATGTCCATCATGCGGTCCCACACCTCGTCGCTCGTGGCGTCGAGAGCCCCGGAGGCGATGATCCCGGCCGCGTTCACGACCGTGTCCAGACCGCCCCACTGCGCCAGCGCGGTGCGTACGACGCGCTCGGGGGCGCTGGCCTCGGTGATGTCGGCCACGAACGCGGCCGCCTCGCCGCCGGCCTGGCGAACGGCCTCACACACCCGCTCGAGCGCCGACTCGTCCCGTCCGACTGCCAGCACACCCCCACCAGCGGTGCCGAACCTGATCGCCGTGGCGCGGCCGATGCCGCTCGACGCGCCCGTGACAATCGTCCGCAACTGCTCAGCCATGGACGGAATAGTAGGTCGGGACACTGGCGAGGACAAAACCGGTGCACGAGTGTCCTCCGCCCCGCAAGTGTCTGTCTCTCAGCGAGTACACCCCTGCAAGGCTGCTCAGGAGATCTGGGTGAGAATCGGGTGTGTCCGTGGAGGCGTCCACGGGCAGGAGTTTTGCCGCGCCAGGTCCGGTACGAGCCATCCATGTCCTTCGTTCTCGATCCGACCACGGAGGTCTTTTCCCTGGGTGAGATTGCCCGCGCGGCTGGCGTCGACCTCGCTGCCGCTCGCGCGCTGGTCACGGCTCGGCAGATGGACACGTGCAGGCACGGCTACTTCGCGTGCCCGGAGGCCGTCACGGCCGTCGTGCTGCTCAGGGATGGCCGCCATTCCAGCGGCGGCCCTCCCGCGCTCTTCGAGGCGGGTCGGCCGCCGGCGCGCGGCCGTCCTCCGATCGTCCCGTTCCTCGCGTCCGGAGGCCTTCACGCGGTGCTCGCCGTCTCGCTGGCCTTCATCGCCGCAGCGGGCGTCAGCAGCCGCGCCGAAGCGCCGGCGCAGCGGGAACAGACACGCCTGGTCTTTTTTGCTCTCCCGGGACCGGGCGGCGGAGGTGGCGGGGGAGGCCTGCGCCAGCCCAAGCCCGCACAGCCAGCCGCGCTGAAGGGCTCTCGACCGCTCCGCAGCCCGGTCGTCAGACGACAGCCGGAACCGGTGAGGCAGACCAGACCGGAAGCGGCCGTGACGCCGCCGCCGGTGCCGCGTCCCGTGGAGGCGCCCGTCGAACCGCCGCCGCCGGCGCCCACACCGCCTGCGCCCGAGGTGGTCGCACCTGTCGCGTCCGTGGCAGCCGACGCCGAGGATCGCGGAGGCGTGCTTGACGAGGCACCCGCGCAGATCCAGAGTCAGGGACCGGGCAGTGGCGGCGGGAGCGGAGTCGGCGAAGGGACGGGCACCGGCGAGGGGAGCGGCGCCGGCATCGGCCCGGGCAGCGGTGGCGGAACAGGGGGAGGCCCCTTCCGTCCCGGAAGCGGCGTCACCCCGCCCCGGCTCCTGCGCGAGGTGAAACCGGACTACACAGAGGAGGCCCGGCGCCGTGGTCTGACCGGCGAGGTCGTCCTGGAAGTGATCGTCCGGAGCGACGGTCGGGTCGGGAGCGTTCGCGTGCTGGAAGGGCTCGGCGGTGGGCTGGACCAGCGCGCCGTCGACGCCGTGCGCCAGTGGCGGTTCGCGCCGGGTGAGCGCCTGGGCCGCCCCGTGGACGTGGTCGTCGAAGTAGCCGTGGAGTTCAGGTTGCGGTAGTCATATTGAGTGGCCCCGGAGACGAACCATGGATTGGCTGCTGGGCGGAGTGACAGTTCTTTCGCTCGGGCTCACCGGCTCGATGGCGTTCATCCTGTGGCGGCTGCTGCAGGCCGAGCGTGAGCGATCGGATGCCCGGGTCGATGCGCTCCGGTGCATGGCGGCAGCCGAGACCGCCGCGGCCGGTGCGACTGCGGATGTTTCCGTCCAGCACCCGGAGGCGGCGTTCGCATTCGCCGATCTGGACACCGGGCTGGATGCGAGCGGCGCATGGAACGACGTCGACGTGCGCGGCGGCGGTCGAGCCGCGCCGGGCGGAGCTGCAGACGACGCCACTCTGGCCGGTGATCGAGGGTTCAGTGACGACGAGGACCCGGCATACCCGACTGGCGAGCTCTTCGCCGCACAACAGCCACCGACGACCTGGCCGGGGCGACTCGCGATTGCGGCTGGCGTGGCCGTGCTGCTGATCGGCGGCGTCAGCCTTCTGAAGTGGACGTCACCATCGCAGCGCGAGACGACCGCGGCGGGCGCCGTCGGCACGGCGTTCGACCAGAGCCTCGAGCTGCTGGCGCTGCACCACGCACAGGAAGATCGAACGCTGACGATCAGCGGGCTCGTCCAGAACCCGCGGGGCGGGCGGGCGCTCGAGAAGATCACGGCGACGGCGACGCTCTTCGCGGCGGATGGATCGCTCGCCGGCAGCGGACGCGCGCCGCTCGACTTCACGCGGCTCGCACCAGGCGACGAATCACCGTTCGTCGTGACGATACCGCTCACCGGTCAGGTCGCGCGGTACCGCGTTGGGTTTCGAGGCGCCGACGGCCGCGTGATTGGACATGTCGATCGGCGCCAGACGGCGATGCCGGTCGCGCGCCGGCAGTAGGGCCAAGGCCAGCGACGCCGCGTGATTGAACCGGGTCACAGCCAACCATGGAGACGCACGTGGAACGCCATCGCACACCTTCCGCACCGAGCAGCCGCCGCCACGCCGGCCCGGCCGTGACCATCGCCGTTCTCGGCCTGGCGGCGATCACGCTCTCGGCGCAGGAGGGCAGACAGGATCGCGAGTCGTTCCGGTTCCGCACCGGAGTAGAGCTGATCAACGTCACGGCCACGGTCACCGACGCCGGCGGCCGCTTCGTGCCAGGACTCCGCCGCGAGGACTTTCGAGTCTACGAGGACGGCGTCGAGCAGCCCATCACCCACTTCGAGGCCGAGCGCGTCCCCGTCAGCCTCGGCATCGCCCTGGACACGAGCGGCAGCATGGCGGGGGAGAAGATCGAGTCCGCGCGACGGGCGCTCGATCGTTTCGTCTTCGACCTGCTGGGCCCCCAGGACGAGCTCTTCCTCTTCCGGTTCGACAACAATCCGCGGCTCGTCGAGGGATGGACCACGGATCGCCGCCGCATCAGTTCGGAGCTAGGACGGATCCAGCCGCGGGGAGGCACCGCGATGTACGACACCGTCGCCGAAGCCGTGCCGCTCGCGCAGTCGGGCCAGCATCGCAAGAAGGCGCTGGTCGTCATCTCCGACGGCAACGACACGAGCAGCACGACAGAGGTGCACGAGCTGAAGCGCCTGATTCGCGAATCCGAGGTGCTCGTGTATGCGATCGGGATCGACGGCACGGGCACGGGCGCGTGGCAGCCCCGCAGACCCGCTCCACGCCAGCCGCGCGTGCCCCTTCCGCTGCCGTTCCCGGTCCCCGGCCGGCGCCTGCCGCCCCGCATGCCGCCGCAGCCGTATCCTCCGGGCGGGGGCGGTACCGTCGTGCGCAGCGGCTCCGACGACCGCGTCAACGTGGACGCGCTCCGCGATCTCACGGACGACAGCGGCGGCCGCACCGAGATCGTGCGCTGGGCCCGGGATCTGGACCCTGCCACGGCCGGCATCGCCGACGAGTTGAGCCAGCAGTATTACCTCGGCTATCCGGCCACTGGAAAAAAGGACGGCCGCTGGCACACGATCGAGGTCGACGTCCGTCAGGGCAGCTATCGCGTGCGTGCGCGCCGCGGCTACATCGCGAGTACCAGCTGACGGAGTCGCGGCACATCGCAGCTTCGCAGCCCGCGGTCGCGGCGCGCTCCGCCGCCCGTGATCACCGCGCGGCCGGACTCCCCATCGCTATCCCGGTCTCTCCTCTCCGATCCCCATCCCAATCGCCGATTGCCGCCGGGATAGAATCGCGAGGTGCAGATTTACGCGACCGCCGTGGGCCTGAGTGTGCTCGGCAGTCTGGGTGGCCTGCTCACCGCGTCCATCTTCCTCCTCCTGGGTGATCACATTCGCGTCCGGCTCGTGCCCTGGCTGATTTCGTACGCCGTCGGCACGCTCCTCGGCGCGGCACTGCTCGCGCTGCTGCCCGAGGCGCTCGAGCGGCTGCCGCCGCCCGCGGCGCTGAGCTCGCTGCTCGCCGGGGTGCTCGCGTTCTTCGTGCTCGAGAAGCTCGTCCTCTGGCGTCACTGCCACGACAGCACCGAGGAATGTGAGGTCCACGGTCGCAGCGCCGCCTCGCTGGTCATCGTAGGCGACGCGTTCCACACGTTCGTCGACGGCGCCGTCATCGCGGCAGCGGTGGTCATCTCGGTGCCGCTCGGCATCACCACGGCGATCGCCGTCGCGGCGCACGAGATCCCGCAGGAAGTCGGCGACGTCGCCATCCTGCTGCGGGCCGGGTACTCCCGAATGCGTGCTTTCACGCTGAACCTGCTCTCGGGCGTCGGCGGCGTCCTCGGCGCGGCAGGGATGCTGCTCGGATCGCGAATCATCCCCGACCTGCTGCCTTATGTGCTGTCGTTTGCGGCGGGGAACTTCCTGTACGTCGCCATGGCGGATCTGATTCCCGATCTGCATCGCGGAGGGCTGGAGGGTGGAGCGCTGCGGCAGCTGGCCCTGATTGCCGCCGGAGTGGCGACGATTACCCTGCTGTGACGCGGCGATGCCCCCGCCCCTGTCCTCCCGGGACGCCAGTCCGGGATGGCCGCAGGGGCCGTGTCACGCGGAAACGGCCGGTTTCTCACGCCATCGCGTGGCACTTCCTTTGCCTCGGCAGACTGGGATGCCAGTCCGACAGGGCCGCCCGGAAAAGCGGCCGGAGGTCAGTTCCATGAAGGCCCGGAGGCTACAGTTCGGGGGAACCGTCGCGGCGCTGCTGCTGCTCGCCCTGCCGCTGCAGGCGCAGGACCGGCGCGACGAGCGGGTTGGCATCGACATCGTCCGCGAGATCAACCGCTACGCGCGGTTCACGATCTTCGACGACGTCACTGCGCACGTCGAGAACGGGGTGGTGACGCTCACCGGCAAGGTGACCATGCCGTTCAAGAGGCACGACATCGGGCGGAGGGTGGCAGCCATCGACGGGGTGAGCGAGGTGCGCAACCGGATCGACGTGCTGCCCGTCTCGCAGTTCGACGAGGAGCTCCGTTACAAGATCGCGCGCGCGATCTACCGCAACCCGTCATTCTTTCACTATGCGTCCATGGCGAACCCGCCGATTCACATCATCGTGGAGAACGGGCGGGTGACGCTCACCGGCGTGGTGAACAGCGACGTGGAGCGCATGCTGGCTCGCTCGCTGGCGACCGGCTGGGGCGAGCTCTCGCTCACGAGCCGGCTGAGGACGGATGCGGAGATGCCTGGCGACTGAATGGCCACTGGTGGCCGGCCTGGTCGGAGACGACGTCAGCGCAGAGGGCCTGGCGAGGCTGCCGCTTCGCGGGCCCCTTTTCGCATCGCCAGCCAGATCAGCCCGCCGATGACCAGCACCGCCGACCCGAACGCGCCGGCGAACAGCCAGAGCGTCCGATACAGAATCGACTGATCGTCCATCCGCACCTCGATCGCCACAGGCTGACCGTCGAGTCGATCCGCGAGGTGCTGCTCCCAGCCGAGGATGTTGCCGCGCTCGACGTCGAGGGTCTCGTTCGTGTCGAGGTCCCGCGCGTTGTGCCAGACGATGCGGCTCGGAGCGTGGACGCGGAAGGCCACCAGCTCGCCGCCGGTCCAGCCCACGTTCCTGAGCGTTCCGCGCCTGAGCTCCGACGTCGTCACGGCCTGCGTGAAGACGATCTGATCGGCCTTCTGCGCGAGCGAGTACGTGGACCACGCGAACGGGCCTGCTTCCGACAGCCGCCGCACGTCGCGCACCTTGAGCCGGATCTGCACGAACCGGCGGCCGCTGCGCCGCCAGGGGCGGCTGACGCGCGTGACCTCGGTCACGGGCGACTCGTACGCGGCGCGAATCTTCGTGCGATCGACGAACCCCCGGGGATCCACGCTCAGTTCCAGGCCGCGCAGCGCCACCAGCGCCGGGATCGACGCGTTCACGATGAGATCGGCCGATCCATCCAGGGAGAGGTACAGGTCCTCCTCGTACTCGTAGACCTTCCCGAAGAGGCCGCTACGACACGCACTGCCGAGTACAGTCGTCCAGAGGATCGCGGCAGCCAGAATCGTGCGGCCGACGCGCGCGTCGCTCCACAACCGGACCATGGCCGAATGATATACTCACGCGACGGTCCGGTCCGGTGAGGCTGACGTTCACGGACGAGAGCGCCAGCCTGCCGGGGCCGTTCCGGGGAATCGGATCCGCCGGGCGCCATCCCCGCCGCACCGCTCCGCCAATTCACATCGATGTCTTCGCCGCCGCGCCTGTTCCTCATCGACGGCAGCTCGCAGATGTACCGCGCGTATCACGCGATGCGCGGGTCGGGGCTCAGCGGGCCGGGCGGCAGGTCCACCCACGCCGTCTATATCTTCGTCACGATGCTGCGGAAGCTCATCGCCGATCATCAGCCGCAGTTCATCGCGGCCTCGTTCGACCTGGCGGGACCGACGTTCCGCTCCGAGATGGCGACCGACTACAAGGCCAACCGGTCGCCCATGCCGCCGGACCTCGCCGAACAGATCCCCTGGGTGCACGAGGCGTGCGAGGCGTTCGGCGTCCCCATCCTCACGTCGGCCCGCTTCGAAGCCGACGACGTGATCGGGACGCTGGCGCGCAAGGCCGCCGAAGCCGGGTTCGAGGTGGCGATCGTCACGGGCGACAAGGATTTCTTCCAGCTGGTCCACGACGGCATCAAGGTCTACAACCCGAAGGACGACGGGACGTGGTACGACGAGGCGGGGGTCAGGGAGAGGTTCGGCGTCACGCCGTCGCAGGTGGTCGACGTCATGGCCCTGATGGGCGACTCGATCGACAACATCAAGGGCGTGCCGGGCATCGGCGAGAAGGGCGCGCGCGACCTGATTGCCTCGCACGGCTCCCTCGAGGCGCTGCTCGCACACGCCGGCGAGGTATCGAACAAGCGATATCGCGAAGGCCTGCTGCAGCACGCGGAAGATGCGCGGCAGAGCCGCGAGCTGGCGCGGATCCGCGTCGACGTCCCCGTGGAGTTCGAGCCCGAGGCGCTCAGATACCGCGGCGTCTCCCGCGAGAAATGCTTCGACCTCTTCACGCGCCTCGGGTTCCGATCGCTGGTGCTCGAATACGCGCCGACGGCGGACACCGTCGGGAAGGACTACCAGGTCGTCAGCAGCCTCGCGGAACTGCGCGAGCTGGCCGGCCTGCTCCGGCAGGCCGGGCGCTTCGGCCTCCGGATCCTGGGCGATTCGCCGGCCTCGACCCGCGCGCACATCGTCGGGATCGCGTGCGCGGTGGCGCCGCGCCAGGCTCGCTACGTACCCCTCGCGCGCGACTCGCGCGGGGGCGGCCTGTTCGGCGGCTCCGGCGCCGACGCCGCGCCCGGTGACACCCTCAACGCCGCGGAGGCGTTCGACGCACTCCGCGACGTCTTCGAGGACGAAGACGTGCAGAAGGTCGGCCACGATCTGAAGGTCGACGCCATCCTGCTGGCGCGGTATGGCATCACACTGCGCGGCATCGACACCGACACGATGCTCGCCGGCTATCTGCTCGACGCCCGCTTCGCACATCCCATCGAGGACCTGGCGATCGAACACGCCGGGTACAAGGCCCTCCGGGAGGAGGACGTGTGCGGCCGCGGGGCGAAGCTGGTGTCGTTCGCCGACCTCCCCACCGACGCCGCCCGCGACTTCGCCGGCGAACGTGCGGACCTGTCCCTGCAGCTCTCCGGCACGCTGCGGGAGCTGCTCCGGCGCGAGGACCTCGAGGCGCTCTACACGGCGATCGAGCAGCCGCTCATCCCCGTGCTCGTGGATCTCGAACGCACCGGCGTGCGGATCGACGGCGCCGCCCTCCGCGCCCAGTCCGACAGCGTGGAGCAGGAGCTGAACCGCCTTGCCGCCGCGATTTACCGCCTCGCGGGCGAGGAGTTCAACGTCAACTCGCCCAAGAAGCTCTCGGAGATCCTGTTCGACCGCATGGGATTGCGGACCGAGACCATCCGTCGGACGACGAAGACGAAAGCACAGTCGACCGCCTTCGAGGTCCTCGAGGAACTGGCGCTCACGCACGAGCTCCCCCGCCTGGTGCTCGAGTGGCGCGCGCTCCAGAAGCTGAAGGGGACCTACATCGACGCCCTGCCGCAGCTCGTGAGCCCGGAGACCGGGCGCGTGCACACCTGCTTCAGCCACGCCGTCACCGGGCGGCTGAGCAGCAGCGACCCGAACCTGCAGAACATCCCGATCCGCACCGAGCTGGGGCGCAGCATCAGGAGTGCGTTCGTAGCCGAGCCGGGACACGTGTTGATCTCGGCCGACTACTCGCAAATCGAGCTGCGCGTGCTCGCGCACCTCTCCGGCGACGCCGCGCTCGTCGACGCCTTCCGGCGCAACGAGGACATCCACGATCGGACGGCGCTGAAGGTGTTCGGTGCGAACAGCGGGCTCGGCGAGCACGAGCTGCGTCGCCGGGCCAAGATCATCAACTACGCGCTGCTCTACGGAAAGCAGGCGTTCACCCTGGCCAAGGACATCGGCGTGTCCCGGCAGGAGGCGCAGGCGTTCATCGACGCTTACTTCGCAGGCTTTCCGGGCGTGAGGGCCTTCATCGACGACCTGCTCACACGCGCCCGCACGACCGGGGTCGTGAAGACGATGTTCGGCCGGCGGCGGCTCGTGCCAGACCTGAACAACAAGAACGGCCAGCTGCGGGCGCGAGCCGAGCGCGAGGCGGTCAACATGCCAATCCAGGGCACGGCGGCCGACATCCTCAAGCAAGCCATGATCGACGTGCACGCCGGCCTTCCGCGTGTAGCGGACGGCCGCGCCCGCATGATCCTCACGGTCCACGACGAGCTGCTGTTCGAAGCCCCTGTCCCAGCCGCCGACGAGACGGCCGCGCACGTGAAGGGCCTCATGGAGAGTGCCGTCGAGCTGGCCGTGCCGTTGACAGTGGACGTGGGCATCGGCGAGAACTGGCGGGAAGCCAAGTAGGTTCCAGGTGCCAGGTTCCTGGTTCTTTTACCTGGTCCACGCCTCTTTGAAGGCTTTCCATTCGGCCAGCATCGCGGAGAGCGCCTGCCGGGTGTCACCCCCGCGCTGCAGTCGGGCGGAGAGTTCGGGCAGGATTGCCTGCACGACGAGGCGCTCGAGATCGGCGCGCAGCGCGGCCCCGCGGTCCTCCGTCATCGAAGCGCGAACCCAGCCGGCGAGCGCCGCCTGCCAGGCGCCCTCCAGATCGCCCGCGCCACGGGCCGCAGCGGCGAGCCAGTAAGCCGCTGCCGTCGAGCCCGGATACTCCGCAATTTCCTCGCGCATGCGGTCGAGGACAACCGTGTAGGCTGCTGCGCGCTCCTCGACCGGACGCGCCTGAGCGTTCCGATCCACCGCCGTGGCCCACCAGTCGAGGACGCGCTCGTGGGCCGAGGGCCCGAGCACGCTCGAACGAATCAGCACGGATTCGAAGAGCTGGGCTGCCGCGCCGAACTGGTCAGTCAGGTAGAGGGTTTCACCCAGACCGATCGTGTATTCGACCTGCTCCCGCGACTCGAGCGACAGCGGATTGACCAAGCGAAGCGACTCGCGGGCGGCGGCGAGATCGTCCGCGTCCGCAGACTGGCGGTAGCGCTCGAGCTGCACGCGAGCGAGCACGACACGGGCCGCGTCGACGCTGCCCGGAATCTCGAGCTCCTGGCGGGCGAGCTTCTCGGCGGCCTCGTACTGGCCGCTGTTGTACAGGCGGCGCGCCTCGGCGAGCTGATCGGAGAAATGGGCCGGCCCGGCAAACCCTCCCGCCAGGGCGAGAACCACCAGCCAGCGCATCGCGCGATGGTAGCACATGCGGGCGACAACCCTAAGTTTAAGAATTTCAGCGACTTAATCGCCGCCAGTGGCCCTGGCATGATGCTATAATCCGAGGCGATGGTGGAACCAACCATCCTGCCCCGGGCCGACCACGTCATCTCGCGCCGCGATATCGATCCCGCCGCCCTCAAGGTCCTCTACAGGTTGCACGAAGCCGGTTTCATCGCCTATCTCGTCGGGGGGAGCGTCCGCGATCTGCTGCTGATGAGGCGCCCGAAGGATTTCGACGTCGGCACCTCCGCTCACCCGCACCAGGTCAAGAAGCTGTTCCGCAACTGCTGGATCATCGGGCGGCGCTTCCGCCTCGCGCACGTGAAGTTCGGCCCGGCGACCATCGAGGTGGCCACGTTCCGCCGCCAGGTGGCTCCGCAGGAAGGAACCCCCGAGATCGACATCGCCACTGCCCGGGCGTCCGACGTCGTGGCTCCGGACGAGCCGCTGCCGCCCGACCCTGACGAGCGTCCGGCGAGGCGCCGCTCCGACCGGCTGATTCACCGCGACAACACCTACGGAACGCCCGAAGAGGACGCCTTCCGCCGGGACTTCACGGTGAACGCACTCTTCTACGACATCGGCACGTTCGCGGTGATCGACTACGTCGGCGGTCTGCGGGATCTCGACGAGCAGATCATCCGCTGCATTGGCGATCCCGACGTGCGGTTCCTGGAGGATCCGGTCCGCATGCTGCGCGCCGTCGTGCTCGCTGCCCGGCTGCAGTTCGCGATCGATCCGCCCGTCCTCGAGGCGATTGCGGTGCATCGCCACGAGATCGGCAAGAGCGCCCCGGCCAGACTGCTCGAGGAGTACTACAAGATTCTCCGGTCGGGGCACGCCGAAGGCGCGCTGCGGCAGCTCAGGTCGACGGGGCTGCTGAAGGAGATCACGCCCGAGCTCGCTGCGGCGCCCGAGGCGTTCTGGCGGGCCGTGACGGCGCTCGATGCGTATCGTGCCCGCTTCTCCGCGCCACCCGACACGCTCACGAATCCGCTGCTGGCGGGGACGCTGCTGGCGCCGCTCGGCCTGGTGGGACGAGCGCAGCGGTTCTCCGCGGATCCGCTCGAGCGGCGCGTGGATCTCGGCATGCTGCCGATTCCCCGGCGCGACGCCGAGCGGCTGCACCAGATCCTGGCCCTGCAGCCACGTCTGCTCGACCTCCGCGCACCGTCCCGGGTGCAACGGAGCCTGCTGCACCGTCCGGCCTTCGACGACGCGCTCACGTGGCTCGAGATACACGGCGATCGAGCGGACGTCCTCGCTCACTGGCAGGATCTGCGCAATCAGACACCTCATCCCACGCCCAGGGCCGTCGAGCCGGGCAACGAGCTGCCATTCCGGCGGCGCCGCCGGCGGCGCCGCCGTCGCCGCGGCGCACCCTTCGTCACCGGCCGCGAGTAGTCGCGGATTCCTGCTGCACCCGGGGTCGCGGATCGACGGGGATGTGCCGGATCACCGATGCACGCACCCCCGTCAGTCGCGGCGAGCCCCAGGGGCACGACGCGACGAGGACGAGATGAAGTTCATCGGGGCGACCGTGGGCGCTGGCGCTGCACGCACCGACCGTCGCTCACGATGAGCCAGGGCTCAAGCACGCCCCGACGGTCGGTCACGATGAGACGAAGGTGCTATGGGCGCGGTCGCGGGCGGGGAGCGGTGGAATCTGGAAATCACCCCCGTCCGGGCTCGGCAATGAAGCGATAGCCGACGCTCCGGACGGTCAGCAGGTGACGCGGCTTGGAGGGCTCGCGCTCGATGTAGCGGCGCAGCCGGACGATGAAGTTGTCGATGGCGCGGGTGTCGGTGTCTTCGCGCACGCCCCAGACGTTTTCGAGCATCGCCTTGCGCGAGACGGCCTGGCCCTCGTGCATGACCAGATACCGCAGCAGGTTGGCCTCCATGAGCGTCAGCGGCAGTGTGCGGTCGCCCACACGCAGCTCGAGGGTGTCGAAATCGATGATCTTGCCGTCGAAGGCGTATCGGTCCGACGCACGGCGCAGCCACCGGGTCCGCCGGATCAGCCCGCCTACACGGGCGATCAGGATGGCGAGCTCCGTGGGCTTCGGCAAATAATCGTCGGCGCCCGCCGCGAAGCCCTTCAGGACGTCTTCCGGCCGGCCGCGGGCCGTCAGGATCAGCACCGGCACGAACTCCCGCGCCTCGCGCAGCTCCGCGACGACGGCGAAGCCGTCCTTGCGTGGCAGCATCACGTCGAGCACGACGAGATCGAAGCGCTCGCGGCCGCTCCCGATCAGCCGCGCGAGCGCGCGCTCGCCGGTATCGACGACCTCGACGGCATAGCCTTCGGCCTCGAGGTTGAACCGCAGCCCCTCGGCCAGATGCTGCTCGTCCTCGACTATCAGCACGCGCGGAACCGGGGAGCTCATGCCTCGGCGGCCTTCGGCAGCAGGAGCGTGAAGGTGCTGCCACGTCCCTGCCCGTCGCTCTCGGCGAACGCGCGCCCGCCGTGCTTCCGCGCGACGGACCGCACGATGAACAGCCCCAGGCCGCTGCCTTTCGTCCGGAGCGCTACGCTGGCGGGAATCCTGTAGAAGCGCCGGAAGATCCGCTTGAGCTCCGCCGAGGAGATGCCGACCCCACGGTCCTTGACGCGGATGGCCAGCCGCCCCCCGTCGATCTCCTCGAGGAGCACCTCCACCTGGACGGTCGCGCCGGAGTACTTCACCGCGTTGTCGATGAGGTTCCACACGGCCGCCTTCAGCTCGTCGGGGTCGCCCAGGACCAGCGCGGGCCGGGAGGCAATCAGCTGCCGGTACGCGAGCGCCGCCTCGTCGAGATGGAAGCGCGTCCGCGCGAGGGCCACGCACTCGCCGGCGATCTCGCCGAGATCGACCCGGGCTTTCGTGATGCGGCGCCAGCGCGACCCCGTGCTGCCGGCTCGAAGCACCTGCTCGATCGTATGGAGCAGGCGGTCGCTGTCCTCCAGCATGATCCGGTAGAACTCGCGCCGGCGCGCCTCGTCCAGCTCACGCGTCTGCAGCGTCTGCAGGTAGAGGCGGATGGAGGCCACGGGCGTCTTCAGCTCGTGGGTGACAGCATTGATGAAGGAGTCGTGCTGCTCGTTGCGGCGAATCTCGCGCACGAGGAAGATCGTGTTGAGCACCAGCCCCGCGATGATGAGCAGGAAGAAGATGACGCCCAGGATCGCCAGCAGGCCCTGACGCCAGTTCAGAACGATCCAGCTGACGTTGAGGGCGACGGCAATCGCGACGAGGCAGATGCCGAGGACCGTGAAGAAGATGACCGATCGGCGCCGGCCGCTGATCATGTCTCAAGAATACCGCGGGGCGACAGCACGGGGCTGCCGGCCTGCCCGCCGGAGCTCACCGGCCTGGCCCGCCCCGCCGGGGCTGCTGCGGCCCGGGGTCAGCCGTCAGGCGGCTTCTTCGCGCGGCAGCCGGGCAGGAACCTTCGCCACCTTCAGATCCGACACCACGCCGACGGCCGCAAGCGCCTTCAGCGTGATCCAGCTGATGTCTAACTCGTACCACACCAGACCGTGGCGGGCCGACACGGGATGCGCGTGATGGTTGTTGTGCCATCCCTCGCCGAACGTGAGGAAGGCGACCCACCAGCTGTTCCGGGAATCGTCGCGGGTCGGAAACCGGCGCGTCCCCCACATGTGCGTGGCCGAGTTCACCAGCCACGTCGCGTGCAGGCCCACGACGACGCGCAGGAAGATGCCCCACAGCACCAGCGGCCAGCCGCCAATCGCCAGCAGGAGCACGCCCAGCGCCGTGAGCGGCACGTAGTGGTACGTGTTGAGCCAGCGATAGAACGGATCTGCGCCGAGGTCCGGCGCGTACTTCGACATGAGCGCCGTGTTGTTGTGATGGGTGTCGCCGAACAGGATCCACCCCATGTGCGCCCAGAAGCCGCCGTCACGGGGCGTGTGCGGGTCGCCGTCCTTGTCGGAGTGCTGATGGTGGACGCGGTGCGTGGCCACCCAGAAGATTGGACCGCCTTCGAGCGTCAGCGTGCCGCAGACCGCCAGGACATACTCGAACGTCTTCGACGTCCTGTAGCCGCGGTGCGTGTGGAGGCGGTGATAGCCCAGGCTGATGCCCAGGCCGACGGCCACCCAGTGGAGCGCGATCGCGGCCAGCAGGTTCGTCCAGCTGAAGAACCACAGCGCCGCCACCGCAGCGACGTGGAACAGCACCATGAAGAAGGCCGTGAGCCAGTTGAGAGTGCCGTACGAATATGGTGTTCGGCCCTGGGTCGGAAGCGTGGTCACCGAGACTCCTCGTGAGAAAAAGACCACGTCCAACCTAGCAGGTACCGCGGGGAAGGTTTGTAAGACTTCTGTACGACCGCAACCGGCTGATCCCACTGAGCTTGCCAAAGGGGCCAGGAGCGGCGAGTGCAGATGTGGGAAGGGCGCACGGCCCTTCCGATCCGGAGGATGCTGTCTACCCGTGCTTCCGCTCGAACTCCCGCATGAACTCGACCAGCGCGTCCACACCGGCCTCCGGGAAGGCGTTGTAGATCGAGGCCCGAAGCCCGCCGACCGATCGGTGTCCCTTCAGCCCGTCGAGCCCGGCGGCCGTGGCCTCCTTCGTGAACTGCGTCTCCAGCTGTTCAGTCGGCAGCCTGAAGGTCACGTTCATCCGCGACCGGCTGTCCCGGTGCGCGTGGCCGCGGTAGAAGCCTGTCCGATCGATCTCCGCGTAGAGCCTCTCGGCCTTCCGGACGTTGCGCGCCTCCATCGCCTGGAGTCCGCCCTCCCGCGTCAGCCATTTCATCACCAGCCGCATGACGTATATGGCGAATACGGGCGGCGTGTTGTACAAGGACTTGTTCTCCGCGTGCACCCGGTACTGCAGCATCGTCGCAAGCGACGCGGGGGAGCGCTCGGCGAGGTCCTTGCGGATGATGACGAGCGTCAGGCCGGCCGGGGCCAGGTTCTTCTGCGCACCGGCGTAGATGAGGCCGTACCTGGGCACATCCATCGGCCGGCTGAAGATGTCGGACGAGGCGTCGGCGACGAGCGGAACGGCACCCACGGCAGGCACGTAGTGCCACTCCGTTCCGTAGATCGTGTTGTTCGTCGTCATATGGACGTAGGCGGCCGACGGATCCAGGGTCAGCTCGTCCTGCCGGGGCACGCGTGCGTAGCGCTCGCCAGCCGTGGACGCCGCAACTTTCACCGTGCCAACCCGCTCGGCCTCCTTCAGCGCCTTGTCGGACCAGACCCCCGTCAGGATGTAGTCGGCCGAGGCTCCCGGAGGAAGCAGATTCATGGGCACCATCGAGAACTGCAGGCTTGCCCCTCCCTGCAGGAAGAGGACGTGGTAGTCGTCCGGGATGCCGCCGAGGTTCCGCAGGTCCGCTTCGCAGCCCTGGACCACGTCGTCGAACACCTTCGAGCGATGGCTGATCTCGAGGATCGACATGCCCACGCCGGGCAGCGAGACGAGATCGCGCTGCGCTTCCTCGAGCACCTCGACGGGCAGCACTGCGGGACCGGCGGAGAAGTTGAAGATACGAGTGGCAGTAGTAGTCATAGGGACCTTTCTGGGAGCCGGGGGCGGCGTGAACGAGTCATAATCCGCACGCGCGCCCTGACAAGGCGCAACTCACAACTGGACCACCTGAAGGTCGAGCACGTCGGCGTTCCCGCCGGCGATACGGCCGCAGACCTCGGCCGACGGCCGGCCGTCGAGGTTGATGCGGGCAACCGCCGCCTCGGCCCCCTCGAAGACGACGTTCTCCGTTTCCTGCACGTTGAGCTCCGCCTCGCGCAGGTGCCCGAAGACGTGCGCCAGCACGCCAGGCCGATCGCGGTGGCGCACCACGAGCATGTGCGTCGCGGGCGTGCGGGTCGCCAGGTTCACGACGTTCGGCACGCGGCCGCTCTCCTTGTAGCTGCGGACGATGCGTACGGTTTCGGCCGCG
Organism: Vicinamibacterales bacterium; assembly: GCA_035620975.1. Classification (GTDB taxonomy): domain Bacteria; phylum Acidobacteriota; class Vicinamibacteria; order Vicinamibacterales; family 2-12-FULL-66-21; genus DASPFV01. The sequence continues at coordinate 21,029 of DASPFV010000250.1, forward strand.
ATGGCCTCTTGCGCCTGGTCCGTGGATGCACCGATGTGGTGCGTTCCATAGACGGTCGGCAGCGCCACGAGGTCGTCCTTGAACTCGGCTCTGCCCGACGCCGGTTCGCTGGCGAAGACGTCGAGACCCACGCGGAGCCCCTTCTCGCGGACGGCATCCGCGAGCGCCGCGTGATCCACGACCTCGCCCCGCGACGTGTTCACGAAGAACGCGCCGGGCTTCATGCGGGCGAAGAACTCCGCGTTGACGAGCTTCGCCGTCCCGGGGCCGAGCGCGAGGTGCACGCTGACGATGTCGGCTCTGGCCGCGACGGCGCCGGGCCCCGGTGCGAGGTGAATCGGGGCCGTCCGCATCGCGGCTTCCAGGCCCAGGTCGCTCGCCTCGCTCTCGCTCAGCGGACGGTCCTGTCCGTCGAATCGCCGGCTCCAGACGACGGTGTGAAGGCCGAACCCCGCCGCACGGCGAACCATCTCCCGGGCGATGCTCCCGATGCCGAGCAGCCCGAGCGTCCGGCCGAACAGCCCCTTCGCCCTTGAGAACTCCTGCTTGTTCCAGGTCCCCGCGCGCAGGGCGGCCACGTTGTCCGGCACGCGCCGGTCCAGCGCGAGGATCAGCGCGAAGGCCAGCTCCGCGACGGCGATGGCGTTGCGGCCGGGGCAGTTGGAAACGTAGATGCCGCGTCGCGACGCTCCTGCGACGTCGATTGTGTTGTAGCCCGCACCGGCCCGCACCACCAGACCGAGCCGGCCGGCGTCGAGCGTCTCGCTCGTGACCCGGGTGCTGCGAACGACGAGCACCTCAGCCCCCGAGCGCCGGACGGCACCAGGGAGCGCCGTGTCCTTGAGATCGGGTTCGTACAGCACCTCGCAGCCGGCCGCCTTCAGCCCCTCGAGCCCGCTCTGCTCGAACTTGTCGGCTACCAGCACCTTCATGTCAGCCGCCTTCCTTGTCGCGTGCCGTGGCGCCTCCGGTTCTTCCCGGTCCCGGCTCTCTGGTCCGGCTCGCGGGCGCCGGCCGGAGAACACCACCGTGAGCCGGACCTCGGCCGAGACAGGCTCCGCCTTCAGATCTGGTGCACGAGCAGGCCGTCCCTGAGCTTCGGCTCGAACCAGGTCGACTTGGGCGGCATGATTCCGCCGGCGTCGGCAATGGTCATGAGATCGTCCACGCCCACGGGGAACATGGAGAACGCCACAGTCGCGCGGCCCTCGCGGACCGCCTGCTCGAGCGCGGCGATGCCGCGCGAACCACCGACGAAATCGATGCGCGTGTCCGTACGGATGTCCCCGACGGCCAGCACGGGCTCGAGCACGTGGCGCTGCAGGAGCGCGACGTCCAGCCCGCTCGCCCGCGAGTCGTCCGCCCGGCCGGCGCCGGCGAGGTCGATGGAGTACCACCGCCCGGCCAGGTGCATCGAAACCTCCCCGGTCCGACGCGGAACCGCCGGACCGTCGGTCACCGGTACGCGCGCCCGTACCGCCTCGAGGAAGGCCTCCGGTGTCTGGCCCGCCAGGTCCCCGACGACCCGGTGGTACGGCAGGATCTGCACCTGGTTGTGAGGGAAGGCGACGGCGATGAACCGGGACGCATTCTCGATCTCGGAGGGCGCCGCCGTTCCAGCCCGCAGCTCGGCGCGCGCGCGGGCGGCGCTCGCGGCGCGATGATGCCCATCCGCGATATATAGGGCAGGAACACGCCCGAACGCCTGGACCAGCGCGCGCGTGTCGTCGGCCGACGCGCGCCAGACGGTGTGCTGGACGCCGTCGGCTGCCGTGAAGTGGTAGAGAGGCTGCCCCTCCGTGACCCGCCGTTGGATCGCGTCCACGTCGGCCGTACGGTGATACGTGAGGAATACGAGACCCGTCTGCGCGCGCAGCTCGACGATGTGACGCGTCCGATCGTCCTCCTTGTCGCTGCGTGTCCGCTCGTGCTTCCGGATGACGTCGCGCTCGTATTCGTCCACCGAGAAACACCCGGCGACGCCGGTCTGCTCGTGCGAGCCCATCTTCAGGCGATAGCAGTAGAGCGAAGCGATGTCGTCGACGACGAGCGGCGCGCGTGAACGCAGCGCGTCGAGGTTGCGCCGGGCCAGCGCGTACACCTGCGGCGAGTACGGATCGGCCTCCGGCGGCAGGTCGACCTCCGAGCGCGTGACGTGCAGAAAACTGAGGGGGTTGCCGGCGGCGAGCTGACGGGCTTCCTCGGTGCTGACGACGTCGTAGGGAACGGATGAGACGTGCGGAGCCGCTTCGGGCGCGGGACGGAGCGCCCGGAACGGATGGAGCACAGCCATCCGGCTATTTTATTTCAGAGGCTCGCGACCCGCAGGGGTCGCTGTCACGGGCGATTGCGCTGCGCGCACCGCGTCCGGCTTGTCCGGCGCGCCGGCCTCGACGAGCAGCGTCTCCGAGAGCTGCCGGAGCAGCCCGTCACGAGCGGCATGGAACACGGGCAGAGACCCGGCGGGAATCGGTTCCCCGGGTGGGAGGCGACGATGCTCGGCGAGCGGGTTGACGAAGACACCGTTGCGGCGCAGCCGGTAATCGAGATGCGGCCCGGTCGCCGTGCCCGTCGACCCCACCCGCCCGATGACCTGCCCCTGGCTCACGCGAGCCCCGCGCCGGACGCCCCTGGCGAACGACGACAGATGCAGGTAGTAGCTCTCGTAGCCGCCGGCGTGTCTGAGGCGGACCTGGTTCCCGCCCCCTCCCGCCCATCCGGCTGAGACGACGACCCCGCTCGCCACTGCGACCACCTGCGAGCCGTGCGGAGCGCCGTAGTCCACGCCCAGGTGCGCGCGGTACGTGCGGTGCACCGGGTGGAAACGCCGTCGGGAGAACCCCGACGTGACCCGCGGCTCGAACCGGAGCGGAGAACGGAGGAAGAACCGCTTCAGCGATCGGCCGTCCTCGTCGTAATAGCCGGTTTTCGCCGTCCCGGGCTTGGTCCAGTGGAACGCCTGGAAGACCTCGCCGTCGTTGCCGAACCGGGCCCCGAGTATCCGCCCGTAGCCGGCGAACTGCCCCTCGCGCGTGAACTTCTCGAAGAGCACCTCGAACCAGGCGCCGGACTGGAGATCGTGGTTGAAGTCAATCTGGCCGCTGAAGATCTCGGCGAGGGCGATCGCCAGCGGCACGCTCTCGCCGGTCTCGTCCATGGCCGCGATCACCGACGGGTGATCCGCATCGATTTCCCCCCGTATGGCGACAACGGCGGCGTCCTTCGCGATCGGCAGCACCTCCGCACGCAGGTTCGTCGGCCGGGCGTAATCGTCGTTGACAACGCGCAGGAGACGGTCGGCATCGAGCTCGACCTCGAACTCCCGCAGGAAGCCCTCGACGGACCGGACCAGGCGGTATGGGCGGTCGGCGCGCAGCTCGCGGGGATTGAAGACCGTCCGCACGGCCTGGACCGCGGCCTGCACGAGATCCGAGGGCAGCGCGTGCCGGTTCAGCAACGCCTCGAGCGTGGCGTGCCGCGGCACGATCGCGGTAATCGTCTCGGTCTGGATCGGAAGAAAGATGTCGCTCGCGCGCCTGACGGGATGGCTCTCCATCGGCGGAGCCTCCTGCGCGCACGCCGTCGTGAGGACGAGGAGGAGTCCTGCCAGAGGCCGTCCCATCATCGAGGCGCGAGTGTAGCATGACCCCGCACGGCGCGAAGCCGTGCACGGAACTGCACGCGATCAGACGGCGAACCGCGATCTCACCGGTGCGTCATCAGCCAGATGCCCCACTCGCCGGACCTTGGGTTGTGATACGCGATGCGCCGGCCGTCCGGAGACCACGTGTAATCCTCGACCTGGGGATCCGCCAGCACCCGCCGCATCGATCCCCCCGCGACATCGAGCAGCCAGGCGCCATCACGATCGACGTGGAACACGATCCATCGACCGTCGGGCGACACCGCAGGTGCCCGGATCGACCGGCGCTCCCGCGGCGCTTCGAAGAAGCGCTGACGCCCCGTCTCGATGTCGAGAATCACGAGCCGATCCTCGAGCCCATAGGCCACACGGCGTCCGTCGGGGAACCACGACGCGCCCCATGGCTGGCCGCGGCGGTGCGAGGTGAGCCGGCGTTCCGACCGGCTCTCGAGATCCATGGTCCACAGATTCCAGACCTGCGGGTGATCGCTCTCCGCGCGGACGTACGCCAGCATCCGGCCGTCCGGAGACCAGCTCGGCACGGCGGCGAAGCCGTTTCCCGTGAGCCGGCGGAGGTTCGATCCATCCTCGTTCGCGACGTAGACTCCGCGCACCCCGTCGCGATCGGAATCGAACGCCACGCGCGAGCCGTCAGGCGACGGACGGACATGGAAGTTCCTGGCGGTATCGTTGACGATTCGCGTGATCCGCAGCACGGCGCCCGACGGACCCGCGGTCGAGTTGCCACCGCGGGAGTCCGCCAGAGGTTCTTCCTGGAATGACGCGCTGCCGGCATTGGCGGAAGCCGGGCTGTAGTCGATCGGCTCGAGACCTGCTGCCGGGCGCTCGGCGCGACGTCCCCCCATCGTCCCGGTGCTGCCGGCCGGAGCCGGACCCGGAGGATTGGCTGCCGGAAGGGGTACGGAGGCCGCCGCGGGCGGTGCGGGCTCACGCGACTCTTCGCCGGCGGGCCGTGGCGCAGATGTCACCACGACATCCCGCTTGATCGGATTCAGGTGCTGTCGTACCTCGGGCACGAGTACGCCGATGGCCACCAGGGCCGCAACCGGAAGAGCGGCGATGAGCGCGGCGCGTCGTCTCGGAGTCCGGCGCGCGGGCGACAGGTCTGCCGGATCGCCCAGCTCGCGAGGGCCCTCCGGCAGGGACTCGACCTCGATCTCGATGCTCTCGGCAGGCACGATGGGAATGTCGTGCTGGCGTACCTCCTGGAAGAGGGGCTCCGCCACGTCGATGACGATCTGTTCGTCGAGCCCTGCCGCACGCGCGT
>DASPFV010000251.1:0-20347 GCA_035620975.1 Vicinamibacterales bacterium
CGTGGCGGTTCTTCCGTGTTTTTCCGTGGCGGTGGGCCGGCCCCTTCGCGATGCAGCCGCCGGGACTGCGGCTGCTCAGGAGGAAGTGGCGAAGGGACCGGACCCACTCGGCTTCCGGCTGCCCGCCGCCAGGCTCGCAACCCGGGACTCCGCAGGGCGGAGGTGCGAACCGGCCGGCGGCCGGATTTCAGCCGCGGCCCCGCGAGCTGCGAGCCGCGGCTCGTGATTCCAGCTACCAGAGATACGTCATCCGCAGCCACGCGGTGTGACCCGTGTAGGGGCGGAAGAGATAGTTCGTGTAGATGGTGGAGGCGAACGTGTTGTTGCTCGCGTTCACGGGATCCAGACGGTTGATGGCGCCCGTGTCCAGCGAGAAGTCGTCCACCTTGTATTTCTCGTAGTCGTAGCGGACCCCGAGCGCGAGGTTCGGGCGCACGAAGTACCGCACGTCGCCGCGGAAGCCGGTCAGCTGGTTCTTCAGCGGGACCAGCTGCTGGACCGCAGGCGTCAGGAACGGCGTCGCCAGATTGTAGACATAGGTTGCATCGCCATCGCTCTGGTCGAAGCTCACACGAATGTCCGTCTTCGGGAACGCCTTGATCACGTCGACGCTGGCCAGGATCGTCTTGACCGTGTCGGTCTGATCGATCGACCAGTCGCGGCGCGGGTCGTTGAACTGCGCCTGTCCGGCTGCCGATGCCGGATCAGACGACGTGTTGCGCGAGTACTGCAACGCGGTCAGCCGCTCGTAGCCGTAGCTGAAGCCGAAGCTCACGGTATCGATCGGGGTGACGTCGAAGCCCGCCGACCAGTTCTTGTTGTCGTTGTCGCGCAGGCCGAAGCCGGTATCCGTGTAGTCGTCGTGGCCGTACCCGACCGCCCCGTTGAAGCTGAGGTACCCCACCGGCGTGACCGTCAGGATGACACTCGTGCGATCCCGGTCACGGTCGGCGATGTCGAAATGACGGGTGTCGGGCTGCTCCCCGACCTCTTCGAGGAGGTGCGGATCGAACTCCGAGCCTTCGCGGGTCGAGTACTCGTACTTGAACCGGACGCCGAAGTACTGGTTGCCCGTGCTGTCCGCCGTCACGCGGAAGGTGTTGTCCTCGGTCCTCCCGAAGATGCGGAAGGTCCGGTCGCCCGTCTCCCGGCCGTAACCCACGCCCAGCGCGACGTAGTCGTACGGCGTGAACGAGGCATCCAGATCGAGGTTCTGCCGCTTGAAGCTCGCGGGCTCGGTCTCGTGGATCTGGGTTCCCTGGCTCCAGTCGCCGATGATTGCGTTTTCGACGGTGAAGTGCGGGGTCTGGTTGTCGTAGTCGTAGTAGCGATATCTCGCGTTCAGCCAGAGCGTGTCGGCCGGCCGCGAGTTCAGCGTGTAGACCATCGAGACGATGTCCGCCTCGGTCTCCGCCGTGGCCCTCTCGAGCGGGGGCGACACCAGCGCGGTGTTCACCGTGGGCGGCACGATCTCCTCGTCCTGGCTCCACTGCCCGAACGAGATGGCGGCCGTCGCACGGGTCCGCCGCGCGAGGTTGTAGGCGCCGTTCACGTTCACCGAGAACGCGGTGCTCGTCGGCCACCACGCCGCCTGGCCCACGGACGGCCCGTTGACGGCGTCCACGGCGCGCAGGGGGTTGTCGAAGCGAATCGTCGCGATCGAGTTGTTGTACCACGAACCGTTGTACCCGACCGCCAGCAGCCCCTTCCTGTTGGCGTACTCGACCTTGCCCTCGAAGTCGGTGGTGCGGTCGTCGAGGGGCGCGGCCATCTCCATGGACGGATTCAGCCCCGGGGAGGTGCCGAATCCGAAGGAAAACACCTGGCTGCCGACACGGTTCGCGTTGTTGACGCGGAAGATCACGTCCACGTCGCGGTTGACTGCGTAGACGAGGTCGAACATGGCTACGTCGCGGCGGCTCCGCATGTCGAACTGCGACGTGTCCGCGAGCGCGGCCGAGATCGCGCGATCGCGGACGGCCGTGCCGAGCCCCGATGCGACCTGCAGCGCCGCCTGCACGCTGTCGTCGATCGACAGCACGCCGTTGCCCTGATCCGTATAGAGCGACCGGGCGACGTCCGTCATGTAGAGCGGCACCTGGTTCCACTCGAACACGGCCTTCAGGCGGCCGATCGACTCGAACCCGGCAAAATACCGCTGATCGCGGTACCCCACGTTGTTCGCTTCGGCCCGGAACAGGTTGACCTCGGTCTCCTTCTCGAACTTGAAGGCATCGAGGAACGCGCCTTCACGCCAGTCCTTGAACCGATAGTACCGGGCGGCATCGCCCTTGGTACTGTCGGCCCGGAAGCCGAAGTCCACCTGTCCGAGCGTCGGCTGGAAGGACGCGGCCGGCGTCGCTATCTGCTGGGCCGCCGCGCCGTTGACCTGCTGCTGCGGATCCTGGGCCCGGGCAAGGCCTGCGGAGCCCAACAGCAGCGCTCCAATCAGCATCGTTCTGGTGCGCATTGTCATTCTCCTCAGGCGTTACCGCATGAAATACTTGCCCGACGTCGGATGGTTCGACCCGTGAACCTGCGAGTGGCAGTTGACGCAGCCACGGCCGAGAATCCGGTTGCTCTTGTTGTTCACCTGCGTCGTGTCGTAGATGGTCGAGGGGTGCCGCGCGTGGATGTGGCACTTCTGACACAGCATCGGCTGCTTGGCGACGAGCATCCGATCGTTGTTCGACCCGTGCGGATCGTGGCAGGTGACGCAGTTCTCGCGCCCGACGGCGTGCTCCCACAGGAACGGCCCGCGCTTCTCGGCGTGGCAGCTCGCGCAGCTCTCGGTGATCGAGTTCCCCTTCCGGAGCATCTTCACGTTCTGCGATCCGTGCGGGTTGTGACAGGTGGAGCACTCCATCTTGCCTTCCTGCACGGGCATGTGCGACGACTTGCGGACCTTGCTCACTTCCTTGAAGTGGCACTGCACGCAGGTCTCGATCTGCGTCTCGGTCTTGAGCTGCGCCTTCTCCGACTTCGGCTGGTGCACGCTGTGGCAGCTGAGGCACGAGATGTTGCGCGCGTCGTGCTTGCCGCCGGCCCATTCCTGGTGCTCGGAGCGGTTGTGACAGGTGGTGCAGGTCTCGCTGGCCTCGCGGGCCGAGATCTTCGTCAGCTGCTTGATCTTCGTCTTGTCGCCCCCGGCGTTCACGTGCTCCTGACCGGGACCATGGCAGCTCTCACATCCCTGGTTCGCCGCGGGGGTCCGTGCGTTCCGCGTACGAGCGTGGGCGCCACCGTGGTAGCCCTTCTTCATGTCTTCATGGCACGTGAGACAGGTCTGTTCGCCGGCGTACCCGCTCGGGGGCACCGCCTGCGCGGCGGAGGCCGCGGCGACGGGCTTGCTCCCGGCTGAACCGTCCTGGCGCGGTGAGGCGGTCGCCCCCACTGTCGCCATCACGGCCAGCCAGACACCAAGCGCGCCGGCGATCGTGACCATCGGGCCAAGGGTTCGCGTCACGCGACCCATGTGTCCTCCTCGGCTTCGGGAAGCAGCCCCGTTTCCAACCAGCTTGGAGCTATGAATGCCTTGCACCGGACGCTCTCCCGGGAAGCGTCGCGGCCAACATAGGCAAACGATGTGCCTCGGCGTAAGTGACTGCAATCCTTCGATTTGGTCCGAACTGGCGGAGACGGGACGCCGGGTTTCCGGCGGCGCGGCGGGGAATCGTCCGCGGGCCTGCGGGAAATCGTCAGCGGCTCCCCGGCCCCGGCGGGTGTGACCTTCGGCGCTTCTCCGGGATCCTCGGAAGCCCGGACAGCGGCGCTATGATCCAGCGAGATGCCACAGGCGACCGAGGAGCTGCTCCGCACGACGCCGGTGTTCCAGAAGCTCTCGGCCGAGGATCGCCGGCGCGTGGCCGAGGTCACGGCCGTCCGCCGCTACGAGCGCGGCGACAGCATCTTCGAGCAGGGCATGCCCTCGGATGCCTTCTACACCGTGGCATCCGGACGGGTGAAGATCTTCCGGATGATGCCGTCCGGCAAGGACCTCATTCTCGAGGTCTTCGGGCGCGGCGATCCGCTCGGCGCGCTCGCCGCCTACGAGGGCCGGCCGTTCCCCGCGAGTGCCATCGCCCTCGAAGACACGACGTGCCTGGTCATCGCCAGGCCCGTGTTCTTCCGCCTGCTCGAGGAGCATCCCTCGCTCGTTCGCGGGCTGATGGCCGGGCTGACCGTGCGGCTCGTGGAGCTGACGAACCGGCTCGCGGAGCTGAGCGGCGGCCGCATCGAGCCGCGCTTCGCCCGGTTGTTCCTGAAGCTGGCCGCGCAGATGGGGCGTGAGGAGCGCCGCGGCACGTTCGTACCCCTGCCGCTGTCCCGCCAGGAGCTCGCTGACCTGACCGGCACCACTATCGAGACGAGCATCCGGATCATGAGCCGCTGGAGCAAGGAACAGATCGTGCTCACCGAGAAGGAGGGGTTCGTCGTCGTCGATCGCTCCGGCCTCGAATCACTCGCGCTCGGGTGACGGGCCGTTCTCGACCGCCTGCTTCACTGAGCCCAGGATCCGCTCGAGCGCGTCGCGGCTCCGGCCCTGCACGATCGACCGGACGACGCCGCGGAAGCGGCTCGTCAACGAGCGGGTCCGCGCGCGGTTGATCGAGACCATGTAGAACCCACCGCTCCCGTCGTCGATGGCGAGCGTGAGCCCGAGCGCCGCGTCGAAGTAGTGGGTCGCGTAGATCTGCTTGGTGGCGACGAGCGCGGGCGCCGGCGCAGGCGGATCGTAGACAACCAGGTGCGTCAGGCTGAGGACCGGACGCAGCCCGAAGTCGTCCTTGCTCCAGTAGAAGACGTTCTCGGCGCCCGCCAGCGGCGAGCGCGGGAACTCCCGCACGTGGCGGAACGGCTCGGGCGCCATGCGCGTGACGTACGAGGACTGCAGATAGAGCGCCTGCAGCTCCCCCGCCACGGAAACGGGTGCCTCCCGGTTGTGGTACACGAAGAGGCTGCCATCGCCGCGGGCCTGATAGGTCTCCATGAGCTCCGCCAGCATCTGCCGCCAGGTCGCCGCCGATTGCATGGCCCAGTCGGGGCTCTCCCAGGTCACGGACCCGTGGAACCGGTTCATGGCCGCCGGCGAGAGCCGTACCCCGCAGGTCCCAGGCTTGCAGTCGCGGACCGCCTGCAGATCGTAGTCTTCGAACTCGAGCGGCAGCAGATCCTCGGAGCGTGCGGGGCGGCCAAAGACCCCGAGCTGCAGGACGAGGCTGCTCTTCCTCAGGTTCGACACGTCGCGGTAGCGGGCGATCATGCGCGACCGCGGCCCGCGGATCCGGACCGCGCCAACCACGGCAATCTCACGGCGCCCGGTCTCGATCACGCGCGCCACGGGCCGGCCGCCGTCGAGCGCCTCGAGGTCCCCTTCCGACATGCCGCCGGCCGTCCGCAGGAAGTCGTGCGGCTCACGCGGCGCCCGCACGACCGACGGTCCGACCGCCAGCAGCACGAAGACGACCAGGACGGCGCGCATGCGCGCGATGGTAAATGGGAAGCGGGCACGGGAAACGGAAAAAGAAGAGGGGTTAGGTGGATGGGCGCCGGAGCCAGTGACGATTCAGGGGTGGGCGAATTCGGCCGCCCGCGGGATGAGATCGAACAGCAGCGCGTCGGGCAGGTCGGTGTGCCAGTACCCTGCCAGCCTGGCGTAGCCCACGAGGCCGACAAAGATGACCGCAATCGCGGCGGCGAGAGCCCAGGGCTCGACCGGAACGCTCGCCCGGCGCAGACCGGTTTTCAGATCCAGGGCGCCCACAGCCGGGCACGACGAGACGCAGGAGAGGCAGGCCGTGCACTCGGCCGATCGGATTGAGAGCACCGTGTCCACGGGCAGACCAGCGGGGCACGCCGCGGCGCACTTCGCGCAATCGATGCAGGCATCGGGATTACGCCGGATCCTCGTCGGGCTGACGAGCGCCACGAGACCCGTCATGGCGCCATAGGGGCACAGGTAGCGGCACCAGAAGTTCTTCACGAACACCGACAGAATCACCAGCAGCGCCACCACGATGCCGCTCGTTCTGCCCATCCGCCTGAAGAAGTCGAGCATCTTGACGTCGGCGACGAGCCCGTACGGGCTGCTCAGGAATTCCCGGATCTCGTCCACGGGCATGGTGAGCACCACGTAGAGGAACAGGCCGAAGAGCACGTACTTGAGCGAGCGCAGGGGCACGTCCGCCCATCGCGGGAGCGCGAACGTCCGTCCGAACGTGGCTTTTCCTCCGGTCCACAGCCATTCGGAGAGAGTGCCGACGGGACAGATCCAGCTGCAGAAGGCCTTCCGGTACATCCACGAGATCGCGAGGAACGCCATCAGCATGAACATCCCGGCTGGATGGACCTCGGGCACGAAGCCGGTCAGGACAAAGTCCTTCAGGGTCATGAGCGCGGCAATGGGCAGCCAGGCCTCGACGCCCGCAGGCCGGCTGACCCTCAGGGATGCGCCGCCCGTCTCGTAGAAGCGGACCCACAGGTAGAACTGGATCCCCACCAGCACAGAGATCCCGCCGAACACGAGCTGCGTGAGCTGCCGCACCCGCTGTGAGCGATCGCCGCGGCGGCGCGTGAACGGCTTGCGCGGTACCCCGCCGCTCGGCCGCAGTTCGCGCCCGGCGCATTGGCTGCCCGCCGTCGGGGATACCAGCGGAGCGGACCGTAAGAAGAGAAGCGGCTGCGGGGCATCCGGGCGGATGACCATGGCTCAGCGGGCGTCCAGCCGGCGCGCTTTCGGGAAGAGCAGGTTGTTCTCGAGATGCACGTGCTGATGCAGGTCCTGCTCGAACGCGTCCAACTCCTGCAGGCACACACGATAGGTCGCGCACGCGTCCGACGGCGGCACGAACCCTCCAGTCAGCTCCCTGATCCGCGCCATGGCTTCGCCGGCGGATTCGTGCTCCGTCTCCATCATGCGAATGGGGTTCTCGACGGTCCCGAACGGCGACGGCGGCGGCGGGCAGCCCTGCTGCGCTGCCTGCGCCATCGCGTGAATGTGCGGAAAGAGAATGTGCTCTTCCTTGAGCATGTGCGTCGCCATCTCCCGGGCGACCCCCGCCATCAGCGCCGACACCTCGCCCAGCTCCGGGTGAGTCCCGCCGTGCACGCGCGCCACTTTCTCGGTGTGAGCGATGAGCGTCGGTGTGATGGCGCGAACGTACTCGTGGTGATGACTCACGATGTAGTCGATGAGCGTGAGCTCGTCCCAGGAGGCGAAGTCGGGCGGAGCCGGGCCGTCGGACCTTCGCGCCTCGTCGAGCTCCGCGAGCAGCCGCTCCGGGTCCACGCCCTGCTCCTGACACGCCGCGGGGAAAAGCCGCCCGCCCCGGCAGCAGAAATCGATGCCGTGGCGATGGAACACCGCGGCCGTGCGGAAGTCTGCCGCGACGATCTCACCGATGGTCGAATCGAGCGTGGTGTTCATGGTCCGTCCGCCTCCTGAAGTCAGGCTAGCAGGTGGGGCGGAGGGCTCATATGACGACGATCATGTCTTTGCACCCGGGTGCCAGGGCTACCCTCGATGCGAGGGTGCCCTGCGTGCGGGGGGTGCCCTGCGCGCGAAGGGGACCCCTGGATCCGGGCATCTTCGTTGCACCGGCATCATCCATGCCGATCCCGCTGCAGACTGGAATCGTCTATGGCCCGATGCGCTCTCGGCGGCTGGGCCGCTCGCTCGGGGTGAACCTGTTGCCGGAAAACCGGAAGACGTGCAACTTCAACTGTCCCTACTGTCAGTACGGCTGGACGCGCCGTGGGCCGGCCTCCGCGTGGCCGAGCCCGCGGGGGGTGGCGGAGCAGGTCGAAAACGCGCTCGCACGCGGCTGCCGGCTCGACGTGATCACTCTCGCTGGCAACGGGGAGCCGACCCTGCATCCTGCGTTCGGGGAGGTGGTGGAGCGGCTGCGCCTGGTGCGCGACAGGCTGGCGCCGGGCGTGCGCCTGGCCGTGCTCTCGAACGCTTCGACGCTCGGGAGCCCTGCCGTCGTGGCGGCACTGCGCCGGCTCGACCAGCGCTGTATGAAGCTCGACGCGGGCGACGACGGCACGGTGGCGCGGATGAACGGCGTCCGGATCCCGGTGGAGACCATCGTCGAAGGCCTGCAGCGCCTGGACGACGTCGTCCTCCAGTCGATGTTCGTCCGGGGAGGTCCGCTGGTCGACAACACGTCGCCGCACGCGCTCGACGCGTGGACTCGCGCCGTGTTGAGAATCCGGCCGTCAGCGGTCCACGTCTACAGCCTGGACCGCCCCGCCGCGTCGCGCCGGCTGCTGCCGGTCCCCCGAGCCGACCTCGAACGCATCGCCGCCAGGCTCGCGGACGACGGCATTCAGGCAACGGTGTACTGATCGCGGCACCCCGCCGCGACGTCGCACCGGGGTGCACCTGTCAGCCAACCCCGTTCCTCAACGTCCCCACCCCGTCGACCGTGATGAGCACGTCGTCTCCGGACCGGAGCGTGAAGCTGTCGGGCGGCACGATCCCCGTGCCGGTGAGGAGGAGGCAGCCCTCGGGAAAGCTGGTTTCGCGGTACAGGAACTCGACCAGCGTGCCGAAGTCGCGCTTCATCTGCGCGACGGTGGTCGAGGCGGAGAACTCCGCCCGGGGTCCACGGCGGATCTCGAGCTGGATGGTGACAGAAGGCGCCGGCGGGCCACCCACCACGATCGCGGGACCGAGCGCGCACGATCCGTCGTACACCTTCGCCTGTGGCAGATACAGCGGGTTCTCGCCTTCGATGTCGCGCGAGCTCATGTCGTTGCCGGCGGTGTAGCCGAGGATGCGGCCGGACGGCGAGACGAGCAGCGCGATCTCCGGTTCCGGCACGTTCCACGACGCGTCGCGCCGGATGCGCACCTGCTCCCCCGGTCCCTTGACGCGCCAGGCAGCGGCCTTGAAGAACAGCTCCGGCCGGTCGGCTTCGTACACGAGATCGTAGAACCGCGCGCCCGCTGGCACGCGCGCTTCCTCCATCCGCGCCGTGCGGCTGCGCAGATAGGTGACGCCCGCCGCCCAGACCTCCTGCCGCTCCAGCGGCGCGAGCAGCCCAGGGCTTCGAACCTGGAAATCCGGACCTGGAACCTGGAACTCTGAACCTGGAACCCGCAGGTCGGAGAGCCACTCGGGCAGATCGTCACGTGCCGTCAGACCATCCCCCTCTTCGGCGACACGGACGGCCCCGGCCGTCGAGTCGAGGAACCAGCCATCAGGCGTGCGAAAGAGTCGAAAGTGCGGCATGGGTGTCAGGCAGCCGTCGCGCCCGCCATCAGGCGCATGAGACCGAACTGGGTCGCGCGTTCGCGGGGCAGCTCCCCGGCGATCCGGCCTTCGCGCAGCACGACGATGCGCGTGGAGAGGTTCAGCACTTCGGGCAGCTCGCTGGAGATGAGGATCACGGCATTGCCGGCGGCAGCCAGCTCGTCGATGAGCCCGTGGATCTCGGCCTTGGCGCCGACGTCGACCCCGCGCGTCGGCTCGTCGAGGATGAGGACGCGACACCGGGCCGCCAGCCATTTCGCCAGAACCAGCTTCTGCTGGTTGCCGCCCGAGAGCCCCGCAGTCGAGACGTCGAGGCCGGCCGCGCGTACGCGGAGCCGATCGAAATACTGTCGGGCCAGGTCTCGCTCCGCGTCAGTCCGCACGAACGTCAGCCGGGCCAGCTCCCGCAGGATCACCAGGGTGGTGTTGGCAGCAGCGCTCATGGTGAGGACGAGGCCCTGGCGCTTGCGATCCTCCGGCACCAGGCCGATTCCGAGCCGCATGGCATCGGCGGGCGTCCGGATGCTGGCCGGCCGGCCCGCGACGAGGATCCGCCCCGTGGCGTCGGGGTCCAGGCCGAAGAGCGCCCGGGCGATCTCCGTCCGCCCGGCTCCGACGAGGCCGGCGAATCCGAGCACCTCACCGCCGCGCACGGCGAACGCGACGTCCTGGAATCCGGCCGGGCTGCTCAATCCTTCGACGCGCAGGAGCTCCGGGCCGGGTTCCGCGCCCACGTGCACGGGATAGTACTCGTCGAGTCGCCGCCCAATCATCATCTGCACGAGCGACCCGGCGTCGAGGGCGGCGGTCGGCTGCGTGGCGACGTGGCGCCCGTCGCGCAGCACCGTGACGGTGTCGCAAAGACGGAAGATTTCCTCCATGCGATGACTGACATAGATGGAGGTCACGCCCTGGGTGCGCAGGCGGCCGATCAGCGCTTCGAGGCGCTCGGCCTCGTGCTGCGACAGACTGCTCGTCGGCTCGTCGAACACGATGATACGCGCGCCGCGGCCGACCGCGCCCGCGATCTGCAGGAGCTGCTGCTGCCCGACGGTCAGCTCGCCGACCGGGCGGCGCACGTCGATGGACGCGCCGATGCCGGCGAGCATCTGTTCCGCGCGCCTCTGCATCTCCGCGCGGGAGAGAAAGCCGGCGCGGCCCGGCAGCGAGTCGAGGCAGAGGTTCTCGGCGACGGACAGGTTCTCGCAGAACACCAGCTCCTGGTGCACCATCGCGATTCCCGCAGCCAGACCGTCTTCCGGGCCCGCGAACCGGACGGGTTGTCCGAACACGACCACGCGTCCGGCATCGGGCGCATACAGGCCGGCGAGGATGCGGCCCAGTGTGCTCTTCCCTGCGCCGTTCTCTCCGCACAAGGCGTGGCACGATCCGGCGCCGACCTCGAACGTCACGTCCTCGAGCGCGACCACGCCTGGAAAGCGCCTGGTGACCCCCTCGAATCGAACCGCCGTCCTCATGGCGCCAGCCGCGGTCACGGGAGCTTGAGGTAGGCTTCTGGCACGTCGGTGAAGCCCCAGTCACGAAGCTGGCGGGCCCAGGTGCCGAGGTTCTCCTTCGACACGCGCACCAGCTCCATCGGAATGATCGCCGGCACTTCCTGCTTCAGATGAACCTTCTCGACGATCGTCTCCACGGACACGGAGCCCCACAGATACGTCGGTTGCGCGAGCAGCACGGGTGCGAGCCCCTTGTCGACGTATGCCAGCTCGGCTGGCAGCGCGTCGACCGCCACCACTTTGATCCGGTTCGGGTCGAGGTCGGTCAGCAGCGTCTGCGTGAAGAGCGGCCAGCCGCCGATCATGGCCCACCCCTGAATCTGCGGATAGGCGTTCTGCACGCGCACCACTTCCGCCGCCGCATCCTGCGGCGTCTCGATGTGATAGAAGGTGCCGACGATGGTGATGTCGGGGTAGGCAGCAGCGGCCTGCCTGACGCCGTCTACGCGCCGGCGCAGGTTCGGAGCGTTCTGGTTCCCCGCGAGAATGGCAACCGCGCCCCGTCTGTTCAGCTGGGCGGCCAGCTCGTTCATGACCGCCTCGCCCGTCTTCAGGTCGTCCACGCCGTAGAACGCGAACCGCCGCGACTCCGGCGCGTCGCTGTCGAAGGTCATCACCGGGACGCCGCGGGCGACTGCGTCGTTGATCGCGCCCGTCACCTTTCCCGCATCCGAACACGAGATCAGCACCGCGGAGGCGCCTTCGTTCACGGCCTGCGTGATCCGCTGCGCCTGCACCTGCCCGTCTTCGGCCGGCGGTGTGAGCCAGACGATCTCGATGGGAATGCCGTGGTCCTGCGACAACTTCTTCGCCGCGGCCTCCGCGCCGGTCCGCGCCGAGAGGAAGACAGGGTTCGTCGAGCTCTTGGCGATCATCGCAATGCGGAGGCCCCGCGGCGGGTCCGGCGTCGCGGCCCCGGTCCCGGTCCCGCCAGACCCGCCGCAGGCCCCCGACACGCCCATCGCCAGCATCACCACGAGCCAGGCACGCCTCGTCTTCATATCCTTCAGCATCGAACGTGTCCTCCAACTGGCCGGGTTCATGGTTCCGGGTTCCGGGTTCCTGGTTCCGGGGTCTTCGGATTCCCCGATCCTGTCATCGCCCCGCCATCCGCGCCAGGCGACGAGACGTGAACCTGGCGCTCGTCTGGTCGAGCACGACGGCCACGATAATCGCGCAGCCGATGATGATCCACTCATAATTCTGGTCGAAGTGCAGCGTGCGGATCGACTGGCGGATCAGCACGATGAGCAGCGCGCCCAGCATCGCGTTGACGGTGCTGCCTCTGCCCCCCGAGAGGCTGGCCCCACCGACGACGGCGGAGGCAATCACGTACAGCTCGTAGCCGGTGGCATCGACGCACGAGGCCGATCCGTAGAAGCTCGCGCCGAGAAAGGCCGCGACGCCCGCGCAGAGCCCCGAGATGGCGAACACGCCCGTCTGGATCCGGCGGAGGCGCAACCCCGAAAAGCGGCTCGCCTCGGGATTGCCGCCTACCGCGAAGACGTGCCGGCCCATGACGGTCCGCGTGAGGTACACGGCCCCTATGCCGGTCACCGCGAGCATCGTGAGCATCGGCACTGGATACAGCGATTCGCGGAGGCCCAGCGACGCCTTCGCGACGCGTGTCAGCACGTCCGGCACGAGGATGCTCTCGGCCTCGCTTGCCACGAACGCGACGCCCCGCAGAATCCACATCGTGCCGAGCGTGATGATGAAGGGGTGCACCCGCAATCCGACGACCATCAGGCCGTTCAGCAGTCCGCTGGCCAGGCCGATCCCCAGCGCGACGGCGAGACCGATGCCGATCGTGGCCATCGGACCGGCGGGCTCCAGGCCGCGCAGCACCATGGCCATTCCCACGCCGGACAGGGCGTAGATGGACCCCACTGAGAGATCGATCCCGCCCGAGATGATCACGATCGTGGCGCCGACGGCCATGATCGCGAAGAAGCTGGCGTCGGTCGCCGTCTGGATGAGCGTGTAGGAGTTGAGGAAGTTGTTGACGGGCGCGCCGGTGACGCGATCCGCGTGCGTGCCGGCAGACACGCTCAGGATGGCGCCGAGCAGGAGGATGACGGCAATCAGCCCGGCCTGCTGGGATCCCAGAACCCGTCGCACCATCCGGCGAATGAGACTTCACCTTCCGCGCGGCTGTCAATCCGCTCCCGGCTGCAGGCGGAACACAGGGAGGGGGGCTCTGAACGCTCCAGCGGGAGCGTGTCTGCTTCGCGCTTCAGCCGAGCGGCTTCTCGAGCCAGCCGCCGGCGCAGCGCTCGCGGATCGCGGTGTATCCGCGGCGCTCGAGGAAGGCCGGGGAAACGTGGGGCGGCATGACGATGATTCGCTGGCACCCGCCCGCGAGTCCGGCGAGCTCGACGGCGTCCAGCAGGGCCCCCAGCACCTCGTGGTGACCGCACCCGCAGTCGGGATCGAATGCGAGGTCGGGCACGCGCAGCTCGACGTCCGTCTTCTTGCAGGTGGCCAGCGCGACGATTCGGGTGCCGCATCTCACGACGATCCGCGGCCAGTCGCGCAGCCGCTCGAGCCGGCGCTCGGTGAGTGAGGTCCCTGGAAAGAGCCTTCGCAGGTCTCCATCCGGCACGGGCGCGCCGTCGGGACCCTGCACGTCGATGTCGAGCGGCGCAATGTCTGTTTCGAACGAGGCCCTGCTGATGGTCGTCATGGTTGCTGTGGTCCGTGTTCGGTGTCGTGTTCGTCGGCGCCCTCGACGTGCAGGCCGAGCTTGCGTATCCGGTCGCCCAGCGTCGAGCGCTTGATCTGCAGGAGCTCGGCGGCCTTGGACTTGTTCCCGTGGCTCACTTTCAACGCCCACGTAATCAGGTGCGTCTCGACTTCCTGCAGCCGCTCGTCCAGCGAGACCGCCGCCGGGTGGGGCGAGCGCTCGATGGGCGCCGGCAGCGATTGGAGCTGTGTGTGGAAGAGGATGCTCGCGGGCATGCATCCGCAGCGCACCTGGCTGCACGTGCACGTCTGCGCGATCCGCTCGCACGCGTTTTCCAGCTCCCGCACGTTGCCCGGCCAGGGGTAGCGCTGGAACGCCTCGCGGACGGTGGGCGAGAGCGTGGGCACCTGGTCACCCTTGTCCCTGAAGAACCGCTTCATGAAGTGGTCGGTCAGCAGCGGGATGTCCTCGCGTCGCTCGCGCAGCGGCGGAAGCCAGATGGGCACCACGTTCAGGCGGTAGAAGAGGTCTTCCCGGAAGCGTCCCTCGCTCACGAGCTGCTTCAGGCTGCGCTTGGTGCCGGTAATCACGCGCACGTCGACCGGGATCGACCGGGTGCCGCCGACCCGCTCCACCATCCGCTGCTGCAGGACCCGCAGCAGCTTCACCTGCATCGACGGCGGCACGTCGTCGATATCGTCAAGGAAGATGGTTCCGCCGTCAGCCATCTCGAACCGGCCCGGCCGGTCCTTGATGGCGCCCGTGAACGCGCCGCGCTCGTGCCCGAAGAGCTCGGACTCGATGAGGGTCTCGGTCAGGATGGCGCAGCTGACCGGGACGAAGGGCCGGCGGCGGCGCCGGCCCGAGTGGTGAATGAGGTTCGCGACGAGTTCCTTGCCGGTGCCGGTCTCGCCCACGATGAGCACGTTGCTCTCGCTGTCGGCGATGACGCGCACGAAGTCGAAGACGGCCCGCATGCGCGGGCTTCGGCCCACGACCACCGACTCGACCGAGAAGATGCGTCCGCCAGGCAGCACCTGACGATGCGAGGCGTCCGGTTCCAAGGCTGTCTCGAACACGCTGGCGCCTCACCGCAACGTCGATGCCAGCACTGCCGCCGGTCAGTCGCCGAGGCGGCCGGCGCGGGATTCCCCGCGATTTGGCGGGGAAAATTCCCCCCGGCGCGGCGGCCCCGCGGCCGGCAGAGCCGCGGCGGGAACTGCCGAATGCCGATTTTCCGGCGGATTCGGGCCAGGACGGCGACACGCTCACCGCGGTGGGCGACGCTCCCGGCGAGTGGCCCCCGGCACAATCTTTGTGAGACTCCCGGCCGATGACCTCTCAAGGGACCGAGAGCATCGCTGCCCTGCTGCGCCAGTACGACCGCCCCGGGCCGCGATACACGTCGTACCCCACCGCGGTGGAGTTCAACGACTCGTTCGACGATATGGCCTACCGGGGCCGACTGGAAGCGGCGGCCAGCGCCGTGGACGAGCCGTTGTCGCTGTACGTCCATCTGCCGTTCTGCGAGGCGCGCTGCTCCTACTGCGGGTGCATGGTGATCATCACGCAGAGACGCGAGGTGGCGGAGCGCTACCTCGGCGTCCTGGAGCGGGAGATTGCCATGCTCGCGTCGGCGCTCGGGGACCGCCGCCGCGTCGTACAGCATCATTGGGGAGGAGGGACCCCGACGTATCTCTCGCCCGCGCAAATCGCGAGGCTGCACGAAACCGTCACGAGGCATTTCGAGTTCGATCCCGACGCCGAGCGCGCCATCGAGATCGATCCGCGGGTCACGACGTTCGAGCAGCTCGATCTCCTGCGGGCGCTCGGGTTCAACCGGCTGTCGATGGGGGTGCAGGACTTCACGCCCGAAGTGCAGGCAGCCATCAACCGCCGCCAATCGGAAGCCGCGACCAGGCGGGTGTACGAGTACGCGCGCGCGATCGGCTTTGACTCGATCAACGTGGACCTGATTTACGGGCTGCCCCGGCAGGAAGTCGCGGCGTTCCGCCGCACGCTCGAGTCGGTCTCGGCCATGCGGCCGGACCGCATTGCCGTCTACTCGTACGCGCACGTGCCATGGCTGCGGCCCCACCAGAAGACTATCGACTCCGCGACGCTCCCCGACGCCCGGACGAAGCTGGAGCTCTTCGGGGCCGCGGTCGAATCGTTCCTCGAGGCCGGCTACGACCCGATCGGCATGGATCACTTCGCGCTGCCCCACGACGAGCTGGCGGTCGCTGCGCGGAACCGGCGGCTGCACCGGAACTTCATGGGCTACACCACCCGTCCGGCGCCCGACATGCTGGGCGTGGGCGTCTCGGCGATCGGCGACGTGCGCGGCGCCTTCTCACAGAACGTCAAGAAGCTGCCGCCTTACTACGCGGCCGTCGAAGCCGGCCGGTTCCCCGTGGAGCGGGGCTATGTCCTGAGCCTCGACGATTTGATCCGGCGACAGGTGATCACCGAGCTGATGTGCAACTTCCGCGTCGCCCGGCGACCGATCGAGGACCGGTTCGGCATCGAGTTCGGCGCCTATTTCCGCAGCGAGCTCGCCGCCCTCCAGGCTCCCGACGGCCCTGTCACCGACGGGTTCCTGCAGATCGACGACGAGGCGCTCACGGTGACCGCCCGCGGGCGGCTCTTCGTGCGCAATCTCTGCATGACGTTCGACCGCTACCTGGGGGCACACCGGAACAAGCCGGTGTTCTCCCGGACCATCTGATGGACTCGATGCTCGGGATGTGGAGAGGCCCGCTCCGCTGTCGCAGGCCAATCACACAGGTGAACTACCGGATGCCGCCTGCAGAACTCATCCAGACGTCCACTCCAATGGACCGCATGGTCCAAATGTCCAGCAGCCTGCTCCGCCGTCGCGGGCCAGTCACGCGGAATCAACCCGGGATGCCACCTGCAGAACTCCTCCAGACGAATCTCTAGCCAACGGACACATACCCATGTCATCGGACCAGACTGCCGTTCTCCTCTTCAACCTGGGCGGGCCCGGGAACCTCTCCGAGGTCGAACCGTTCCTGGTGAACCTCTTCTCGGACCGCGAGATCATCGAGCTGCCGCTCGGCGCGACGCTCCAGCCGCTGATGGCGCGGCTCATCGCGCGGCTGCGCGCTCCGGGAGTCCGCGCCAACTACGAGCGGATTGGAGGAGGCTCGCCCCAGCTGCGGCTCACCCAGGCACAGGCCGAGGCTCTCGAGGAGCGTCTGAACGTGGGACACGCCGGCGCGCGTCCGTTCCGTGTATTCATCGCCATGCGCTACTCGCGGCCGTCCGCCGCCGACGCGCTGCAGGCCATCGCCGACGAGGGCATCCGCCGGATTGTCACGCTGACGCTGTTCCCGCACTGGTCCAAGGCGACGACCGGCTCGTCGCGAAACGAGCTGGAGCGCGTGCTCACCCAACCCCGCTGGCGGGTGCACGAATTCGATATCAGCCATATCGACGCCTATCCTGCCGACCCGCGCTATCTCGACGCCATGGCCGACACGGTGATGCGCGCCTGGGAACAGATCCCGGCGGCCAGCCGGGCCAGGACGGTCATCCTCTTCAGCGCGCACGGCCTGCCGCGGAAGTTCATCGACGAGGGCGACCCCTACGTCGATCACATCGAGGCGACCCGCGCGGGCATTCTCGAGCGCCTCGCGCTGCCCAACCGTCAGCTGCTGGCGTACCAGTCCCGCACGGGCCCGGTGAAGTGGCTGGGCCCCGGCACGGAGGAGGTCATCGAGGAGCTGGGGCGCGAGGGCGTACGTGATCTGCTCGTCGTGCCGCTCTCGTTCGTCTCCGATCACATCGAGACGCTCTACGAAGTGGACCTCCTGTTCCGCGATGTCGCGCACAAGGCGGGCATCACGGGCTACTATCGCCCGGAGGCCCTGAATACGCACCCCCTCTTCATCGACGCGCTCGCCGGGCTCGTGCACGGGCACCTGGGCTTCTCGCGGCCCGGTCCGGGGCGGTTCGGCACGGTCGGGGCCCCGATGCTCGAGGCGGCGGGGTGAGCGCCGTCGTCGTCGTCGGCGGCGGGATCGCGGGCCTTGCGGTCGCCCATGCCCTCCGGCACACGAAGCCGGGGATCGACATCCGCCTGCTCGAACGCAGCGACCGGACCGGCGGCAACATCCGGACCGAGATTGTCGAGGGCTACATGTGCGAGTGGGGCCCTGACGGATTCCTCGACAACGTGCCCGAGACGCTGGCCCTGGCACGTGCCGTGGGCCTCGAGTCGGCGCTGCGGCCGAGCAGCGACGAGGCGCGGCGACGGTTCATCTTCAGGCGCGGCCGGCTCCACGAGGTCCCGGTCTCGCCCCTGGCATTCGTCCGGACACCCCTGCTGTCGACCCGCGCGAAGCTGCGGATCATGTGGGAGCCGTTCGCGCGCCAGCGACCCGAATCGGACGAGACCATCTTCGAGTTCGCGGCGAGGCGCATCGGCGCAGAACCCGCGGCGGCGCTGATCGATTCGATGGTCTCGGGGATTTTCGCCGGCGATGCACGCCAGCTCTCGCTGCGCGCGTGCTTCCCCAGGATGTGGCAGCTGGAAACGGAGTACGGCGGCCTGTTCCGCGCGCTGCTGGCCACGCGGAAGCGCCGCAAGAAAGACGACGCGATGGGCGCACCAGCCGGTCGGCTGACCTCGTTCGACGGCGGAATGGAGGAGCTGCCTCGCGCCGTGACGGCGGCGCTTGGCTCCGTCGTGCGGACCTCCGACCCCGTCCACGAGCTCAGGCCCGCACGTGCGAGCCAGCCGCTCACCCCCGGCGCCGCTGCGGACGGGTACGAGCTGGCCTCGCACTCGGGCGTGCACAGGGCGGATGCGGTCGTGCTCGCGGGTCCCGCGGACGAGACTGCCCGCCTGCTGCAGCCGTTCGAGCCGACGGCGGCGGGAATCCTGCGCGAGATTCCAACCGCGCCCATTGCCGTGGTCTGCCTGGGCTATGACGGTGCGGAGGTCGCGCGCGAGCGCGGGGGATTGAATGGGTTCGGCTTTCTCGTGCCGCGCAGCGAAAGCATCAGGATCCTGGGAGCTTTGTGGGAGACGAGCATCTACCCGCACCGCGCCCCCGCCGGCAAGGTGCTCGTCCGCGCGATGATCGGCGGGGCGCTGGACCCGGGGGTGCTCGCTCTGGACGATCAGACGATTCAGCGCATCGTGAGAACCGAGCTGAAAGCCACGATGGGGCTCGGCATCGAACCGGAGTTCGTGCGAATCATCCGGCACCGGCGCGGGATCCCGCAGTACACCGTCGGACATCTGGCGAGGCTGCAGCGAGTCGATCGACTGCTGCGGGCGCGGCCCGGCATCTTTCTGGCCGGCAACTCGTACCGGGGCGTCTCGATCAACTCGTGCATCGCGGAGGCCGGATCGATTGCCGCCGCAGTGGTCGATTACCTGGCGCGCGCGAAACCCCGACCCACCCTCAGCCGGCCGCTCAGCGCCTGACGGCTTTCCGCCGCTCGCCGCCTCACCCTGCCGGCAACCCGCACGGGCCCCCGGGGTGAGCGCGCCCCGGACTCTGGGGTTTTAGGGCCGATCCGACAGTTCTCTCAGTGCGGCCAGGTGGCACTGCAATTGTGATCCCGCCGGAAAGGAGCCGGAGCCCTTCCCCTCCGGGAGACGCCATGCGCATCCTCCTCTCGATCGTCCTGGTGTGCGGCACGAGCACACTGACGCTTCCCTCCGCGGCCCGGGAATCGGGTCCGGAGCCGCCTGCCGCGGGCGCGCAGCAACCCGCTGCGCCGGCGGACTACGTGTGGGCCCCGACCTGCCAGAAGTGCCACGCCGAGATCTACGAGTCGTGGGCGAATACGAAGCACGCGCGGGCGCTCAACAGGCTGTCGGTCGTCGACCAGGGTCGCGAGTGCATCGGCTGCCACGTGACGGGTCCGAAGGGCCGGGTCGAGCAGGACGGCAAGGCGGTCAACGCGGGTGTGCAATGCGAGTCGTGCCACGGACCGGGCGCCGCGCATGCCGCGGACCCGGCCGTGAAGACCGGGCTCGTGAGGCGTCCGGCCGAGGCGGTCTGCACGGCGTGTCACAACGACAGAAGTCCGAGCTTCAGGGGCTTCTTCTTCGATGCGATGTGGCCGCTCTCGCATCGCCTGAAATAGGGGAAGCGGGCGCTCCATGTGGAGCTTCCCCCCTCACCGGATCCTGGCCGCCGTCGATTTCGGCGAGGCCTCACGCGGGGCGCTGCGCGTGGCCGGCGAACTGGCCCGTGCATTTGGCGCCACGCTGACGGTCCTGCATGCCGAAACGTTCGAGGCGCCTCCCTACTTCACGGCCGGCCAGATCCGTGCGATCGATCGCGAGCGGAAGGCCGCGCGCAGCGAGGCCAGGCGATACCTTCAGAGCCATGCCGTGCGGTTCGCGGGCATGCCGGCGGCGGCCGTCGTCTCGGATGCGCCGCCGCGGGAAGCGATCCTGGAAGCCGCGCGCACCGCCGATCTCGTCGTGATGGGCACGGAGGGGCGGCGGGGACCGTCGCGGTGGTGGGCCGGATCGGTGGCGGAAGGTGTGGTCCG
Source organism: Vicinamibacterales bacterium (assembly GCA_035620975.1). Classification (GTDB taxonomy): domain Bacteria; phylum Acidobacteriota; class Vicinamibacteria; order Vicinamibacterales; family 2-12-FULL-66-21; genus DASPFV01. The sequence continues at coordinate 20,006 of DASPFV010000251.1, forward strand.
GGCGTCGGCCGTCCCGGTGCTCGTGGTGCGCTCGAACCCCGCGCCGGCCAGCACACAGTTCCGGCGGATTGCGGTCATCGCCGGACCTGGCACGTTCGACGGTCCGGCGCGGCGATACGCGCGCGGACTGGCGGCGAAGTTCGGAGGCGAGGCGGCGCGCGAGAGCGCGCGGGCGCCGAGCGCCGAGGTCCTGCGGGGGACGACGATGGTCGTCATCGCGCAGCCCCGGACCAGCAGGGGGCTGGGCCTGATGGTCAGCGGGGCCGCGCAGATCCTGCGGCAATGCCGTCGTCCCGCACTGTTCGTGCCGCCGTTGTGACCTGGGGTCAGGTCCGGACCGGA
>DASPFV010000252.1:0-36529 GCA_035620975.1 Vicinamibacterales bacterium
CACTGAATGAGCATTCCGCCCTATCACTGGTGGCGGACCGTCTTCTTCCTCATCCCCGCGATTTCCCTCTACACGATCGTCCTGGGCACGATCTCGGTCGCGTCCTCCCTGTTCGATCCGTCGGGCGACGCCGGCCATCGCTGCGCGAGGGCGTGGGCCTGGCTGGTGCTGCGGACGACGGGCGTGCGCGTGACCAGGGTGGGCGTCGAGCGGCTCGATCGGTCGCGCAGCTACGTGTTCGCGTCCAACCACCAGAGCATCTACGACATTCCGATCGTGTTCACGTCGCTGCCCGTGCAGCTCCGGATCGTCGCCAAGGCCTCGCTCGGACGGATGCCGTTTCTCGGCTGGCACCTCCGCCGGACCGGGCACCTGCTCGTCGACCGCAGGAATCCCGGTGCGGGGGTCCTCAAGAAAATGGCGCGCCTGGTCCGCGGGGCGCGGTCCCTCATCGTGTTTCCCGAGGGCACGCGGAGCGCCGACGGAGCCGTGGCGCGGTTCAAGGGAGGCTCGATCCTGCTGGCCATCGACGCAGGGCTGCCGGTCGTGCCCGTGAGTATCGCCCGCAGCCGCTTCGTGATGCGCAAGGGTCGCCTGATGACCTGCCCGGGGCACGTGACCATCACCGTGCACGAACCGCTGTCGACCGAGGGCGTGACGCGGGAGCACGCGCGCGAGTTCGCCGAAAGGGTCCGGGGCATCGTCCGGACCGCCGTGGACGAACCAGCGGGCGCCCGCACGGCGCCAGCATCGTGAGCGCCATTCCTGGCGCGGGGCTATAATGATCGTTTGATTTCAGGGCTCCAGCCCGTGCCTCTGCACGTTACCGCCATCATTGCCGCCGGCGGCGCCGGCCGCCGACTGGGGGCCGACGTTCCCAAGCAGCTGATCGAACTGGGCGGCCGGACGCTGCTGGCCCGGAGCCTGTCGGCGTTCCTGACGCACCCGCGCGTCACGGACGTGGTCGTGGCGCTTCCGCCCGACCTCGCGGCGGCGCCGCCCGCCTGGCTGAACGGCGCGAAGGTCGTGACGGGGGGCCCGCGCCGCCAGGATTCGGTGGCGAACGCCTTCGACGCCGTCGCGTCGACCACCGACGTCGTTCTCGTGCACGATGCCGCCCGGCCGTTCGTCAGTCACGAGGTGATCTCGCGGACGATCGACGGCGCCCTCGCGCACGGTGCGGCCGTCGCGGCCATTCCCGTCAGCGACACCGTGAAGCGCGTCGCCGGATCGGATCTCATCGTCGAGACCGTTCCGCGCGAGCAGGTCTTCCTCGCGCAGACGCCGCAGGCCTTCCGGCCGGCGGTCCTGCGGGATGCCGTGGCGCTCGGCCGGTCCGGGGTCGAAGCGACGGACGAAGCCGCCCTCGCCGAGCGTGCGGGCCATCCCGTTCGCGTCGTGCCGGGTGATCCGGCCAACTTCAAGATTACGACGCGCGCCGATCTCGCGGCCGCGAGGCGGCGCGAGCGGCAGATCCTCGCCGACGTCGCGACCCGCCGGATTGGTATCGGGTACGATCTGCATCGGCTGGTGGATGGCCGCCCCCTCGTGCTCGGTGGTGTGACGGTGCCGTTCGACCGCGGCCCTCTGGGCCACTCCGACGGCGACGTGGTGTGCCATGCCGTGACCGACGCCGTGCTCGGCGCAGCCAGCGCCGGCGACATCGGCCAGCACTTCCGCGACAGTGACCCCAGGTGGAAGGACGCGTCGAGCATCGAGCTGCTTCGGCAGGCGGTGGCCATGGTGCGCGCTCTCGGCCTCGTCATCGTCAATGCGGACGTCGTCGTGGTGCTGGAGCGGCCGAAGATTGCCCCGTTCCTGGACGCCATCCGGCTCGGTGTCGCCGGGGCACTCGGCGTGCCCGTCGAGGCGGTCAGTGTCAAAGGGAAGACGAACGAGGGCGTGGACGCAGTCGGCCGCGGCGAGGCCATCGCGGCGCACGCGGTCGCCCTCCTCCAGTCCTCCAGTCCGGTCGAATGATGCGCGTCCGCTTCGCCCCAAGCCCTACCGGGCAGCTCCATGTCGGCAACGCGCGCACGGCGCTGTTCAACTGGCTCCTGGCGCACGGGCGCGATGGCACGTTCATCCTCCGCATCGAGGATACCGATGCGGAGCGATCGACACGCGAATCCGAGGCCGGCATTCTGGACGACCTCCGCTGGCTGGGGCTGGACTGGGACGAAGGGCCGGACGTCGGCGGCCAGCACGGCCCGTATCGGCAATCGGAGCGCCTGCACCTGTATGCTTCGTATGCCAACGAGCTGCTCTCGGGCCAGCACGCGTATTCCTGCTTCTGCACGTCGACCCGGCTCGACGCCGACCGCCAGGCGGACCTGGCGGCGGGCCGTCCGCCCCGGTACCACGGCCACTGCCGCGGGCTCTCCAGGGCCGAGGCCCAGGCGCGCATCGACGCCGGCGAGCGGCCGGTCGTCCGGTTCCGGGTCCCCCAGGGTATCGAGGTGCGATTCCGCGATCTCGTCCGCGGCGAGGTGATCTTCAATACCGACGTCATCGGCGATTTCGTGATCGTCCGCTCGGACTCTCGCCCCCAATACAACTTTGCCGTGGTCGTCGACGACGCGCTGATGGAGGTGTCGCACGTGATCCGGGGCGAGGACCACATCTCGAACACGCCGCGCCAGATCCTGCTCTACAGGGCGCTGGGGTTCGCGCCGCCGGAGTTCGCGCACCTGTCGCTCGTGATGGGGCCCGACCACACTCCGCTCTCGAAGCGGCACGGGGCGACGTCGGTGACCGAATTCCGGGTGCGCGGCTACCTGCCCGAGGCGCTCGTGAACTACCTGGCCCTGATTGGCTGGTCCCCCCGCGGCGCGGCGCCGGAACAGGCGGAGCAGGACGAGCTGCTGCCGATCGACGAGCTCGCCAGGCGGTTCCGCATCGAGGCGGTCGGTCACAGTGCCGGCATCTTCGACCCCGAGAAGCTGGCCTGGATGAACCGGCATTACATGAAGGCCGCGGCCCCTTCACGACTCGCGGCCGAAGCGTTGCGCTACTTCACGGCGCGCGGCTTCATCACGCGGCGGACGGACGCCGCGATGGACTACCTCGTGTCCCTGCTCCCGATGGCCGTCGGGTCGGTCGATCGGCTCGAAGAAATCGCCGATCGCGTGCGGTTCGTCTTCCAGTTCGATCCGGCCGCGTCACTCGCCAGCCCGGAGGTGCTCGGCGTGCTCGAGGAACCGGGCGCGCACGACGTCGTGGCTGCGCTGGCCGAGGAGCTGGCGTCGGCCGGACGGCTGGACCGCGAGACGTTCCGCGCCGCGGCTGGGCGGGTGCGTGAGCGGACCGGGCAGAAAGGACGCGCGCTGTTCCACCCGATCCGCGTGGTCCTGACGGGTGAGGCGGGAGGGCCCGAGCTCGACCTGGCAGTCCCGGCGATCGAGCGCGGCGCCGAGCTGCCCGCGTCGAGCGGCGTGGCGCGCGTGACCGGGTGCCGGGAGCGAGCACGGCTGTTCGCCGCCGCCGTCGGGGTGCGCTCGGCGTGACCGTCATCTATGGGATCAATCCGGTGCTCGAGGCGCTGCGCGCCGGCCGCGCGCGCCGGCTTCGTGTGGGATCGAGACGCGACCGCCGCCTCAACGACGTCGTCACGCTGGCAGCCCGCCTCGGCGTGGCGATCGACCACGTCGATCGCGCCGTGCTCGACAGGGCCGCCCGCGGCGGGGGCCATCAGGGTGTCGTCGCCGACATCGAGACACCGCCCGAGTACGCCCTTGCCGATCTCGTATCGAGGGCGCCGGGCCCGACGCTCATTGTCGTGCTCGACGGCATCGAGGATCCGCAGAACGCGGGAGCGGTGCTGCGAACGGCCGATGCGGCGGGTGCGACCGGGCTCGTCCGGCAGTCGCGGCATGCTGCCGCTCTCGACGGCGTCGTGGCCAAGGCCTCCGCGGGGGCCCTGGCCCACCTGCCGATCGCGACGGTGGTCAACGTCGCGCGCGCGGTGGAGGAGCTGAAGGCGTCCGGGGTCTGGACAGTGGGGCTGGCGGCCGAGGCGCCAGAGCGGTACGATCAGGTGGATCTGACGCTTCCGACCGCCCTCGTCGTCGGGGCCGAAGGGACCGGGCTGCGCCGGCTGGTTCGGGAACGGTGTGATCGGCTGGTGGCGATCCCCATGCTCGGCGCCGTGGAGAGCCTGAACGCGTCGGTTGCGACGGGGGTCGTGCTGTATGAAGCCGCCCGGCAGCGAGGCTTCCCCGGATGGCGTCCGGGCGGGCCGCTCGGACCGCAGGGTCGCGTGGCCAGTTGACGACGCCAGCTCTGCAATTTAAGAGATCGAGAGGCTGGGGCTTGCGCTGATGGCACGAGCCGTGCTACAAATGCTCTTTTGTCTGGGCTGGCGTAGCTCAGTCCGGTAGAGCAGCTGATTTGTAATCAGCCGGTCGGGGGTTCAAATCCCTTCGCCAGCTCCACGATTCTCCCGGGAAGTCGTGAGCGGCGCAATCCTGACAGACATCAACCAGAGTTCAGTCGTCCGGCATGGGTGTGCCGACGAGTCGTGGACGCGCAGCGGGCTGGCGGGCCGGGCGTAGCGGTAACGGCGAGGTAGCGAAGCGGTCAAACGCAACAGACTGTAAATCTGTCGCCCCAGTGGCTTCGAAGGTTCGAATCCTTCCCTCGCCACCAGCTTTCGCCCGCCGTGGGTGAGGCGGGCTCCGGCTGGTGCGAGCCAACGAACACGAGGCGCTGCCTTGCTGGGAAAGGAAGTGCGGCACGCAGCGGGCTTGCCTGCTCGAGTGTCGAGCGAGCGAAGGTGCGGGGCACCATCGCGGGCTTGCCCCGCCGAAATGCGACGCACGAAGGCGGGAGTAACTCAGTGGTAGAGTCACAGCCTTCCAAGCTGTTGGTCGCGGGTTCGATCCCCGTCTCCCGCTCCAGTTCTATCGCTTCGCCCCGCATGAGCGGAGCGAGGCTCGGAGGCACTCCGCGAGCGCGGGCGACGGGGGCCTCGAAGCTGAGCCCGACGAGGACCGAAGGCCCGCGTCGGCCGCAGCGGACATGAGCGACGGACGGAGCCGCGAAGGCCGATGTAGCTCAGTTGGCAGAGCGCGTCCTTGGTAAGGACGAGGTCACCGGTTCAATCCCGGTCATCGGCTCCATTTGACTCGGCGCTGCAGGCTCGCTCGAGGCAGGCTCGCGATGACGGACGCGGGATGCCGGGCGAGCGGCGCGAGCCGGACGCGGCGGCGCCCGGGCGAGATCAGGTCCGAACGGGACCGGGCAGGAGGGCAGGCGAGCACTGTGGGCCGGACGCAGGGGTCCGCCGGATTCGCGCGGCGGGGGCAGTCACCCCGCCCTACACACGAGGGCAGGATAAAAGGACATGGCCAAAGAGAAATTCGATCGTTCGAAACCACACGTCAACGTCGGGACCATCGGTCACATCGACCACGGCAAGACCACGTTGACGGCCGCGCTGACCAAGGTCGCTGCCGACAAGGGTTGGGCGAAGTTCGTGCCGTACGACGAGGTCGCCAAGGCCTCGGAGTCGCAGGGCCGGCGTGACGCGACGAAGATCCTGACGATCGCCACGAGCCACGTCGAGTACAGCACGCCCAACCGGCACTACGCCCATGTGGACTGCCCCGGTCATGCCGACTACATCAAGAACATGATCACCGGCGCCGCGCAGATGGACGGCGCGATTCTCGTGGTCAGCGCCGTCGACGGCCCGATGCCGCAGACGCGCGAACACGTGCTGCTCGCCAAGCAGGTGAACGTGCCCTACATGGTCGTCGCGCTCAACAAGGTCGACGCCGTCGACGATCCCGAGCTGGTCGATCTGGTCGAGCTCGAGATCCGCGATCTGCTCAAGAGCTACGGGTTCCCGGGCGACGACGTCCCTGTGATCCGGGTGTCGGCGCTGGGCGCGCTCAACGGCGATGCCGCCGGCGTCGAATCGGTGACGAAGCTGATGGAGGCCCTCGACAGCTATATCCCGCTGCCCGAGCGCGAGATCGACAAGCCGTTCCTGATGCCGATCGAGGACGTGTTCTCGATCTCGGGCCGCGGCACCGTCGTGACGGGCCGCGTCGAGCGCGGGCGGGTCAAGGTCGGCGAGGAAGTCGAGATCGTCGGCTTCCGTCCCACCGAGAAGAAGGTGGTGACCGGCGTCGAGATGTTCCGCAAGCTGCTCGACGAGGGGGTGGCGGGGGACAACATCGGCGTGCTGCTCCGCGGCGTGGAGAAGGACGACGTGGAGCGCGGCCAGGTGCTGGCCAAGCCGGCCTCGATCAAGCCGCACACGAAGTTCAAGGGGGAGGTCTACGTCCTGTCCAAGGACGAAGGCGGCCGCCACACGCCGTTCTTCAACGGGTATCGTCCGCAGTTCTACATCCGGACAACGGACGTCACCGGCTCGCTCAAGCTGCCCGAGGGCGTCGAAATGGTGATGCCCGGCGACAACACGACGATCACCGCCGAGCTCCACGTGCCCGTGGCGCTCGAGAAGGGAGCGCGGTTCGCGATCCGCGAGGGCGGCCGCACGGTCGGCGCCGGTACGATCACCGACATCATCGAGTAGACGGGGAGGCGTCCGGGCCTGCCGCAGGCGGGGTGAGAGGCGGAGCGGGGGCGTCCTCGGGGATTCGCCTCGCTCCGGGTCTGCGCGCAGCCCGGGGGAGCGCCGAGATCGGCAGGCCGCGAGGCGCGGCAGGATGCAGGAATGAGAGACATCATCAGCCTGGCGTGCAACGAGTGCAAGCGCCGCAACTACAGCACGACCAAGAACAAGAAGAAGACGAGCGAGCGGCTCGAGTTCAGCAAGTACTGCCGCTTCTGCCGCAAGCACACGGCGCACAGAGAGACCAAGTAATTGCCGATTGCAGATTGCCGATTGCCGAGTTGAGTTGGCGATTGGCGGATTGGCAGATTGGTGATTGGTTGATTGGTGATTGCGGATTGATTGCGGCCCGAAGGGACTCGTCGCGCGGTGGCGGCCTCGAGCGTTCGAGAGAAGGACAGTAGCTCAATTGGCAGAGCACCGGTCTCCAAAACCGGGGGTTGGGGGTTCGATTCCCTCCTGTCCTGCCAGTTCGGGTAAAGGCGGCGTGGGGCTGGCCGCGAGCGGAACGGAGCGAGCGGCGGGCGAACGCAGGAAGCGCGATCGTAGGAAGCTATGAAAACGGTGATGGCGGAGCACGAGGAGTCGTTTGGCGGACGGGCCCGTGAAAGCGTAACGGGATGGTGGGGACGCTCGCGCCGGTTCCTCGCAGAGGTCCGGAACGAGATGGCCCGCGTCACGTGGCCGAGCCGCAAGGAAGTCTACGCCACGACCTTCGTCGTGATCGTCACGTCGATCTTCTTCGGCTTGTATCTCTACGGGATCGACCTGGTGCTGGACCGGATCATGGCCTGGGTCTTCCGGACCTTCGGGGCAGCGTGAGGGGCGGGACTGACGGCATCATGACGAGCATGACCGACGACCGCACCAAGCAGTGGTACATCGTCCACACCTACTCGGGGTTCGAGAACAAGGTGAAGGAGTCGCTCGAGCAGCGCGTGCAGGCGTACGGCCTCCAGGACGAGATCGGCGAGATCCTCATCCCCACCGAGCAGGTGGCCGAGATGCGCGGCGGCAAGAAGGTGGTCAGTTCCAAGCGGTTCTTTCCCGGCTACATCCTTGTCGAGATGCACATGTCCGACAACGCGTGGCACGTCGTGAAGAACACGCCGAAGGTCACGGGGTTCGTCGGGGCCGGTGCCAAGCCGACCCCGCTCTCGCGCGAGGAGGTCGACCAGATCCTCAATCAGGTCACCGAGGCCGCCGAGAAGCCCAAGCCCAAGTACACGTTCGAGAAGGGCGATCAGGTCCGGATCAACGAGGGGCCGTTCACGAGCTTCAACGGCGTCGTCGACGAGGTGAACCTCGATCGGAACACGCTCAAGGTGATGGTTACGATCTTCGGCCGGTCGACGCCGGTCGAGCTGGATTTTCTGCAGGTCGAGAAACTGTAGCTTCCAGCTGCCGGTGTCAGCCCGCAGCCCGGGGTTCCGGAGCCGCGGGGTGCCGGCTGGACGCGGGAAGCTGAAGCTGGAAGCCGATGGCGAAAAAAGTACAGGCAATGGTGAAGCTCCAGATAGCGGCGGGGAAGGCGACCCCGGCGCCGCCGGTGGGGACCGCGCTCGGCCCGCACGGCGTCAATATCATGGACTTCTGCAAGAACTTCAACGCGAAGACCGCCAAGGACGAGGGGCTGATCATCCCCGTCGTCGTGACCGTCTACGCGGACCGGTCCTACTCGTTCATCACGAAGACGCCGCCGGCCTCGGTGCTGCTCAAGCGGGCCGCCAACCTGGCCAAGGGGTCGAACGAGCCGAACAAGAACAAGGTCGGGACCGTGACGCGGAAGCAGGTCGAGGACATCGCGAAGCTCAAGATGCCCGATCTGAACTGCGAGACGCTCGACGCCGCGTACAAGACGGTCGCCGGCACCGCGCGATCGATGGGCATCGACGTGGTCGGCTGACGCCGACCGTGGCTGGCGCCACCGATGGGACAGGGGAAACGGGAAGGGCGAAGCGGAACGTGGGAGGCTTCGACGCGAGGCCGCTTGGACCACAGGAGTAGATGATGCGCAAGAGAGGCAGGAAATTCACGGCCGCGCGGCAGCAGGTGCCTGAACGGTCGCACACGATCGAGGAAGCCGTTCCCCTGATGCAGAAGGTGAAGTTCGCGAAGTTCGACGAGACGGTCGAGATCTCGCTGCGTCTGGGCGTCGATCCAAAGCACGCGGATCAGATGGTCCGCGGTACGGTCGTGCTGCCCCACGGGCTGGGGCGCAGCAAGCGCGTGCTGGCGATAGCGGGCGGCGAGAAGCAGAAGGAAGCGCAGGACGCGGGGGCGGACGTGGTCGGTGGCGAGGAGCTGGTCGACAAGATCCAGGGCGGCTGGATGGAGTTCGACGCCGTCGTCGCGACCCCTGACATGATGCGCGCGGTCGGCAAGCTCGGGAAGGTACTGGGCCCCCGCGGCCTCATGCCCAATCCGAAGACGGGCACGGTGACCGTGGACATCGGCCGGGCCGTCAAGGAGATCAAGGCGGGCAAGGTCGAGTTCCGCGTGGACAAGACGGGGATCGTGCACGCGCCGATCGGGAAGATCTCGTTCGAAGTGCAGAGCCTGGTGGAGAACGCGCACGCCCTGGTCGACAGCGTGATCAAGGCCAAGCCGTCGGCCGCCAAGGGGAAGTACCTGCGCCGTGTGACCCTGTCGTCCACGATGGGGCCGGGCATCGACATCGACACGACCCAGGTGACCGAGGGCCAGAAGCACTGAGCCGGCGGGTCAGCGGCCCGGCAGAGGACAAGAAGCACCAGTCATGGCTGTAACCAGAGAGAGCAAGGTCGAGGAGCTCCAGGACCTCGAGCGCGCGTTCCAGGGAACCGACAGCGCGATCGTGGTCGACTACAAGGGGCTCAAGGTCCCGGAAGTGACCGAGCTGCGGCGCCAGGTGCGCGGCGCGCGCGGGCAGTACAAAGTCGTCAAGAACACCCTCGCCCGGCGCGCCCTGAAGGGAACGGGGTTCGAGGCGCTGGAGGTCCACTTCACGGGCACGACTGCCGTGGCCTACTGCGGCGACGATCCCGTCGCGCTGGCGAAGGTTCTGACCACGTTCGCGAAGACCGCGCCGGCGCTGCAGATCAAGGCGGCCGTCGTGCAGGGCCGGGCCATCCAGGCGGCCGAGGTCAGCGACCTCGCCACGATGCCAGGCAAGCCGGAGCTCTACGCGAAGCTGCTCTTCCTGCTGCAGGCGCCGATGGTCCAGCTGGTGAGCGTGCTGAACGCCGCGCCGCGCGACCTCTTGAGCGTGCTCGTGCAGGCAGAGAAGAAGCGCGCGGGTGAATGAGGACCGGCGCGATCGGCATCGGGAGTTGGAAGATCGGAAAGCCGCAGGGACAGAGTCGCAGCTGAGCGCGGCAAGGCGTAACGAATCAGCGGCGCGAGCGCGAGCGAGCGCTGGTAGGCCGTGGGCGTGGGGCCCCACGGCACACTAAGTAAAGAGGACAGCAATCATGGCACTGACGCAGCAGGAAGTGGTCGAGTACATCAAGGGAATTTCGGTCCTCGAGCTCTCGCAGCTCGTAAAGGAGCTCGAGAAGGAGCTCGGCGTTTCGGCCGCGGCGGCGATGCCGATGGCCATGCCGGTCGCAGGCGGCGCGGCGGCGGGCGGTGCGGCGCCGGCCGAGGAGAAGACCGAGTTCACGGCCACGCTGACCGAGGTGGGCAGCAACAAGATCAACGTGATCAAGGTCGTACGCGAGGTCACCAGCCTCGGGCTGAAGGAAGCCAAGGATCTCGTCGAGGGCGCGCCCAAGCCGATCAAGGAAGGGATCCCCAAGGACGAGGCCGAGGCGATCCGGAAGAAGTTCGAGGAAGTCGGCGCCAAGGTCGAGATCAAATAGCCGCGCGCGGGGCCAACCCGCGCGTCGTGCCGGCGGGGAGCGTTCGCGAACGCTGCCCGCGTCGACCGGGCGTCGAGCCCGGTTGCTGGTGTCCGTTCGACCCCCGAGGTTTTTCACACGATGTACAGCCTTCCCAAGAACGTCTACCGCGAGCGCATCGACTTTTCGAAAATCAGGACGACCATTCCGATCCCGAACCTGATCGAGATCCAGAAGAAGTCGTACGAGCGATTCCTGCAGATGAACCGGCTGCCGTCGGAGCGCGACGATGCGGGGCTGCAGTCGGTGTTCAAGTCGGTGTTCCCGATCTCCGATTTCCGGGAGAACTCGTCGCTGGAGTTCATCGAGTACTCGATCGGGAACTGGGAGTGCAAGTGCGGCCGGCTGGCCGGCCTGCACCACCTGCGGAAGCCCTGCGTGAACTGCGGCCATACGCTCGTCGCGGACCCGTACGGCGAGCACGAGGTGCTCTGCCCCCGCTGCGGCAAGCCGAACGAGGCGCGCGGTGACGTCTGCGACATCTGTGGCAACACCGTCGGGCTGAAGCTGAAGTACGACGTGGACGAGTGCCAGGAGCGCGGCATGACCTACGCCGTGCCGCTCAAGGTCACCATCCGGCTCGTCGTCTGGAACAAGGATCCCGAGACCGGGGTGAAGACCATCCGCGACATCAAGGAGCAGGAGGTCTACTTCGGCGACATCCCGCTGATGACCGACAACGGCACGTTCATCATCAACGGGACCGAGCGCGTCATCGTGTCGCAGCTCCACCGGTCGCCCGGCGCGTTCTTCCACTCCGAGGACAAGACGCTCTACATCGCGCAGATCATCCCGTACCGCGGCTCCTGGGTGGAGTTCGAGTACGACAGCAAGAACCTGCTGTACGTGCGGATCGACCGCAAGCGGAAGTTCCTGGCGACCGTGTTCCTGCGCGCGCTGGGGCTGCGCGGTGCCGACGAGATCATCCGCAGCTTCTACACCGTGGATCGGCTGCGGCTCCAGAACGGCGCCATCGAGTGGGCCGTCGCCGACAGCCTGCAGGGGCTGCGCGCGTCCAGGGACATCAAGATCGGATCGGACGTGGTCACCCACGCGGGCAAGAAGATCACGTCGTCGGCGCTCGCGGCGCTGAGGAAGGCGGCCGTCGAGTTCGTCGAGGTGGCGGACGCGGAGCTCGAGGGGGCCTTTGCCGCCGCCGACGTCGTGGACCCGGGCACCGGCGAGGTCATCCTGGAGGCCAACGAGGAGGTCACGCCGCGCGTGATCTCGATGGCGCAGGAGAAGAACGTCGATCGGCTGGAGATCTTCTTCCCCGAACGCGACGAGATCGGGCCCGTCCTCTCGCAGACGTTGAAGAAGGATCCGATCCACACGCACGAGGAGGCGCTCATCGAGATCTACCGCCGCCTCCGCCCGGGTGATCCCCCCACGCTCGACAGCTCGCGGTCGCTCTTCGAGAACATGTTCTTCAACCCGCAGAAGTACGACTTCTCGCGGGTAGGCCGGCTGAAGCTGAACACGAAGCTGAAGCTGAACACGCCGCTCGACGAGAAGATCCTGCACCCGCAGGACTTCTACGAGGTCATCAAGTACCAGCTCAAGCTGCGGCGCAATCCGGTCAACGTGGACGACATCGATCACCTGGGCAACCGCCGCGTGCGGTCCGTCGGCGAGCTCCTGGAGAACCAGTTCCGGATCGGCCTCGTCCGCATGGAGCGCGCGATCAAGGAGAAGATGTCGGTCTACCAGGAAATGGCGACCGCCATGCCGCACGACCTGATCAACGCGAAGCCGGTGATGGCCGCGATTCGCGAGTTCTTCGGGTCGTCGCAGCTGTCGCAGTTCATGGATCAGACCAACCCGCTCTCCGAGGTGACGCACAAGCGCCGGCTGTCGGCGCTCGGGCCGGGCGGCCTCTCGCGCGAGCGCGCGGGGTTCGAGGTCCGCGACGTCCACCCGACGCACTACGGGCGCATCTGCCCCATCGAGACGCCGGAAGGGCCGAACATCGGCCTCATCTCGTCGCTGTCGTGCTACGCGCGGATCAACGAGTTCGGGTTCATCGAGTCCCCGTACCGCAAGGTGCGGGACGGCCGCGTCGTCGACTTCGTGATCATCACGAACGCCGGCGGCAGCACGAAGTACAAGGTCGGCGAGATCGTGGAGGGCGCCGAGATCGGGGCGGACCCGAAGGACGCCGACAAGGGCTCGCGCCGCCGCCGCGGGCTCGAGTTCGAGCCGTACTCCTTCTACCTGTCGGCCTGGGAGGAGGACCAGTACATCATCGCGCAGGCCAACGCGCAGGTCGACGAGAACGGCCGGTTCACGACCGAGCGTGTGAACGCGCGGCAGGCCGGCAACTTCATCCTGGCGCCGCGCGACAAGGTCGAGTTCATCGACGTGTCGCCGAAGCAGCTCGTCTCGGTCGCCGCCTCGCTCGTGCCGTTCCTCGAGAACGACGACGCGAACCGCGCGCTGATGGGCTCGAACATGCAGCGCCAGGCGGTGCCGCTGCTGCGGGCGCGTTCCCCCTATGTCGGCACCGGCATGGAGTACATCACCGCCCGCGACTCGGGCGCCGTCGTCGTGGCGCGCCGGTCTGGCACCGTCGACTTCGTCGACAGCCAGCGCATCGTCGTGCGCGTGGAGGGGGAGACGGAGGCGACCTCGCGCGAGATGGGCGCCGACATCTACCCGATGACGAAGTTCAAGCGATCGAACCAGAACACGTGCATCAATCAGCGGCCGATCGTCCGGGTGGGCCAGAAGGTCCACAAGGGCCAGGTCCTGGCCGACGGCCCGTGCACGGAGTTGGGCGAGCTGGCGCTCGGGCGCAACGTGCTGGTCGCGTTCATGCCGTGGCGCGGCTACAACTTCGAGGACGCGATCCTCGTCTCGGAGCGGATGGTCAAGGACGACTACTACACCTCCATCCACATCGAGGAGTTCGAGATCGAGGCGCGCGACACCAAGCTCGGGCCCGAGGAGATCACGCGCGACATCCCGAACGTCGGCGAGACCTACCTGCGAGACCTCGACGAGAGCGGCATCATCCGCATCGGCGCGGCCGTCAAGCCCGGCGACATCCTGGTCGGCAAGGTCACGCCCAAGGGGGAGACGCAGCTGACGCCGGAGGAGAAGCTGCTCCGCGCGATCTTCGGCGAGAAGGCGGGCGACGTCCGTGACGCCTCGCTCATCTGCCCGCCCGGGATCGAGGGCATCATCGTCGGCGTCAAGATCTTCTCGCGCAAGGGTATCGAGAAGGACGACCGGGCGAAGGCCATCGAGCAGGAAGAGCTCGACATGATGGAGAAGAACCTGCAGGACGAGATCCGCATTCTCCACGACGAGGTGAAGAAGCGGGTCATCGCCATGCTGCAGGGGCAGGAATCGCGCGCCGACCTCTACGACGAGCACGGCCGCGAGCGGCTGCTGCGCAAGGGAACGGCGCTGACGCCCGAGGTGCTGCAGTCGCTGCCCTACGAGGCGGTCGTGCGGCTGAAGGTTGCCACCGACGATCCCCGGCTGGAGGAGGACCTCCGCGAGCTGGAGGAGCGGACCGAGCGGCAGGTGGAGGTCATCCGCCAGCAGTTCGAGGAGAAGAAGGAGAAGGTCCGGCGCGGCGACGAGCTGCCCCCGGGCGTCATCAAGCTGGTCAAGGTCTACGTCGCCATGAAGCGCAAGCTGTCGGTCGGCGACAAGATGGCCGGCCGCCACGGCAACAAGGGCGTCATCGCGCGCATCCTGCCCGAAGAGGACATGCCGTACCTGCCGGACGGGACGCCGGTGGAGATCGTGCTGAACCCGCTCGGCGTGCTGTCGCGCATGAACGTCGGCCAGATCCTCGAGACCCACCTCGGGTGGGCCGCGCACGCGCTCGGCCTCTACTTCGCCACGCCGGTCTTCGACGGCGCGACCGAGAGCGAGATCAAGACCTGGCTCGAGCAGGCCGGCCTGCCGAAGAGCGGCAAGACGAAGCTCTACGACGGCATGACGGGGCAGGAGTTCGAGCAGGACGTGACCGTCGGCTACATCTACATGCTGAAATTGTCGCACCTGGTCGACGACAAGATCCACGCGCGTTCGATCGGGCCGTACTCGCTCATCACGCAGCAGCCCCTGGGCGGCAAGGCCCAGTTCGGCGGCCAGCGGTTCGGTGAGATGGAGGTCTGGGCGCTCGAGGCCTACGGCGCGGCGCACATCCTCCAGGAGCTGCTCACGGCGAAGTCGGACGACGTGACGGGGCGGGCGAAGATCTACGAGGCGATCGTCAAGGGCGATGCGTCGTTCCAGCCCGGCCTGCCGGAGTCGTTCAACGTGCTCATCCGCGAGCTGCAGGCGCTCTGTCTGGACGTGGAGCTGATGAAGACGAAGCGGCCGCTCGTCGAGACGATTGCGACGGGCGAAGGTGAGCCGGTATTGGCGGAGGGGTAATCCGAACAATGAGACCATCATTCGACACACGCGGCTCGCTGACCTCCGACTTCGACGCCATCCGGATCAGCCTCGCGTCGCCCGAGAAGATCCTCTCGTGGTCGCACGGCGAGGTCACCAAGCCGGAGACGATCAACTACCGGACGTTCAAACCAGAGCGCGACGGCCTGTTCTGCGCGAAGATCTTCGGGCCGGTCACGGACTGGGAGTGCCTCTGCGGCAAGTACAAGCGCATGAAGCACCGCGGCGTGATCTGCGACAAGTGCGGCGTCGAGGTCACGCAGGCCAAGGTCCGCCGCGAGCGCCTCGGCCACATCACACTGGCGACGCCGGTGAGCCACGTGTGGTTCTTCAAGGGGCTGCCGAGCCGCATCGGCCACCTGCTCGACATCTCGCTGCGCGATCTCGAGCGCGTCCTCTACTTCGAGGCTTACGTCGTCATCGAGCCCGGCGACACCGACCTCAAGCAGAACCAGCTCCTGACGGAGGAGCAGTTCCGCAAGGCGCGCGAGGACTACGGGATCAAGTTCCGGGCGCAGATGGGGGCGGAGGCGATCAAGGAGCTGCTGAAGCGCGTGAGCGTCGAGAAGCTCGCGCAGGAGCTCCGCGACAAGATGCGCGCCGAGCCGTCCGCGCAGAAGAAGCTGAAGTTCGCCAAGCGGCTGAAGGTCGTCGACTCGTTCCGCAAGTCGACCAACCGGCCCGAGTGGATGATCCTTGACGTGATCCCGGTCATTCCGCCCGAGCTGCGCCCGCTCGTGCCGCTCGACGGCGGGCGGTTCGCGACGTCGGACCTCAACGACCTGTACCGGCGCGTCATCAACCGGAACAACCGGCTGAAGAAGCTCATCGAGCTGAAGGCTCCCGACGTCATCATCCGCAACGAGAAGCGCATGCTTCAGGAGGCGGTCGACGCGCTGTTCGACAACGGCCGCCGGGGCCGCGTGCTCCGCGGCGCGAACAACCGGCCGCTGAAGTCGCTGTCCGACACGCTGAAGGGGAAGCAGGGACGCTTCCGCCAGAACCTGCTCGGCAAGCGCGTCGACTACTCCGGCCGCTCGGTCATCGTCGTCGGGCCCGAGCTGAAGCTGCACCAGTGCGGGCTGCCGAAGAAGATGGCGCTCGAGCTCTTCAAGCCGTTCATCTACAACAAGCTCGAGGAGCGCGGCCTGGTCGCGACCATCAAGCAGGCCAAGGAGATGGTCGAGCAGCAGCGGCCCGAGGTGTGGGACGTGCTCGAGGAGGTCATCCGCGAGCACCCGGTGCTGCTCAACCGCGCGCCGACGCTGCATCGCCTGGGCATCCAGGCGTTCGAGCCCGTGCTCGTGGAGGGCAAGGCCATCCGGATCCACCCGCTGGTCTGCACGGCGTTCAACGCCGACTTCGACGGCGATCAGATGGCGGTGCACATCCCGCTGGCTCCCGAGGCGCAGATCGAGGCGTCGGTGCTGATGATGTCCTCGAACAACATCCTCTCGCCCGCGAGCGGCGCGCCGATCGCGATCCCGTCGCAGGACATCGTGCTCGGCTGCTACTACCTGACCAAGGCGCGCGCCGGCGCGAAGGGGGAGGGCCGCGTCTTCGGCAACACCGACGACGTGCTGCTCGCGCTCGAGGCGGGAGAGGTGGAGACGCTGACCCCGATCCGGCTGCGCTTCAGCGGCCCGCTGCTCGACCTGACCGTCGCCCGCGACGACCAGGCCGTGCTCCAGGCCGAGGCGCAGGACGTCACGAACAAGATCATCAACACGACCGTGGGCCGCGTGATCTTCAACACGTCGCTCCCCTCGGTGATGCCGTTCGTCAACGGCCTGCTCAAGAAGAAGGGGCTGCAGCAGGTGGTGCAGTACTGCCACCTGCACTTCGGGCTGGAGCGGACGGTCGAGATGCTCGACAGCCTCAAGAACATGGGCTTCACCTACGCCACGCGGTCCGGGCTGTCGATCGGCATCGACGACCTGGTCATCCCGACCGAGAAGACGACGCTGGTCGAGCGCGCGCGCGACGAGGTGATCAAGGTCGAAGGCCAATACCTCGAGGGGGCGATCACCAACGGCGAGCGCTACAACAAGGTCATCGCCGTCTGGTCGGACGTGACCGAGAAGATCGCCGACGAGATGTTCAGCGAGATGGAGGAGCTGGACCAGTCGGGGCGGAACTTCAACCCCGTCTACATCATGGCCGACTCGGGCGCGCGGGGCTCGAAGCAGCAGATCCGCCAGCTCGCTGGCATGCGCGGCCTGATGGCCAAGCCCTCGGGCGAGATCATCGAGACGCCGATCACGTCGAACTTCCGTGAAGGACTGACCGTGCTGCAGTACTTCATCTCGACGCACGGCGCGCGCAAGGGGCTGGCCGACACGGCCCTCAAGACGGCCGACTCGGGCTACCTGACGCGCCGGCTGGTGGACGTGGCGCAGGACGTCATCATCCACGAGCCCGACTGCGGCACCATGGACGGCATCGAGGCGCGCGCCATCGTCGAGAGCGGCGAGATCATCGAGCCGCTGCGCGACCGTATCATCGGCCGCGTCACGCTCGAGCGCATCACCGACCCGTTCACGGGCGACGTGATCGTCGACGTCAACGACGAGATCGACGAGGACAGGGCGTCGGACATCCAGGAAGGCGGCATCGAGAAAGTCCGGATCCGTTCCGTGCTGACGTGTGCGAGCCGCCGCGGCGTGTGCGCGAAGTGCTACGGCCGCGACCTCGCGACGGGCAAGCTGGTCGAGCTGGGCCTGGCCGTCGGCGTCATCGCCGCGCAGTCGATCGGCGAGCCGGGCACGCAGCTGACGATGCGCACGTTCCATATCGGCGGCACGGCGTCGCGGGTGTCGGAGCAGTCAACGCTCGACGCCAAGCACGCCGGGACCATTCGCTACCAGGGCCTGCAGGTCGTCGAGTCGAAGGGCACCGGCGCGGACCAGACGGCGGGCGAGCTGATCGTCATGAACCGCACCGGGTCGATCGTGGTGCAGGACCAGAAGGGCCGCGACCGCGAGCGCTACCCGATCGTGTACGGCGCGCGGCTGAAGGTGCGCGACGGCCAGCCGGTCGACCAGGGCCAGATTCTCGTCGAGTGGGATCCGTACACGTTCTCGATCCTGACCGAGGACGCGGGCGTGGTGAAGTACAAGGACCTCGTGAGCGACATGACGTTCCACGAGGAAGTGGACGAGGTCACGGGCCTGTCGCGGAAGATCGTCGTGGACAGCCCCGACGAGAAGAAGCAGCCGATGATCGAGGTGCGCGACAAGGGGCAAAAGGTGGTGCGGAAGTACCACATGCCGTCGCACGCGCACCTGATGGTGGAGGACAACGAGCAGGTCTATGCCGGCCAGGTCCTCGCCAAGATCCCGCGCGAGACGACGAAGACCAAGGACATCACGGGCGGGCTGCCGCGCGTGGTGGAGCTGTTCGAGGCGCGCAAGCCGCGCGAGACGGCGGTCATCTCCGAGATCGACGGCGTCGTCCGGCACGGCGGCGTGGTGAAGGGGCAGCGGAAGATCATCATCGTTCCCGAGGACGGGGGCGAGCCGAGAGAGTACTCGCTGCCGCGGGGCGTGCACGTGAACGTGCAGGAAGGCGACCGGGTGCGCGCGGGCGAGCCGCTGATGGACGGGCCGTCGAACCCGCACGACATCCTGTCGGTGCTGGGCGAGAAGGCGCTCCACGCGTATCTCGTGAACGAGATCCAGGAGGTCTACCGGCTGCAGGGCGTGAACATCAACGACAAGCACATCGAGGTGATCGTCCGGCAGATGATGCGGTGGGTGAAGATCGAGGAGGTCGGGGACACGGAGTTCCTGATCGAGGAGCAGGTGGACCGGTTCCGGTTCATGGAGGAGAACGAGCGCGTGATCGCCAACGGCGGACGCCCGGCGACGGGCCGGCCGCTGCTGCTGGGGATCACCAAGGCGTCGCTCTCGACCGACTCGTTCATCTCGGCGGCGTCGTTCCAGGAGACGACGCGGGTGCTGACGGAGGCGTCGATCTCGGGCAAGGTGGACCACCTGCGCGGGCTGAAGGAGAACGTGACGATGGGTCGGCTGATCCCGGCGGGAACGGGCTTCGAGTACTACCGCCACGTGCGGATCCAGCCCGACGAGCCGCCGCCGCCGCCGCCGCCGTCGCCCGAGGAGCTGGAGCTGGATCGCGAGATGGAATATTTCGTCGAGCCCGAGGAAGCCTTTACGCGCGACGAGATCGAATAACGGGCCTGCCTCGCCGAAGCGCGCGCCGGCGCGCGCGAAGGCGGGTGGAGCCGGAGGAGGCGTTTACGAGGGACGAGATCGAATAACCTTCGGGTTCCGGGTTCAAGGTTCCAGGTTCAGGGCGGTGGTCGAGGGACCATCGCCCTTTTTCTTTGTCGGTTCGTCGCCGGCCGGCCGTGAGGCGGGTTCAGAGGCCATCCCAGGGGCGGACTACTGACCCACCTCCCGCGCTGAGATAGAGGAGGGCATCCACCCACTCGCCAATCCCGAGCCCATTGAGGCTCTCCGGAGAGTATTACTGCTTCCGCATCGCCCTGTTTCCGTTTCAGAGCCGAGGCGCAACGAGGGCGGCCGCTTCCTCGGACGTGACCACCGGGATGACCTCGAACTCGGTCAGATCTTCCCAGCGCGCCATCCATCGCCCGAGGAGGGCAGGGTCATCGCATTCCATGATCTGGAAGCAGCGACAGAGGTCGCCGGTGACCCAGCTCGCCACATATTTCAGACCGTCTGGCGCCATTCGCCCCTCGTCTCGAAAGCGGCGGTACACAGGCAGCGGATTGCCGTTTCGGAAGTTCTCGACAATCATGTAAAGCATGTTACCTCCAGACGCCTGTCAGTGTAGGTGGATATCGGCGGATAGGCCTTGGCGGACGACACGATGGTCCGAGTCCTTGCGGGACTGCAGGAGATGCTCTCGGAGTGAGGGCAGGACTGAACCATAGCAGCTGAATGCTCGTGACCGTCAAGACCTACCTCCTGTCCCTCCCGGAGCGCGTCGTGCGGTCCGTGCTGGGCCTGGGCGCGGGAGCCGCGCGCGAGCTGGGAGAGCTCGCGCTGCCGGGCGCCGTACGGCGCAGCCAGCTCTATCAGAACCTCGTCGATGCGACGTTGCGCTTCCTGATCGAGCAGGTCGGCGGCGTCGAGGGCGTCTACGCCGCCGAGGGCGCGCTCCCCGACGACTTCCTCGCGCGGCGGACCACCGGGAACGTCATCGAAGTGCTCGGCGTCGTGGCGTTCCGGGCCTCGCCGGTGTGGGTGCTGGCCGCGCTCGCCGACCTGTCGGGGATGGGACGACACTTCATCCCCGAGATCGCGGACGCGCTGAAGAAGGAAGGGCTGCTCGAGCAGGATGCCGAGTTCTCCAGCGTCGACCAGGTGCTCGATGGCCTCGAGCGGACGTCCTCACGCCTGGCCTCGACCATCAACGCCCCGCCACTGGACGTGGCGGGCCTGCGCCGGGAATGGCAGGACCTCCGCGCCGGGGCCAGGTCGCTCCAGCCATCCGCGCTCCCTTCGGGCGAGACGATCGGCCATCTCTGGTCGCAGCTCAGATCGGAGTCGGATCGTCAGCATCGATCGGTCTTCGAGACCTCGTCCCTGATGGCCCTGTCTGCGGTGCAGGCCGTCCCCGACGGCGTGCGCTGGCTCTCCAGGTCGACTCGCGTCGGTGCGACCCGCAGCGGGCAGATTCTGGCCGCCGCGCTGCTCGATCACTACCGGCAGACGCTGGCCGGAATCGGACGTGAGGGGTACCTGCAGTACGCGCATCGCCACCTCCGACCGTATGTGCGCGGTGCCGTGAGGCAGTTCTCGCCCGCCCGGCGCACCCTCACGGAGCGTGCGATCGAGAGGATGCGGTCGATGCGACGGACCCCGGGCGAGCGAAGCGACGTCTGACCGAGGGGACGCTGGGTGAGACGGCCGGGGTCGCTGGTTGCCGCCGGCTGGCGCCGATCTCGGTGTTCGCGCTGTGGCAATATTTATGGTATATTCTTTCAGAGGAAACAACCGTGAGAGCCCAGCATTCGGGTGCCCACCCGGTTCCAGTCTCCAACGGCGCCGTCGTGACCAAGGCTGTGCTGCGGGCCGCCGGGCGCCTCGCGCTGTCGAACAGGGCCCTCGCGGCAATTGTCGGGCTGTCCGAGGCCAGCGTGTCCCGGATGGGAACGGGGAAGTACACACTTGCGCCCGGCGACAAGGCCTTCGATCTGGCGGTGCTGTTCGTGCGGCTCTATCGATCGCTCGACGCCATCGTCGACGGCGATGAGGCGGTGGCGCAAGCCTGGCTGAAGAGTGACAACGCGGGGCTGGGGGGCCGGCCGCTGGCGCTCATTCAGACCGTCCCCGGGCTCGTGCATGTCGTCTCGTACCTGGACGCCCGCCGCGCTCTCGTCTGAGCGCCGCCGCCTCTCGGGGGCGTGCTGGCGCGTCGTCGAGGCGCAGCAGCGGGTCTCGACGATGAAGATCGTCGATACCTTGAGCGAGCAGGCTGTGCTGGAATCCGTGCTGGAGGGGAGCAAACCTCCGGTTCCGCCCGAGTGCCGTCATCTCCACTACCTGCTCGCCACGCCCTTCAGGTACGGCGCCCCGTACCCGTCCGGGTCACGCTTCCGGCGGGCCGGCTTCACGCCTGGGGTCTTCTATGGATCGACCCTTCCTGCAACGGCAGTCGGCGAGATGGCCTTTCACCGGCTGCTCTTCTACGCTGACTCACCCGGGACGCCGTGGCCGACCAACGCCGGCGAGTACACGGCCTTCTCCAGCCAGTTTCGCACGTCCGCCGGGCTGGATCTGACAAGGCCGCCGTTGAGTGAGGATGCCGCCGCCTGGACGGACCCGATCGACTACGAGCCGTGCCAGCGTCTCGCTGATGGCGCGCGGGAAGCGCGCCTCGAGCTTCTGAAGTATGTGTCCGCTCGAGTAGGCGGCGGTATGAATCTGGCGGTGCTGACGTGCCGCGCGTTCGCCCGCCCGGAGCCGGCCGAGCGGCAGACCTGGCGCATCCACCTGGGCGCTCTCGGCGCGCGCGCCGTGTGCTCGCACCCGCCAGCGCAGCTCGAGTTCGACCGACGGGCGTTCCGCGGCGATCCCCGTCTTGCTCGCCTGGAGTGGGATCGATGAACCGGACGGAAACTGGCCGCGGTTCCGCACGTCCACCAGCGAAGTCTCGGGACTCCTGCTGCCGCGTTCATGACGCTTCCCACCCGCCGTGCCGTCTCGTTCCGGTCTGGCCGCAGCGGACGCCGCCGCCGGGGCCGGGGAATTCTTCCTCCTCGCCCCCCTTGGTGCGTCACCGAAAATTACGAAAGGCAGGACCAAGTCGTGCGACTCGGTCCCGGGTATAGAATCCACAGCATGCTGCGATCTGGCACCACGCTCACGCTCGCCCTTCTCGCCGTCCTCACGGGGTCGGCACAGGATCAGCTGTCGAGGATCGATCAGGAGACCGCGAAGATTGTCCCGTCCGTCACCGAGATCAGGCATCAGATCCATCAGAACCCCGAACTGTCGAACCGCGAGGAGAAGACGGCGGCGCTCGTCGCCGGCTACCTGCGCAAGCTCGGGCTCGAAGTCACGACCGGCATCGCGCGGCACGGTGTGGTCGCCGTCCTGAAGGGCGGCCGGCCCGGGCCCGTGGTCGCGGTGCGCGCCGACATGGACGCGCTGCCGGTGACCGAGGATCCGCGGATGCCCTTCGCGTCGAAGGTCCGCGCGCCTTATCTCGGCCAGGAGGTCGGGGTCATGCACGCCTGCGGCCACGACGTCCACACGGCCGTGCAGCTCGGGGTGGCGAGCGTGCTGACGGCCATGAAGGACTCGCTGCCCGGCACGGTGAAGTTCATCTTCCAGCCGGCCGAGGAGGGTCCGCCACCGGGCGAGGACGGCGGTGCGAAGCTGATGGTCAAGGAAGGCGTGCTCGAGAATCCCAGACCTCAGGCGATCTTCGGTCTCCACACGTTCGCCGAGATGGAAGTGGGAAAGATCGGCTACACGGAGGGTCCCGCGTTCTCCGCATCGGATTCCTGGGAAGTCAGGATCACGGGGCGGCAGTCGCACGGTGCGCGCCCGGAGCTCTCGATCGACCCGATCGTGACGGCGGCGTCGTTCATCCAGGCGCTCCAGACGATCCGGTCGCGAACCTTCGCCGGGCACGAGCCCGGAGTCGTGACGATCGGCACGGTTCACGGCGGGCAGCGCCACAACATCATCCCGGCCGACGTCACGCTCACCGGCACGATCCGCACGTTCAGATCCGAGATGAGCCAGGTCGCGGAATCGCGCCTGCGGGCGATTCTGAAGGGCGTCACCGAAGCAGCCGGCGCAACCGGGGAGGTGGTGCGTTACGAGCGCGGCGCCCCAGCCACCATCAACGCCCCGGAGCTGGCGCGGGCCAGCGTTCCCGCGCTCGAGCGCGTCGTCGGCAAGGACAATATCTCCCGCGTTCCGCCGGCCATGGTGTCGGAAGACTTCTCGTTCTTCGCGAACGAAGTGCCCGGCTTTTACTTCCGCCTGGGGACCGTGAAGCCGGGAACGACGTCGGGAGATCACCACACGCCCACGTTCCTCGCAGACGACTCGGCCATCCCGGTGGGCGTGAAAGCGATGAGCCATCTCGTCGTGAGCTACCTCACGGCCGGCAGGAGCTGACTGCGCGAACGCCGGCGCGCCGCTCCTCACACATGATGGGCGGAGCGCAACGCATGCGTCACTGCACGAGATTCCCCGGAGCGACGGCCGTCGGGCTGCTCGTCTGCCTGGCCTGCTCGTCGGAGCCCGGCACTGCCGGTCCAGGCCCCACGCCCGCTCCCGGAGGCAGCGCGCAACTCGTCCGCGTCCTGATGCTGACGGCAACGGCCGGGTTCCGCCACGACTCGATTCCCACGGCGCGGCAGATGTTGACCAACCTGGGAGCCTCGACCGGCGCATTCAGCGTGACGGCCACCGAGGATCCCGGCGCGATCAACAGCGGCAGCCTGTCCAGCCACGACGTGCTCTTCTTCGCCCTGACGAGCGGCGAGCTGGCGTTCACCGCCGAGCAGAAGGCGGCCATCCTCGCGTTCGTGTCGAACGGCGGCGGCTTCATGGGCGCGCACAGCGCTACCGATACGCTGTACTCGTGGCCCGAGTACGGCGCGCTCGTCGGTGCGTACTTCAAGGAGCATCCCTGGACCCGAACGGCCTCCGTCGTCGTGGAGAACCCCACGCACCCGGTCAACGAAGGGCTGGGCGAGCGATTCCAGATTGAAGAGGAGTTTTACGCGTTCCGGGAGAACCCGCGGCCGCGCGTGGAGGTCCTGCTCCGGCTCGATGCCGCCTCCGTCGGTGCATCAGGCGATTACCCGCTGGCCTGGGTGCAGTCGTACGGGAAGGGCCGCAGCTACTACAACGCGCTCGGCCATTTCCCGGCCACGTGGAACGACCCTCGGTTCCAGCGGCAGATCACCCAGGCCATACGGTGGGTGGCCGGGGGATAGCGGGTTCAGGGTTCAGGGTTCAGGGTTCAGGGTTCAGGGTTCGCGGCTCGGGGCCCGCGGGTCGCGGTTCGACGTCCTGGAAGCCAAGAGCCGAAAGCCAAGAGCCAAAAGCCAAGAACCGTTCGTATCTCCAGCCTCAGTGCGTCATCCCGTACACCATGTAGTTCACCCCCAGCTTGTACGCTTCGTTCGACAGATCGACCGGGAACAACCCGGTGGCCGAGTACTCCCAGTACTCCGCGACGTCGTGGTTGTGGTTCGCGATCGCTATCAGCCGGGCGGCGGGATCGTTGTTCTCGAAGATGCCGTAATACGTCGGCAGGATGCCGTACATCGGGTGGGGGAAATCGATGTTGGTCATCCGGAAGAACGAATCGAAGATCGGATGGGACGCGTCGAGCTTCACCCATCTGCCGGCCGGCAGCACCCGCCGCATCTGCGCTTCCAGGTTGTTCCACTGGTCATGCTCGAAGTCGTCGAAGATGACGAACCCGCCCTTGAGGAGGTACTCCCGGAAACGCTGCGCTTCCTCGTCGCTCATCACCCAGAAGCCCGGCTCCCACATGTACGAGATCGGATACGAGAAGAGCTCGGGATCCCCGACGCGCAGGATGCGACCTTCCGGGTTCACGTCGATGAGCGTCAACGCCTCGAGAATCCTGGCGAGGTTCCGTTCGGCATCGGGATAGTCGTGGTTCCACGCCGCGCCCATGCCCCGGCGCCCGAACCCCATCCCCGATTCCCACCGGAGACGGACGAAGCGGAACCGGCCGTCGTAGCCGCCGCCGTCGTCGCGCGAGCCGGCCGGCGTCCACTGGCCCGCGCCGATCGTGCAGGCGAGAATGACGAGGGCGAACGCGGCGAGGGCTCGTGTGCAGTCGAGATAGAGGCGCACAGCAGCCTCCGGACCGTCGAGGCTCGAACGCCGCGATGATATCAGAGCGAGAGGATCCCGAGCCGCAGGGCGCGCCGCACCGCGTCCGTCCTGTTGATCGCGCCGAGCTTGGAACAGATCGCGGCAACGTGGAACTTCACCGTCTGATCGCTGATGTGCAGCCGCTCGGCCACACCGCGGTTGGAACAGCCGTCCGCGACGAGCTCCAGCACTTCGCGCTCACGGGCCGTGAGCGGCTCGAGCAGCATGCCTTCTCCGCTGTCGAAGATCGTGCTTGGGCCTGCCGCGATCAGCCAGGCGTCGGTCTGGACCCCCGCCGCCCGGGCGGACTCAATCGTGGCGGCCTCGCCCGCGATTTCGAGACTGTCGCCGACCAGGGCGCGCAGCCGGCGCCGCGCGGGCTCAGCCCCTACGAGGACGACTCTCATGCATCCGGGACGGCGGACACAGCCGTCAGGCGGGCCGGCGTTCCCCGACCGTCACCTGCAGGTCCACGATCACTCCTCCTCTTATGACGCGGAGCACGACCGTTTGTCCCACCCGGGCGCCGACGAGCAGACCCAGAAGCTCGTCCGGGGAGGCGATCGGATGGCCATCGAGCTCCAGCAGACAGTCTCCGGTCAATACTCCGGCCGCATCGGCCGGGCTGTCGGGCGAGACGCCCACGACGAGGACTGCGCGCTCGCGCCCTGCAACCGCCTGCTGCCGTCGATCCAGTCCGACTGTCTGGCCGCCGACGCCCAGATAGCCCAGTCTGGGTCGTCCATGCTGCAGGACGGCCGCGGCAGTTTCCCAGGCGATTGACGCCGGAATGACCACGCCGAGGCCCCGGATCGACGCAGCCGTGGCCACGCCGGCCAGTCGGCCGCCCGCCGTGACGAATGCGCCACCCGCGAATCCCGAGTGCATCGGAGCCGTCGTCCGGATGATCTGCTCGATGGACTGCCCCCGGCCCGTTTTCAAGGGACCTCCGATGACGGCGACGAGCCCCGCAGATGCGGTGATGGCATTGCTCCACGATCGTCCGATCGCGAGCGCCAGCTCGCCCGTGCGGACCGGCAGTTCAGCGATGGCCGCCGGCTCGAGTCCCAGCTCGGGTCCCTTGAGGACCGCCAGGCCGGTGGCGGGGTCCCAACCCGAGAGTTCGGTCCTGACGGACCGTCCGTCGGGGGTCCGGACGATCGGGCTCTCCTCGCGCCCGAGCCCCCGGGTGGTGGTCAGAATGGTGTCCGCCGCATACACGACGCCACTCGAAGGCCGGCGGCCACCCTGCACCTGAATCACTGACGCTGCCATGGTCTCGACGATGTCGGCGAGGTGTGTGGAGAGATCGACGAGGGTTGAAGTCGTGCCCATGGCCTGATTCTGGAGCGGTCAGGGACCTGGCACATCACCCGATCGGGCAGGCGGCGCGGGAGGGGCCGCTCCTCCGGCCTTGACATGGCCGGCCTCCACCCGCGAGCATCAGCCGGATGGTCGAGAGCGGAGCCAAATCGCCACCGGATAGTCCCGGCGCTGTCACGCCCCACGACCTGCATGCGCTCATCGGCGCAGGCCAGGCGCCGGTAGTCGTCGACGTGCGAACAGCCGCCGAGTACGCAGCCGGCCACGTCCCGGGGGCGCTCAACCTGCCTTTGGCCTCAGTCTGGAAGCGGGCGTCGCAGCTGCCCACCGAGCGGGAGCAACCCATGATCGTGTACTGCGGCCACGGGCCGCGCGCACGACTGGCGGCCGCCCTGCTGCGATATCGTGGCTTCCGGCGCGTCGTCTTTCTCCAGGGACACATGACCGGCTGGCGCCGAGCAGGCCTGCCCGAAGAGCACGCGGGCTGATGGATACGCAGATGCACTGGACGGAGATCAACCTTCGGTCCGCGGACGGCGCCATCGTGCTCGACCTGCGCGGACACCTGACGCTTTCAGACGAGGAGCAACGGCTCATGCTCCGGATCGGCGAGCTGGCCGCGCAGGGGCACCAGCGCTTCCTGCTGAACCTGGCGCAGGTGTCCTACATCGACAGCACCGGCATCGGCGAAATCGTCGGCGCCTACACTCGCGTGAGACGCCAGGGCGGGCAGCTGGCGATCTCCAACGCAGGCCCTCGCGTGCGTGAGGTGCTGCAGGCCACCAGTCTCGACACCGTGCTGCAGCTGTTCGAGCGGGAAGAGGACGCGTTGCGCAGCCTCCAGCCGGGCGGGCAGCATGGCTAGCGCGCACAGCAAGGCGCGCGTCGGGCGGAGCCTTACGTCAGGGTCAGCCTGATGCCGAGGCTCATCTCCGCTCCCACCGTCATCGAAGCCGCCGGGAACAAGCCCAAGCGCATCGAGGAGTACTCCGGGCTCGTCAATACAGGAGACGTCAGTGTCAGCGTGGCGCGGATGGTGTCGCCAGGCGGCTGGGAAGAACCCGGCCAGCGCCCGGAGTTCGAGGAGATTACGGTCGTGCTCCGCGGCCTGCTCAGGGTCGAGCACCGGGACGGCGTGATTGACGTCCGGGCCGGACAGGCGGTCGTGACGGCACCGGGCGAGTGGGTCCGCTACAGTACACCGCTGCCGGAAGGGGCGGAGTACGTAGCCGTCTGCCTACCGGCCTTCTCGCCAGACACGGTTCACCGCGACCCACCATAGCGGTCGAGCCTGTCAGCCGCCCCAAGCCTGCGCTTCCGGGCATTCGGTTGAGGCACCGGTTCTTGAAAGGACCTCTGCCAGGAGGTCCCGATGAATCGTGACGAACTCAAGGGCAAAGGTGAGCAGTTGAAGGGTCGGATCAAGCAGGGAGTGGGGGACCTGACCGACAACGAGCGAATGCACGACGAAGGTGTAGCCGACGAAACGGCCGGTGAGGTCCAGGAGGGATTCGGCCGTGCGCGGAGAAAGGTCGGCGAAGCCATCGAGGACGTCGGCGATCGTGTGAAGGACTAGCGCCCCGCCGACCCACAGTGGCTGAGCTCGGGTGGGCTGCCGTCGCAGCCCACCCGGGCCGGCGTCCGGCTGCCCGGACTTGATCCGGACCCACCCGTTTGTTATATTTGCAAGGTTCTGGTCGGCCCTGGGACACCCTATCTAGGGCCCGAATCCAAGACGCGGCTCAGAAGGTGGTTCCCTGAGCGGGAGCGCCGGGCCGTATCGCACGCGCCTCGGCTCGAGGCGCCGCCGACATCAACTCTATAGGGTAAGTCAGTTCCCGGTGCCGGACCGCGACGCGGTTCCCTAGGCCGGGAGCACCAGGCCGAGGTCGCGCGTTCGACACGTGCGTTCGGCGAGTCGTGTTTGCGCCCCGTGCCGTCGCGGGGCGCCGGGAGAGACCGTGCCGACGATCAGCCAGCTCGTGCGCAAGGGCCGGGACAAGGTCCTGACGAAGACGAAGAGCCCGGCGCTGCAGGACAGCCCGCAGAAGCGGGGCGTCTGTGTCCGCGTGTTCACGCAGACGCCAAAGAAGCCGAACTCCGCGCTCCGCAAAGTCGCGCGCGTCCGGCTCACGAACGGGATCGAGGTCACGACCTACATTCCGGGCGTCGGACACAACCTGCAGGAGCACTCGCTCGTGCTGATCCGGGGCGGCCGTGTGAAGGACCTTCCCGGCGTCCGCTACCACGTGGTGCGCGGCACGCTCGACGCGGTGGGCGTCCAGGGCCGCAAGCAGGGGCGCTCGAAGTACGGCGCCAAGCGGCCGAAGGGGTAGGGACGCGAACGCTGAAAGCTGAAAGAAGAAGCAGAACAACACCATGCCACGCAGACGTGAGATTCCGAAGCGCGAAGTGCCCCTCGACCCGCTCTACAGCAGCTCGCTGGTGACCAAGTTCATCAGCACGCTCATGCGCGACGGCAAGCGCAGCACGGCCGAGCGGATCATGTACGGCAGCCTGGCCACCATCCAGGAGAAGACGGGCGACGACCCGCTGAAGGTGTTCAAGAAGGCGGTCGAGAACGTCAAGCCTGCCCTCGAGGTGAAGTCGCGGCGCGTGGGGGGGTCCAACTACCAGGTGCCGGTGGAAGTCAATCCCAACCGGCGCCTCTCGTTGAGCATCCGGTGGCTCGTCGGCTACGCGCGCGCCCGCGGCGACGGCAAGACCATGCAGGAGAAGCTCGCGAACGAGCTGATGGACGCCGCGAACCTCCGGGGAGGAGCGGTCAAGAAGCGCGAGGACACGCACCGGATGGCCGAGGCCAACAAGGCCTTCGCCCACTATCGCTGGTAGCGCCGAGGCGCGGGCGGGCGGGGGTGGGGCCCCGCCACCAGGAAGCAAGCTGACGCCGTGACGGCGCAGCACCCCACGACGCGGAACCGAGCAATGCCAAGACAAGTACCGCTCAACCGGACACGGAACATCGGCATCATGGCACACATCGATGCCGGGAAGACGACGACGACGGAACGGATCCTGTTCTACACGGGCATCACGTACAAGATCGGCGAAGTGCACGAGGGCACCGCCGTCATGGACTGGATGGAGCAGGAGCAGGAGCGCGGGATCACGATCACGTCGGCGGCGACCACCTGCTTCTGGCGCGAGCACCGGATCAACATCATCGATACACCCGGCCACGTGGACTTCACCGCGGAGGTGGAGCGCTCGCTCCGCGTGCTCGACGGCGCCGTGGCCGTGTTCGATTCGGTGGCCGGCGTCGAGCCGCAGTCCGAGACCGTCTGGCGTCAGGCGGACAAGTACCGCGTCCCGCGCATCTGTTTCGTGAACAAGATGGATCGCGTCGGAGCGGACTTCAAGCGCACGTTCGAGCAGATCATCTCCAAGCTGGGCGGGAATCCCGTGGCGATCCAGCTGCCGATCGGCAGTGAAGACCGGTTCGTCGGCGTGGTCGACCTCGTGAAGATGAGGTCGATCACCTACAAGGACGAGACGATGGGCGCCGACTACATCGTCGGCGAGATCCCGCCTGACATGATGGAGGAGGCGCAGCACTACCGGGAGCAGCTGATCGAGAAAGTCAGCGAGGCGGACGACAAGCTCCTGGAGAAGTACCTGCACGGCGAGGAGATCACGGAAGACGAGATCAAGGCCGCCCTGCGCAAGCGCGTGATCACCTCCGTCCACACCACGGGCGAGACGGCCGAGCCGGCGTTCGTGCCGGTCATCTGCGGATCGGCGTTCAAGAACAAGGGCGTGCAGCCGCTGCTCGACGCGGTGGTGGATTACCTGCCATCGCCCGTGGAGGTGCCGCCCATCACCGGCTACGACCCGAACAAGGGCCCCGAGGCCGTGGTCGAGCGCGCTGCCGCCGACGACGCCCCCTTCTCGGCGCTGGCGTTCAAGATCATGACCGACCCCTTCGTCGGTCAGTTGACGTTCATCCGCGTGTACTCGGGCGTGCTCACGTCCGGATCGACCGTTTTCAACGCGACCAAGCAGAAGACCGAGCGCATCGGCCGGCTGCTGAAGATGCACGCGAACAAGCGCGAAGAGATCAAGGAGGTCTACGCCGGCGACATCGCGGCGGCCGTCGGCCTCAGGACCGTCGGCACGGGCGACACGATCTGCGAGGAGAAGAAGCCGGTCGTGCTCGAGTCGATGGACTTCCCCGAGCCGGTCATCTCCCTCTCGATCGAGCCGAAGACGAAGGCCGACCAGGAGAAGCTCGGCGCGGGCATGCAGAAGCTGATGGCCGAGGATCCGACCTTCCGCGTGAAGACCGATCAGGCCACCGGCGAGGTCGTGATCGAGGGCATGGGCGAGCTGCACCTCGAGATCATCGTCGACCGGCTCCGCCGGGAATTCAGCGTCGATGCGAACACCGGCCGCCCGCAGGTGGCCTACAAGGAGACGCTGACCCGGCCGGCCGACGGCGAGATGAAGTATGCCAAGCAGACCGGCGGCCGCGGACAGTACGGGCACGTCCGGATTCACGTGTACCCCGGCGAGCCGGGGTCGGGCTACGTGTTCGAGAACGAGATCACGGGCGGCGCCATCCCCAGGGAGTACATCAAGCCGGTCGAGGACGGGATTCGCGAGGCGCTCACCCGCGGCGTGCTGGCCGGCTACCCTGTCGACGACGTCCGGGTCGAGCTCTACGACGGCTCCTTCCACGAGGTCGACTCGTCGGAGATGGCGTTCAAGATCGCCGGCTCGATGGCGTTCCAGGACGCGGCCAAGAAGGCCAGGCCCGTGCTGCTCGAGCCGATGATGCGCGTCGAGGTGGTCGTGCCGAAGGAGCACCTCGGAGACGTGATGGGAAACCTGTCGAGCCGGCGCGGCCACATCCAGTCGCAGGAGGACCGGGGCGGCACGCAGATCATCAACGCGCGCGTGCCGCTGTCGGAGATGTTCGGCTACGCCACCGACCTGCGGTCGCGCACGCAGGGACGGGCGACCTATTCGATGCACTTCGACCGCTACGAGCCCGCGCCACAGAACGTGAGCGAGGAGGTCGTGGCCAGGGTTCAGGGGAAGGCCTAGATGGCATCACCATTCAGTGACAAGATCCGCATCCGCCTGAAGGCGTACGACAACCGCGTGCTGGATCAGTCGACGACGGAGATCGTCGACACCGCGCGGCGCACGGGAGCCCGGCTGGCGGGCCCGATCCCGCTGCCGACCGAAAAAAACAAGTGGACGGTGCTCCGCTCGCCGCACGTCGACAAGAAGTCGCGCGAGCAGTTCGAGCTGCGGACGCACAAGCGCCTCATCGACATCTTCGAGCCGACGCCGCAGACCGTGGACGCGCTCATGAAGCTCGATCTGCCGGCGGGCGTCGACGTCGAGATCAAGGCGTTCGGGAAGGAACACAAATAACGCTCCCAGCTGGACGCTGGAAGCCGGAAGCTGGGAAGCCATGCTGACAGGCCTCATCGGACGGAAAGTCGGGATGACCCAGATCTTCGGCCCGGACGGCACCGTCGTGCCGGGCACGGTGATCAAGGCAGGACCCTGCGTGGTCGTGCAGGCGAAGACGGCCGCCACCGACGGGTACGAGTCGGTGCAGCTCGGGCTCGTCGAGGATCGGCCCGCGCGGGTGGGCAAGCCGCTGGCCGGCCACTATCGCAAGGCGGGCGTGCCGCCGACGCGCGTGCGCCGCGAAGTCAAGCTCGCGAAGGGCGCCGAGCCGCTCAAGGCGGGCGACCAGGTGCTCGTCAACAGCGTGTTCGCGAACGGCGAGCGCGTGGACGTGATCGGGATCAGCCGCGGCAAGGGCTTCCAGGGGGTGGTGAAGCGGCACCACTTCCGCGGCGGCGCGGCGACGCACGGCTCGATGTTCCACCGCGCGCCGGGCTCGATCGGCGCCTCGTCGTTTCCCTCGCGCGTCGTGAAGGGCATGCGCGCGGCGGGCCGGATGGGCGCGGATCGCGTGACCACGCGAAATTTGAAGGTCGTCCAGGTCGACGGGGACAACCACCTCCTGGTCGTGCGCGGGTCGGTGCCGGGCGCACCCGGTGGCTACGTCGTGATTCGGAAGGCCGTGGCCGCCAAGCCGGAGCCGCAGGTGCAGCCGGAGAAGCCGGCCAAGGGCGTGAAGGTGGCGAAGCCGAGGAAGTAGGACGCCGCTCTCAGCGTCCAGCTCCCCGGTCCCGCTCGTGCGAACCGCACGGCCCGACACGGCAGCTGGGGCTGGCAGCCGGCCGCTGGAAGCTGACCATGCAGATTGACATCGTCAACGGCAACAACGAGAAGGTCGGGGCGCTCGAGCTGGACGACCGGCTGTTCGGCGGTCGCGTGAAGACGGATTTGATCTGGGAGGCCGTCGTCCAGGAGAACGCGTCGAAGCGGCGCGGCACGCACGCGACCAAGAACCGGGCCCTGGTCAGCGGCAGCGGCAAAAAGCCCTGGCGGCAGAAGGGCACCGGCCGCGCCCGGGTCGGCGAGATCCGCAACCCGCTCTGGCGGAAGGGGGGCACCGTGTTCGGTCCGCAGCCGCGCAGCTATGCGTACGAGCTGCCGACGAAGGTCCGGCGAGGCGCGCTCCGGGCCGCGCTCGCCCAGAAGCTCCGCGACGGCGGGATCGTGGTCGTCGATCGGCTCGAGACCGCGGATCGGAAGACGAAGACCACGGCCGAGATGCTGAAGCGGATCGGCGTCACGGGCAAGACGCTCGTGATCGACGTGAAGCCCGACGGGGGGTTCGCGCGGTCGGCGCGGAACATCGCCGGCCTGCGGCTGGTCGAGAGCGCGAAAGTGACGGCGCGCGACGTGATGGATACACACCGGATCGTGGCCACGCGCGAGGCGCTCGAGAAGTTGCAGCAGGCGTTGGCGTAGAACACGGTCGCCGTTCCCGACTCGACGGCTCGGGGAGTCCGCATGCCGTGCGATCCCTCGCAGCGCGCGAGCCGCCGGGATCGGGCTGGAAGCTGGAAGCTGACATGAAACTGACAGACGTCATTCGCCGGCCGCTCGTGACCGAGAAGACGACGCTGCTGCGCGAAGACCAGCGCACGGTCGTGTTCGAGGTAGCTGCGGGCGCCACGAAGGTGGACATCAAGCGGGCGGTCGAGAAGCTGCTCGGCTCGAAGGTCGACAGCGTGCGCACCGCGATCGCCCACGGCAAGTTCAAGCGCCAGGGACGCTTCATCGGCCAGCGCCCGGACTGGAAGAAGGCGTACGTGAAGCTGCGGGACGGCGAGAGGATTCCCGAGTTCCTGGAAGGGGCTTGACGACCGGGGTGACGATACACAACCAGTGCTGCTTCTGCGGCCCGGCCCGATGAGACGTGCAGGGCTGTTCTCGCGGCGTCCTGCGTAGGCGGTGACCCGGCCGCGAGCGGCTCGATCAGCTGCGCGGTGGTGCCCACGACCGGAGTGGAAGCTGGAAGCGTTCGAGGATCAGGAAGATGCCCATTCGCAAGTACAAGCCGACGTCGGCGGGGCGGCGGTTTCAGACGGTGCAGGTGTTCGAGGAGATCACCGCGACCGAGCCGTACAAGCCGCTGACCGAGCCGAATCGCAAGTCGGGCGGCCGGAACAACCGCGGAGAGCTGACGTCCTGGTGGCGCGGCGGCGGGCACAAGCGCGCGTACCGCCTCATCGATTTCAAGCGTGACAAGCGCGATATCCCGGCGAAGGTCTCCACGGTGGAGTACGACCCGAACCGGTCGGCCCGGATCGCGCTGCTGACATACGCGGACGGCGAAAAGCGGTACATCCTGCAGCCGTTCGGCCTCAAGGTGGGGGACTCGATCGTCTCCGGCGAGAACGTGGACATCCTGCCGGGCAACGCGCTGCCGCTCAAGAACATCCCGCTCGGGACGATGGTGCACAACGTCGAGCTGAAGCCGGGGAAGGGCGGGCAGATCGCGCGGAGCGCGGGGTCGTCGGTTCAGGTGGTGGCCAAGGAAGGCGAGTACGCCTCCGTCAAGCTGCCATCGGGGGAGATCCGGAAGATCAACATCGAGTGTCTCGCCACGGTGGGGCAGGTCGGCAACGTCGACCACGAGAACGTGGCGATCGGCAAGGCCGGGCGGAGCCGGTGGCTCGGCAGGCGCCCGCACGTGCGCGGCGTGGCCATGAACCCGGTCGACCACCCGCTCGGCGGGGGCGAGGGCAAGACGTCGGGTGGCCGGCACCCGGTGTCGCCGTGGGGCCAGCCGACGAAGGGGTTCAAGACCCGGAACCGCAAGGCCACGGATCGGTTCATCGTCCAGCGAAGAAAGAAATAGCGCCTGCGAGCCGGAACGGAAGGCACACAGAGTCATTTATGTCCAGATCACTGAAGAAGGGCCCCTTCGTCGACCTGCCGCTGCTCGAGAAGGTGGAAGTGATGAACCGCGGGGGCGACAAGAAGGTCATCAAGACCTGGTCGCGCCGCTCGACGGTGATTCCGGAGATGGTGGGCCACACGATCGCGGTGCACAACGGCAAGAAGTTCATTCCGGTGTACATCACCGAGAACATGGTCGGCCACAAGCTCGGGGAGTTCGCGCCCACGCGGCAGTTCAAAGGGCACACCACGAAGAGCGACAAGGCGGCGGCCGTGGCGGCGGCACCGGCCGGCGCCGCCGCGCCCAAGGCGGGTGGGTAATGGCGATCCAGGCACACGCGACGGCGAAGTACGTGCGGACGTCCGCCCAGAAGGCCGGGCTGGTGCTCGATCTGATCCGCGGCCGTGACGTGAACGCGGCCCTGGCGACGCTGCGGTTCGCGCGGAAGGCGGTGGCGCGCGACGTCGAGAAGGTGCTGCGGTCCGCGATCGCGAACGCGCAGCAGAAGGAAGGCTTCGGCGGCGACGTCGAGCGGCTCTACGTCCAGGCGTGCTACGCGAACCAGGGCCCCTCGCAGAAGCGCATCCGGCCCGCGCCGATGGGCCGGGCCTTCCGCGTGGTGAAGCGGACGGCGCACCTCACGGTGCACGTGACCGAGCGGCCGCTGCCGGTCGTGGCGGCGCCGGCTGACGAGGCCCCGAAGCGTGCGCGCGGCGCCCGGCCCAAGGCCGCGCCGAAGAGCGGCAGCGGGGGACGGCGGAAAGGGGCCACGCCGCGGACGAAGACGACGGCGAAGACACGCGGGAAGGCCACCGAGGCCAAGGAGTAGCTGTGGGTCAGAAGGTTCATCCGCACGGGTTCCGGCTCGGATTCAACAAGACGTGGAGGTCGCGGTGGTTCGCCGATCGCGACTACTCGAAGCTCCTGCACGAGGACCTCGAGCTGCGGGACAGCCTGAAGAAGCGCTTCGCGCACGCGGGCGTCTCGAAGATCGAGATCGAGCGCGCGGCCAACAAGCTGAAGATCGACATCTACACGTCGCGCCCGGGCATCATCATCGGCCGCAAGGGGACCGAGGTCGACAAGCTCAAGACCGAGATCCAGAAGCAGACGAACCGCGAGGTCTTCATCAACATTCAGGAGATTCAGAAGCCGGAGCTCGACGCGCAGCTCATCGGCGAGTCGGTGGCGATGCAGCTGGAGAAGCGCGTGGCGTTCCGGCGCGCGATGCGCAAGGCCGTGGAGTCGGCGCTCCGCTTCGGGGCGCGCGGCATCAAGGTCCGCGTGTCGGGACGGCTGAACGGCGCCGAGATCGCGCGGTCCGAGTGGTACCTGCACGGCCAGCTGCCGCTGCAGACGCTCCGGGCCGACATCGACTACGGCTTTGCCGAGGCGTTCACGACCTACGGCGCCATCGGCGTGAAGGTCTGGCTCTACAAGGGCGAGCGCCTGGCGCCCCGGATCGGGCGGGAAGAGGATTACCGGACGCCGCGCCGGGCAGCGCGGTAGGGGCACAATGTGCTCATGGCTCAGGGCTCCAGGCTCTGGCCAGCGCCTGGAGTCCAGCTAGCGCCTGGAGTCCAGCTAGCGCCTGGAGTCCAGCTAGCGCCTGGAGTCCAGCTAGCGCCTGGAGCCAGCTAGAGCCCAGAGCCAA
>DASPFV010000253.1:0-5790 GCA_035620975.1 Vicinamibacterales bacterium
GGGGAATACGCAGCTCGACCTCCTGCGCGACCACCAGGCCGCGCGCGGGTTTCGGCCAGAGCCGTTGCGCGACGGGGCAGAAGTGCCCGCCGGCCCCGACGATCACCGGGGTCCGCCACGCTCCGTTCACCGTCCAGACGTCCCCCGATCGCTCGATCATCCTCAGCGGCGTGCCCTGGACGATGTGGGCGCCCGAGCGCTGGAGCAGGAACCAGTCGAACTCGCACCGCCGGATCGCGTAGCTGACGACGCGATCGAATGTCGTGCGGACGGGGCGCCCGCCCATCCCGCGCGTCTCGAAGCCCCACAGGTCTTCGAGAACGAGGCCGCTGGCACGGTACTCGAGGGGATCGAGCTGAAGGGTCGCGAATGCCCCGGGCGTGACCCAGCCGGCGCAGACCTTGTCGCGCGGGAAGCGGGCGCGGTCGATGACGACGACGTCGGCACCGGCGCGGGCGAGAGCCCGGGCGCAGGTGGAGCCTCCCGGGCCACCGCCGACGATCAGTACATCGCAGGTGCGCATGGGTGGGAGGGTCGCAGCCGGTGCACGGTCGTGCCGCCCGCCTCGGCGAACACGATCTGGAACAGCTGGAGCCAGCCGGTCGTGAACGCGGCTTCCGACCCCGTCAGGTACAGGTGCCAGGCCCGGACGAACGGCTCGCCGAAGTGATTCCGGACCGCGGACTCGGCGCGCTCGAAGCGCGTACGCCAGTCCGTGAGCGTCCGTGCGTAATGCAGGCGGAGGTTCTCCACGTCCAGGACCGAGAGGTTCGCCGGTTGGAGCACGCCCTCGATCACCTCTGGGAGGGTCGGGGGATAGGCGCCGGGAAAGATCCGCCGCCGGATCCAGGCGTTCAGCGGCCGCGGATGATCGCGGCCGATGAAGTGGAGCAGGCCGCGTCCGCTCCCGGGCTTCAGGCTGCGCCGGATGATATGGGCGAGCGCATCGAGCTGCTTCCGTCCGACGTGCTCGAGCATGCCGACCGAGACGAACGCATCGAACTGGCCGCTGATGCTCCGATAGTCGGCTTCGACGAACTCGACGCGCGACGAGAGGCCCTGGTCGGCTGCACGCTGCCGCGCGTGCGCGATCTGATCGCGTGAGATGTTGTACGCCCTGACCCGCACGCCGTAATGCTTCGCCATGTGCAGGGCGAGAGCGCCCCACCCGCAGCCGGCTTCCACGACCTCTTCCCCGGGCTGCAGCGCGAGCTTCCGACACACCATCTCCAGCTTCGCGTGCTGGGCCTCTTCGAGCGTCGCATCCGGCGTCGGATAGCAGGCGCAGGTGTACACCAGACCCTCGTCGAGCCAGAGCCTGTAGAAATCGTTGCCGATGTCGTAGTGATGATAGATGTTCCGCCGGGCCCGGAGCAGGTCGTTGGCCGGTGCCAGCGCGAGCTGGAGACGCTCGAGCGCCGACGGCGGCGACGGTCGCGCCAGGCGGTTGAGAGCCTCGACCACCCGTGGCAGGTCGCCGTGGACGAGCACGCGCCCCTGCATGTACATCTCACCGAACGACCAGTCAGGAGTGAGGATGAGGCCGAGCAGCGCCAGCCGGTCCTGCACGAGCAGCTCGCCGACGGGGGAGTCCCCGGACCAGGGTGAGGAGTGGTCCCAGAGCCTCACCTGTATGCCCACCGGCGCCAGCGTTGCCTGGAGGTGACGGCCGAGCCAGCGGTCGATGGGCCGGACCTGCCTCATCGCCGCGGGTGAATGCCTGTGTCGGAGGGGGATGGCGAATCCTTCGCGCACGGTGCGCCTCCAGTTCGGACAGCCACAGATTGTAGCGCGGCGCCCCGAAAAGCAAGCCGGGCGGGCCGCCGACCGACGGCCCGCCGGCGTCCGGCGTCCGGCAGCCCGACGGAACTCCGTCGGACGCGCCGACGTCCGGGGATCGCCGGTGCGGGCCCACCTCAGGTCCTCATTGGCGCGCGCGCTTCGATACAACCAGCGTGCCGTCCTGGCCGCAACGGCTGGCGAGGCACCCGGTTTGCTTTGACTGCAGCAGCCGGCGCCAGCCGGGGGCTGCGCGCGGGGCGGCGGGCGCGGAGGTCGATCATGGCTCACACAGAACTGCACTTTCGCTCGGACGCGCGCGAGCGAATCCTCCACGGCGCAGGGGCGTTGCACGATGCCGTCAGGATTACGCTCGGGCCCAAGGCCCGGTGCGTCCTGATTGGTCAGAAGTGGGGCGCGCCGGTCGTCTGCAACGACGGCGTGACCATCGCGAAGGCCATTGATCTCGAGGATCCACAGGAAGCCCTGGGAGCCCGGATGCTCCGCGAGGCGGCCGAGCGCACGGGGAGCGCCGTCGGCGACGGGACCACGACCTCCACCGTGCTGGCGTACGCCATCTTCGCGGATGGCACCCGCAATGTGGCGGCGGGGGCGAGCGCCATCGACCTGAAACGGGGGTTCGACCGCGGGCTGCGCGCCGCCGTCGCCGCGCTCCAGGGGCAGTCGCGGCCGGTGACGACGCGTCTGGAGAAGGCACAGGTCGCCACCATCTCGGCCCACAACGACGTGGCCATCGGCGAGATGGTCGCCGACGCCATCGAGCGCGTCGGCCGCGAAGGCGCGATCACGGTGGAGGAGGCACGGGGCACGGAAACGACCCTCGAGGTCGTCGAAGGGATGCAGTTCGACCGCGGGTACCTCTCGCCCTACTTCGTCACGGACACCGCGCGCATGGAGGCGGTTCTCGACGAGCCCCTGATCCTGCTCTCGGATCAGAAGATCAGCACGGTCAAGGACCTCCTGCCGACGCTCGAGCAGGTGGCCAAGAGCGGCCGCGCTCTGCTGATCGTCGCCGAGGACGTCGATGCCGAGGCGCTGGCGACGCTCGTCGTGAATCGCCTGCGGGGCGTGCTGTCCAGCGTCGCCGTGAAGACCCCGGGCTACGGCGACCGCCGGCGGGCCCTGCTGGAGGACATCGCCACGATGAGCGGCGGAAAGGTGCTGTCGGCCGAACTGGGGGTGAGGCTCGAGAACGCCCGCCTCGAGGACTTCGGCAGAGCCCGGCGCGTGATCGTCGGCAAGGACACGACCACGATCGTGGGAGGTGGGGGCGCGGCCGACGCCGTCAAGGCCCGCTGCGAGGATCTCCGTCGGCAGGTCCGCGAGACGAAGTCCGATTACGACCGGGAGAAGCTCGAGGAGCGGCTGGCGAAGCTCTCCGGCGGCGTCGCGGTGATCCGGGCGGGGGCGCCGTCCGAGGCGGAGATGAAGAGCCGGAAAGAGGCGTTCGAGGATGCGATCAGCGCCACCAAGGCCGCCGTGGCCGAGGGCATCGTGCCGGGGGCAGGGCTCGCGCTGCTGCGCTGCATCGAAGCCGTCGAGGCCGAGGCGGCCAGCGTCAACGGGGACGTGCGGACCGGTGTGCTCATCGTCCGCCGCGCCCTCGAGGCCCCTGCCCGTCAGATCGCCGACAACTCCGCGCTCGACGACGGCGTGGTGGTCGCGCGCATGCGGGCAGGCAGCGGGTTCGAGGGGCTCGACGCGTCGACGGGCAACTACGTCGACCTCCTGGAGGCTGGCATCGTCGATCCGACGAAGGTGGTGCGCGTCGCCCTCGAGAACGCCGTCTCCATTGCCGGGATGCTGCTGCTGGCGGAAGCGACGCTGACGGAGATCCCGGAGCCGGAACGGGAGCGTCCGGCGCTCGAGCCGGCGTGACCCGCGCGCGAGAGCCCGCCCCCAGGCGCTGCGCGGAGCGGCGCCCGGTGGCCGCACAGTCAGCGCCCGTCCATCCGGACGCCGCGGAGGCTGGTTCAATGCAGACGGCACACCGGAATGCCCACGTAGACGGCGCCGGGCGCGAGCTTCGTCTGCTTGGGCACCAGCGAGAGGGCTCCGACCTGGCTGCCATCGCCGGCCTCGACTCCGATGTCCACGACGCTGCCCACGCCGATCGTGACGTGGCGTCCGAGCCTGACGCCCATCGTCTTGACCACGCCCCCTTCGACGGTGTGGCCGGCCAGGTGGACGTCGGCGCCGATCACCACGTCGTCGCCGAACTCGAGCAGGTTGTAGTCGCTCAGGCCGAGGCTGTTGATGTAGACGCGCCGGCCCAGGCGGGCGCCGGCGAGCCGCAGATACGCCGTCCAGATCGGCGTGCCCCGAAGGAGGAAGCCGGCAAAAACCCGGACCACGTGCGTGGCCACCATGCAGCGGACCCAGCGGAGCAGCGGCCATCCAAACTCGCGGATGACCATCTGCGCATTCGGGGGCGTGCGCCAGCCGAGCGCGCGGCACGTCAGCGCCGACACGGGCATGAGAATCAGCGCGAACGCGACATAGGACGGGACGATTGCCGACCCGAGCACCGCACTCCGCAGCGGATCGGCGAGCGGGAGCGCCAGCAGCCAGGTCCAGGCGAGCAGGACGGGTGTGGCGGCCGCGCCGCAGATGGCGACCTGCACCACGAGGACGCTGACGACAGTCCACGTCACGCGCAGGAAGATCCTTCCGCGATCGGCCGTCCACCGAGCAGTCGTGCGGGGCATGCGAACGTCTCGTGCGACTCGATTCAAACTCCCTGCCGGGAGCCGCCGGCGTCGACGGCGGCCTACGACACCCGCCTCAGGGTACAGGGAGAAGGCCAGGTCGTGGTCCTGGTTCCGGGTATGGACGGCACCGGCGATCTCTTCTATCGCCAGGTGCCACAGCTCGCGCGCGCGTATCGCGTGGCGACCTACGCGCTGCGGGACGCCACGCCGAGCATGGCCCTGCTCGTCGACGACTTGAGGCAGATCGTCGACGCCGTCTCCCCCGGGCGGCGCGCCATCGTGATCGGCGAGTCGTTCGGCGGCACGCTGTCGCTCAGCTTTGCGCTCGCGCACCCGGAGCGCGTGCACGCGCTGATGATTCTGAACTCGTTCCCTTATTTCGCCCCGCGGTTCCGCCTCTGGCTCGC
Organism: Vicinamibacterales bacterium; assembly: GCA_035620975.1. Lineage (GTDB taxonomy): Bacteria > Acidobacteriota > Vicinamibacteria > Vicinamibacterales > 2-12-FULL-66-21 > DASPFV01. The sequence continues at coordinate 4,919 of DASPFV010000253.1, forward strand.
CATCGCGGGGCTGCGCCTCCTGCCCTGGGGCGCAATGACCCTCGTCCGCCGTGCCACGGCCGCGCGCCTCCATTCCCCCCATACGCATCGCGCGGAGATCAGACGCTTCCTCGAGCTCACGACGCGCACGACTTTCGAGGGCTACCAGCATCGGTTCCAGGCGCTCACCCGCTACGACGTCCGGGACCGCCTCGGCGAGATCGTGTGCCCCACGCTGTTCCTGGCCTCGGAGCACGATCATCTCGTGCCGTCCGTGGCACAGGCCCGCCTCATGGCGGCCCGCGTCCCCCGCGCGACGATGCAGGTGCTGACCGGCCATGGCCACATCTGCCTGATTGCCCCCGGCGTGGATCTCGCCGCAATCCTGGCAGGCTGGCTCGGTGCGCTGGCATAGCGGGTTGATGTCGTCCGCGAATTCGTGCTTCTGCATCGCGGCGGGAATGCAGCGCGTTCCATGGCTGCCACGCACCACGTCGGCCCGCGAGTTGCAGTCCTCCAGAGCAGTGTTTCCCGTCACGCAGAAGCCGCGGTGATTCGACCGAGGCGCCGGCAGGGCGACGCGGTGCGCGGAAGCCCGGTGCCGGGAATCCGTCAGGAGGTCTGTCATGGTCGCCGTGAAGCAGATTCTCTGTCCGGTCGATCTGTCCGAATTCTCCGGCCGGGCGCTGCGGCACGCCCTGGCGCTCGGCCGCTGGTACAACGCCAGCATCGTTGCCCTCAGCGTGCGGCCGACGGTGCTGCAGCCGACGCCCTGGATGGGCTACCCCGTCGCGATGCCCCTCGAGACGTCGGAGGATCGTGAGCGGGCCGTACGGTCGGTCCTCGAGTTCGTCAAGGAGATTGCCGGCACCGTGCCGGTGCAGGTGTTCGTC
>DASPFV010000254.1:0-3682 GCA_035620975.1 Vicinamibacterales bacterium
TTCGATTCGCCCAGCATGATGGACTGGGCCCCCGCAACGACCGCCTGCATACCGGACGCGCACGCCTTGTTGATCGTCTGTGCGTGCACGGCGTCCGGAAGCCCGGACCGCCGGACCACCTGGCGGGCCGGGTTGGGCCCGGAACCCGCCTGCCTGGCGTGGCCCATCACCACCTCGTCGAGGTCCCCGGAGGCCACGCGGGCCCGATCGAGCGCCGCCCTCGCAGCGACGGCACCCAGCTCGGCCGCGTGCACGGTCCGGAACGCGCCCCCGTACCGGCCGATCGGCGTTCGTGCCGCGCTCACGATCACCACGTCGGCTGGCCGCATGACCGTCAATCATAGCCTCAGTACCGCATGGGGAAGCTTCCAGCGGCTTCCGCAGGCCCGGCTGACTCCACCCGCACCGTCACCGAGCCGGGCACGGAAGATCCAGCGATCCGCACGCGCGATTCGCATCTCCGGATCCAGTCGGCGTCGGGGTGGAGCGAGTAACCTCGGCCGGAACAGCGAGCTGGCGGGAACTCGCGGTCCTGCGGGTTCTTCTCGGCCCGGTCGCCCGGCGCGCTCGAGCAGGGAGGACGCGCAAAAGGGGTACGCCGTGTGAATGGCTGTAAGCAGCAGACCGCGGCTCACCTCATCAATGGTCGGGGCGGCAGATCGACGCGACCTTGGGGCGAGCGCGGCGGTGAATCAGGGGGGAGGTCTCCCGGGCCGGGCGGCGGCCGCATGGCTGCCGCCCGCGCGGGAGCCGTCATGAATCCTTCTTGCCGCCCTTCCGCGCCTCGAGGTCGTCCTTCAGACCCTGGCTCACGCGGAAGCCGTGCCTTTCTGCAAGGGCAATCTCCTTCTCGGCCTCGTCCAGCCGGTTCGTGAGCATGAGGACCACGGCGAGGTTGTTGTGGATTTCGCCGACGCTCGGGTCGACCGACACGGCCTCCCGCCACTCGCGCTCGGCCTCGGCGAACGCGCCCGCGCGGAAATAAGCACTGCCGAGCGCGGTCAGGATGTACGGCGGCACGGCGGGTGCGGCACCCGGCGCACGGCCACGGAGGCGTTCGAGCTGCCTGATCTGGTCGTCCACGCGGCGCAGGCTTGCCTGGACGTCGCGGGATCTGACGCGGCCGCTCTGCAGCGCGCTGCGCTGGTCCTTGAGGTTGAGCAGCTGCTTGTCGATGCGCTGCTCGATCTCGAGCTGTTGCCCCTGGCCTTCGGCGACGTTGCCCAGGAACACGTTCCGGCAGCTCGTGAACGCGTCGATCGCCCGGGGGTATCGCCTGGTCGCCATGTGCACGCGGCCGAGCCCGCAATACGCCAGCTCGAGCCGCGGGTCGAGCTGGATGGCCGCGTTGAACTCGCGCGCGGCCTCGTCCCAGCGCTCGACTTCGAGCGCTGCGTTTCCCGCCTTCACGTGCAGCAGCGCCTCTTCCTTCTGCCGCTCGGTCTGGGCGGCCGCGGCCGCTGTACCGAGCAGCAGCAGCCCCGCACACGTCAGGAATCGCATGGCAGTCACCCTCCGAGCTTGCTCAGGTACTCGCGGACCGCCGTTTGAGAGGGGTTCAGCTCCAGCGATCGCCGAAGCTCCCGTCTGGCGCCCGCGGTGTCCCCCGCGCACATGCGGGCGAGCCCGAGCGACGCGTGAGTCGCCGGATTGCCCGGCTCGAGCCGCACGGCCTTCTCCATGTCCGACACGCCGCCGGCGCAGTCTCCTTTCTCGACGCGGTAGCGGCCGCTGAACAGCCAGACCTCGGCATCGTCCGCCTTGATGCGGAGCGCGCTCTCGAGCAGCTTCAGGCTGCGGTCCAGCTGACCCGATCGCTGGTAGCCAATCGCCCGGCCGACGAGGTACTTCGTGCCTTCGGGCAGCCCTGACCCGAACGCGCGTGCGAGCAGGATGTCGGACCGATCGAGATCCTGGCCCGATGCGAACAGCAGATCGCTGAGGTTCCACATCGCGGATGCGAGGTTCGGATCGACCACGAGAGCGTTCTCGAACGCCTTGAGGGCATCGTCCGTCCGCCCGGCGGCCTTCAGGAGCAGCCCCTCGTTGTTGTAGGACCCGGCAGACCGCGTTGGATCGATCTTCCGGCCCGACGAGGACTCGGCCGCGCCGATATAGCCCAGTGCCCGGAGCCGGGCGAGCGTGTCCTCATCGACAGTTCGCGCTGCGCCGGCCGCGGCTGCTGGCTGCGGCGGCGTGAAGTGCGAGCCGTACTGGACGGTTTCGGCATGAGAGGCGGGTGTGCCCGGCAGAGGCGGGGACGTCAACTCCCTGCCGGTAGGAAGCCCGGCCAGCGCGATCAGCGTCGGAGCGACCTGGAGCACGCTCGCGGGCTGGTCGCGGACGTCCTGAGCTGCGATGTCGGGCCCCCAGAGCAGGTACATGCCGTGGCGCCGGTGCCATTTGGCCGCGGTGGCGTGGGCATTGCTCGACAGCTCCGTCGGACGATCGTCGGACCAGGTGAAGCCGTGATCCGACGCGAGGACCAGGGCCGCGCCCCGCTGCCGCGCAACATCGCGGTAGCGTCCGATCAACGCGTCGAGGGCAGCGAAGTACTTCTCCGGAACCCCGCTGTACCGTGCGTAGTCCGTGTCGGAAATCGACGCCTGACGCGGCGGCGCGTATGGCGCAAACGTGTGCCCGATCGTGTCGGTGCCCTGGATGTACAGGATGGTGAGGTCGGGCGACTCGTTCTGCAGCCATGAGGAGGCGAGCGCGTCGTAGACCTGCGTCTCGACGAGGGTGCGATGCAGGGCGCTCACCGGATTGCCGTAGGGCTGTTCAGTCCTGAGCGCCGATTCGAACTCGTCTTCCGTCAGGTCAGGAAGGTAGTGGCGTAGTGCGGCATAGTCCACCGCGGCCTCGGCCTCCTCGACGACCTGCCGCGCCCAGGGCTCCCGATCCCGTGGAAAGACGACACCTTCGGGCGGCGTGGCCTCCTTGAACAGAAACGTGAACAGGCGATCGGACACCAGCAGCCCCTTGACGGGCTCGGCGGGGTACGTCGCCCAGAGGCCGAACACGGCGACGGACCGGTCGGCCCACGAGGCCATGTTCCAGATGGCCGGAGCCTTGCGCTCATCGCTGGTGATCGGCTCCTTCTGATCGGTGCCCGGACGGAACCGCACGAAGTCGAGAATGCCGTGGCGGAGCGGATCGACGCCGGTCATCATGCTCGTCCAGATGAGCGGCGAGAGAGCCGGGTGGAGCGTCTCGAGGCGGCCGTGGACACCTTCGCCCGTCAGCTGGCGCAGGACCGGCATCGATCCCGCCTTCATGTAGCGGTCGAGCAGCTCCCAGTCTGCGCCGTCGAGGCCGATGAACATTACCGGTGCGCTCTGGCGGGCCGCCTGGACGATCCCCGGGATCGGCGAAGAAGCGGGCACGGAGGGAGGGCCGGCCGCCCGTTCAGGCTCACTGCCGCTTCGACCTCGCGTGACGAGGTATGCGACGGCGACCACCGCAACGAGAAGACCGCACGGGATCAGAAGCTTGCGCGACATGTATCTGAGGAAGCGTTTCGGTGTGCGCGACTGCGGCGCCCCGGTCCGGTCTGCAGCTCGCCGCTCGGCTGGAGGCTCGCGACCACAGATGTCCGGCTGTCTCGCAGCAAGGACCGGTGCGGCCAACCCTCAGGGTCCGGACGCGCCCTCAAGGAAGCCTATCAAAAAACAACGGGCCA
>DASPFV010000255.1:0-5885 GCA_035620975.1 Vicinamibacterales bacterium
GAGGCGTTCCTGTTCGATCGCTCGATCGCAGGCAGCTCGATGAACTCGACGTAGAGGCATCCTGGCCTTCGCAGAACGCGTTCTGCCTCGCGCCGCCGACCTCTGGGTGCAGGCGTCACTCGACCAGAGACAGCGGTTCCAACAACTCTTTTTTCCGGAAGGGATCGCGTTCGACGGAAACGGCTTTGTTCGAACCGCCGTAACCGCACCCGCTTTCAGCTACTTGCGGCGGATTGAGGGTGGGAATGAAGGTTTGGTGGACCTGACGGGAGTCGAACCCGTGACCTCCTGAATGCCATTCAGGCGCGCTCCCAACTGCGCTACAGGCCCACGTTCCGGAGGGATCCGCCGCGACCGTCGCGCCGCAGCAGACCCTCCATTCTAGCCCGCCGGAACATGCCGGTCAAAATCCGCCGGCCGCAAGGCCCGCGACCCGAATAACCAGGAAGCCGGAACCTGGCACCAGGAACCTTGAACCCGGAACCCGGGACCTGTCAGCGCCACCCGCCCAGGATGAGCCCCATCACCGCGAACGACACCAGCCAGTACCCCCCGTTGATCGCCGTGTACGTCCAGGGCCGGCGCTCGAACAGCGCGACGGTCCCGATGCCGAGCACCACCCAGATCGCGGCCAGCACGCCCGCCGTGGCGCCCCAGGCGGCCGTCGTGCCCGGCGCGTTCAGGAACATCGCCAGGTTCACCGCCATCACCAGCGCGAACACGAACGACAGGCCGAAGATCCGGCCCATGCTGCCACCGGCCACGTCCGCCTCGCGGAACCCGTTGGCCGACATCCAGGCGCGCTGGAAGAGCGCCGGCGAGTACCAGAGCCCGCCGATGACGAACGTCGACGCCGCCGCGGCCAGCACGGCCAGCCAGTTGAGCTGATCCACCCGTCCTCCTCGAGGAGTCAGGCCTCCTCTGGCGCTCTATTAGCCGTTCGTCCCGGGACGTGTACGCGGAGCGGCGTTCCCCACTGCTGCTCCAGTCGGGTCCCGCCCGCCCGCAGAAGCACGAGGGGAACGGGACGCCGCACACCGGGGTAAGCGGAAGCGCATTCCTTTCGTATATAGACTCCGCTATAGACTCCGCACACGCGGCCCCTCGCCGTCACCGGACATCTGGAGGCACGACATGCTGTTGAGAACGCTGACGCCCGCCGGAATCCTCGTGGGCATCCTGTCGACGTCGCTGGCGGGACAGAATGCCGGCGCGGTCGTCGCCGCCGCTTCGAAGGCCATGGGCGTCGACACGCTGCACTCGATCACCTTCTCGGGAACGGCCCGCAACGGCGCCTTCGGGCAGAGCAAAGCCATCGGCGAGCCGATGGGGACGGTCAACCTGACCCGGGTCACTCAATACACCCGGACGATCAACTTCGGAAAGGCGGCGGATCCAACAGCACTCGTGTCGCGGGCGACCGGCCCGACGCAGCCCCCGACGGTTCCGGGCGCGCCACAGCCCGCCCCCGGCGTCCTGAACCAGAACGTCACGGGCGCGCAGGCCGCCAGCAGCTGGAATCAGGCGCTCACCATCTGGACCACCCCCTGGGGCTTCCTGAAGGGGGCCGCCGCCAGCAACGCCACGGCGCGCCAGGAGGGCAATCAGCAGATCGTCTCGTTTTCCCCGGCCGGCTTGACGTCCCCGTCGGGACAGGCCTACACCGTGACGGGCTACATCGACGGTCAGCACAGGGTGACGAAGGTCCAGACTCGCGTCGAGCACGCAGTGGTCGGCGACCTGCTGGTCGAGTTCGAGTACTCGGCCTACCAGACCATGAGCGGCGTGCAGGTTCCGACCCGCATCGTCCAGCGTCAGGCCGGACTCCAGACGTTCGACGCGACCATCACGTCGGCCACGCCGAACCCCGCGCATCTCGCCGAGCTGCTCACCCCCGCCCCGCCTGCGGCAGGCCCGGGCGGCGCACCCGCGGCAACTCCCGCCGCGCCGCAGGGCCGGGGCGGATCCGGCGCACCCGCCGCGCCACCGCCGGCGGGGGCTCCGCCGGTCGAGCGGATTGGCGACGGCGTCTTCAGGATCGGCGGCAACTACACATCGCTCGCCATCGACATGGGCGATCACATCCTCGTCGTCGAGAGCGGCCAGAACGATGCACGCGGCATGGCCGTGATGGCGGCCGCGAAAGAGGCCATCCCGAACAAGCCTGTCCGGTACGTGGTGAACTCGCACCCGCACTTCGACCATGCCGGCGGGCTCGCGGCCGCGGTCGCGGAGGGCGCGACGATCCTCACACATCGCAACAACGAGCAGGTGCTCGAGCGGCTTTTGTCGGGCCCGCGCACGCTGATCGGCGACAGCCTCTCGAAGGTGACCAGCCGGCGGACGAACGTGGTCGAGGCCGTGGGGGACCGCGACGTGCGCAAGGGGACGAACGGCAAGATCGTCGAGCTGCACCACGTCCCGAACGAGCACAGCGACGGTATGTTCGCCGTCTACCTCCCCGCCGAGAAGGTCGTATGGACAGCCGACATCAACATCATCAATCCGAACCCGGTGCAGCAGACCGTCGTCCGGGCGGCCGTCGACGTCCTGAACCGGCTCAAGCTGGACGACTACACGTGGCTCCCGACGCACCCGCCCAACCCCGATCGGCCGCTCACGAAAGCGGACGTCATGGCGGCAGCCGCCGGCAAGAGCAGCAACTGAGTGGGCACGCCCGGACCTGGCAGTTGTATCCGGGGTCCGGGCAGACTCCTACTCCGGGCCGGACGACTCGAGCCGCTCCAGATCGGCGGGCACATCGACGTCAACGAGCACGCCCGGGTCATCGACCTCGACGTCGACCACGCCCTCGGCGTGCCGACGGAACACCGCCTTCGCGCCGACCTGCGGGTCGGCGGCGCGCAGGTCCGGAAACACCTCGCGGCCGAAGATCACGGGATGGCCGTGACCTCCGCGGTGCACAGCGCGCACGATGGGGGCGCCAGTCCTCGAAAACGCCGAGAGCAGGGCCTCGACCGACGTCGGTTTGACGAGCGGAAGGTCGACCAGCGTGATCAGCACGCCGTGAACCCCGGGGTGATCGACGACGTTCAGTCCGGCCAGCAGCGATGAGAGCTGTCCGGACTCGGCGTGCGGATTCGGGACGAACCGCGCGGGCGGCTGCACCCGCTCCAGCTCGGCCTGCAGCTCCACGTCGTCCGGCCGTCCGACTACGAGCGCGTCCGCCGTGCCGCCGGCCCGCAATGCATGGACGATGCGTGCGACGAAGGTGGGACCCGACGGGGTGAGTCGGAGGAGGGCCTTGGGACGGCCCATGCGGCTCGACCGCCCCGCCGCGAGCACCAGGCCAGGTACCATACCCGAGAGTACGTCACACAACGGCATCCGCGCACGAGCCACATACCGAGGGTAAGGGAGAGCGCGGACACCACCATAGGGCCGGACCCCTAACCCTCGTCATTTCTTGACTTCGGGGCAGGAAGTCCCTACACTTGCGGCGTTTTCAAGCTCAGCGTGCGCCGGAGCCCGAACCGGCGGCGCGCGAGTCGCAGGCGGTTGGACGGTCGTCGGCGTTCCCCCGGCTCATCCCGCGGGCCGCGTCCCTCCCCGGCCCAGCTCTCCTGCACTCAGCTTGGTGAGCTCCCGGGATGTTCCCGGGGGTGCCGTTCATCGGAGGACGTATGCCAACCGGGACCATCGCACGCCTGCTGATCGACAAGGGGTTCGGATTCATCCGCGACGAAAGTGGGATCGAGCACTTCTTTCATCGCAGCTCCGTGCGCGGCGCGGTGTTCGAGCTGCTCCGGGAAGGCCAGCGGGTCGAGTTCACGCCGGAGGAATCAGGCAAGGGCCCGCGGGCCGGCGAAGTCCGGCTGATCGAAGGCTGACGCTCCCCGCGACGACTCGAGCGGGGCGTGCAGGCCGCCCCGCCACTTCCGGCGCTCCGACACCGGCGCGGCGTTCGCATCTGCGCCGCACGCACCTCGACCCCCCACCACAGCCGAGTCGCCAGGCGGTTTTTCCCCGAGAGGAGGGGCTGGCGGAAGCGCCTGGGAGTCGAACCCAGCCCGCCCGCTCAGCGCGGGCAGCGACCGGTTTTGAAGACCGGGAGAGCCACCGGGCTCCGTTCGCTTCCGATGCGGCCATTCTAATGGAGTGCATGTCCCGCAATCGGAACCGCCAGCCCGGGCGAAGCACGAAAGCGGCCCACGTCGCCTGGGAGAGCCGTCCGAAGCCGGCGCGCCTGCGCTGACGCTCCGACTCCTGTGTTCGGAACCCGGGTGGGCTCCAGACATTGATTCATCGGCCGCCCGGGTGCGGACTCAGGAGTCCAGCACCCTCAGAAAGGCCTCGACATCGCTGAGGTCCGGGAACACGACCTCGGCCCCGCTCGAGCGGAGCTGGTCCTCGCTGAAGCTGCCGGTTGCGACGCCCAGCGGCACCGCCCCGACTGCACGCGCGCATGCCACGTCGTGCGGCGTGTCTCCCACGACGTAGATGCGATCGGACGGGATCTCGGGCAATCCGCAGCCGCGCGCGCGTTCGAGCGCGAAGGGCACGAGCGCGTTCCGGTCGGGCGAATCGTCTCCGAACGCGCCGCAGCGGAAGTAGCGCCAGAGATCGAAGTGCTCCAGCTTGATGCGAGCCCCCTGCTCGAAATTGCCGGTCAGCAGGCCGAGGAACACGTCCTGACGCGCATCGAGCTCGTCGAGGATCTCGCGAATGCCGGGCATCACCGCGTGCACGCCGCGGCCGGGCTGGAGAATCTCGTGACGGAGGTGCTGCAGATACCGTTCGCGCAATCCCGCGAACAGCACCTCGTCGAGCTCACGGCCCAGCCGCGCGAGCGCGTCGTGCAGGATGACCCAGTCGGTCCGACCGGCCACAGGGATGCCGTCGAGCGCGTCGCTGTTGCCGATCAGCTCGTCGCACGCGCGGGTCATGGCACGCACGCCGGCGCCGCCGGTCAACACGAGCGTGCCGTCGATATCGAAAAGCACGAGCTTGGACATCTCTTCAATCGCCTTCCTCTCGCCGTCGACGCGTGATCCTCAGCCCGACGATCCGCCGATTCCGGCTGCTACAATCGGGCTGCAGGAGGCAGTATGACGAATTGGCGCGTAATGCTCGCGGGCGTACTCGCGGCCGCGGCCGGTGCGGCTGCGACGGCCCAGGCCCCGTCTTCGGGTGGGATGAAAGCGGTCGCCGACATCAAGGGCCCGGGGATCACGGGGCGGGCGGAGCTCGCCGAGCGCCGCGAGGGCACGGGAATCGTCGTGGACGTGCTGGTCACCGCGAGCGGGCTCAAGCCGGGGCTGCACGGCGTCCACCTCCACGCTGTCGGCAAGTGCGACCCGGAGTTCACCGCAGCCGGCGGGCACTTCGATCCGGGCCCGGCGAGCAACACCGATCCCGACGCCAATCACCCGTTCCATATGGGCGACATCCCCAACCTCCAGGTCGGAGAGGACGGCAAGGGCACGCTGAAAACGGTCACCACGCGCGTCACGCTGTCGCCCGGACCGCTGTCCATCTTCGACGCCGACGGCACGGCCATCATCCTCCACGGCAACGAGGACAAGATGATCACCGGCGAGCCGAAGTCGGGGGTCAGCGGAGGTCCAAGGGTTGCCTGCGGGGTGTTCTCGAAGCAGTAGCGCACGGAGTCCAAGGTTCGAGGTTCAGGGTTCATCCGAACCAGCCGCGGCGCTGCGGTTTGAGCACGCCCGTGGCGGGCTGGAGCTGGAGCGCGCGGTGGGCGACTCTCGCGGCGAAGCGCGCGTCCTGCGTGATCACGAGCGTCGTCAGGTGCCGGCTGGCGGTGACGCGCACGATGTCCTCGGCGAAAGCCCGTCGCGCCGGCTCGGGGATGTCGGCAGTCGGGTGCTCGAGCACGAGCAGCTCGGGCTCGAGCGCGACGG
>DASPFV010000256.1:0-40791 GCA_035620975.1 Vicinamibacterales bacterium
CACCGCCGCCGTGTCCCAGCCCGAAGTGAGTCGCGGGCAGCTTCAATGGCTCGCCCGTGAACACGTAGCCGGGCCATGAACCGGCGCTCCGGGGCATCAGGATCGGATCGACGCCGAATCCCTTGTACGCCGGCTCCTGCGCCCGGATCAGCATGGCGGTTTTCGGCGTGCTGGTCGGATCGTACCCGCCCGTCATCGTCACGTCGATGTCGTCGAAGCCGTGCTTCGCCAGGTGTGCCTTCAGCGCGGCGAGCGCCTCGCTGGCGCGCATGTCGGGCACGAGCCGCAGGTCCAGCTTCGCCACCGCCCTCGACGGCAGCACCGTCTTGCCGCCCGGGCCGGTCCAGCCCGCGTACATGCCCTCGATGTTGACCGTGGGCCGCGACATCAGCATCTCCAGCGCCTGCTGATAGTTCGCGTCATCGATCCAGCGCGCGACGCCCAGCTGCTTCTTCGTCAGGGCCTCGTTCTGCCGCCGGGCGGCCGCGGCGATCATCTGCTTCTCGTCGGCCGACAGCGGCCTCGCCCGATCCGCGAAGCCCGCGATGGCCGGCGTGTTCCCGTCGTCTGCGACCAGCGTGTCCAGCGCTTTCACCAGGTGCCACACGGGGCTGTCCACGCTGGCCTTGAGGCTGGAGTGGATGTCCTTCGTTGCGCCTCGCCCCCACCGTTCCCCGCTGCTCACCAGCTCGACCTCGATCACGCCCTTGGCGCCGAGCGAGATCGTGACGTTGCCGTCCGCGGCCTGCATGGCGCCCGGCATGTACACGCCGCTGCACTTCTTCAGCGCCGCCTGCACCTCCGGCGTGTTCACGATCTCGGGAAAATTGGGCGAGCCGATCTCCTCCTCGCCTTCGGCGACCAGTACCAGGTTGACCGGCATCGTGCGACCGGCGTCTCTGATCGCGTGCATCGCGGCCAGCACGCAGGTCTGCGGACCCTTCTGGTTGACCGCCCCCCGGCCGATGAGCACCCTGCCCGTGCCTGGGCGATCGAGGATCCGGGCCTCGAAGGGCGGGGAGACCCATTCGCCGTCTCCCTGCTTCACGTCGTACATGAAGTAGAGAGCGACCGTGCGCGATGCACCGGCGTCGAGCGTGGCGAAGACGCCCGGAATGCCGCGCGTCGGCACCTGCGACACCTGCTGGAACCCCGCCGCGCGCGCCAGCTCCATCATCAGCCGGCATCCGTCTTCGGTGGCCTTGTTCTCGGCGGCGATGGTGGGCTGCCGGATCCAGTCCTGCAGCTGCCTGATCGTCGCGTCGCGGCGGCGATCGATGGCTGTCCAGACGGGGGCGAGGTCGTGCTTCTGAGCAAAGCCGAGGCGCGGCGCCGACAGCGCGGCTGCCGTGGCCACGGTTCCGTACACGAATTGGCGGCGATTCATGACACGAAGATAGCGGTTCGCGTTGGCCATGTCCATGCGGCTCCCGCACCTGTCGGAGACCACTCCGTGGTCCCATGCCTGCAGCGGACTCGACTCAAAGGACCCTGGCTTCGTCGCGGACGCCTCCGTCCTCTCCGACGACCGGGCTGCGCCCCGGCGTCAGCCGGCCGGACCAATCACCTCGAGCGTGTCGCGGCGCGCGCCGATCACGGCCTTGTGGGGAATCGTGCGATCGAACGTCGCCAGGCGCCCGCCGTGCTTGAGCGCGATCGCCAGCAGGTAGATGTCGGTGAGCTGTCGGTGACCGCTGATGAACCGCCGCGCAAAGAGCGTCTCTTCGCGCAGCGAGACGGTACCGGCCCAGAAGTGATGATGTCCGCTCTCGCAGAAGCTCGCGAGCCTGGTCAGGATGTCCCCGGCACGCTGAACGGTTGCGCCATATCTCGGGTTCGACAAGACCCGAACGAGGCCGTTCTCGGTGAGCGGAGACGTGGCCCATCCCCGATGTCGACTCTGGGCGAACCAGTCGTGCGCGGGCTCGTGGTGAACGTGATCCGGATCGAACAGCGCGATCAGGACGTTCAGATCGAGCAGCGCGGGTGGCTCCATCTCACTCGTCGTCGCGCAGCTCGTTGACGAGCTTCATGGTCGATCGGGGCGTCCCCGGTGGGCGTGACGGCAGGAGCGGCACGCCATTCCGCACGCGCGAGCGGCCGCGCGGCGATTCGAGCCCTTTGCGCGCCAGTTCCGAGAGCACTCGGCCGGCCGTGACGCCGCGCAACTCGGCAATCTCCTTGGCGGCCTGCAGGACGTCCTCGTCGAGATCCAGGGTCGTCCGCACGGGTCGATCATCACTCATCACGCATCAGATGTCAACGGGCGAGCCGAACGACCAGTTCGGCTCGCCTTCCAGGCACTCTCAGTTCCCCCCTGTGTGGGCGCACTCGAAGTACCCCAGGACGGAGATATACGTGTACGCCACGCCCGTGGAGCTGCAGGGCTGGTCGTTGTAAATCTCGGGCCGGATCAACAGCACGTTTGCGTCGAACACTCCATCCCTCCAGCGCTTCAGCATCACGGTGGGGGGGCGATCGGCGGGCGGCTGGACCGGCGGGATCGCGACGACGGGAAGGGGCTGGCCGGGCGGGCTGCACACCGTCACACCGGGGGCCGGGTGCCGGCAGTTCCAGCCGCGTGCCTCGAAATGCTGCCAGCTGTGGATAGTGCCCTCCGCGGCGAGGACCGTCGCAGCACTTCCAGTGGTGTCCGGGCCCAGGCTCGGCGTGGTAAGGCCTGCTGGCTCGCTGCACGCGGCGGCGATTGCCCCCGTGGCTACAGTGGCGGCGAGCCAGGGTCGCCAGCTCCCTCGTGACGTGGTCGGCTTCGACAGTACTGTAATCTCCCGCATGTCTTCCTCCTCCTGAACGCGACGACCAAGCCCTGCGCGGCCTCGGAGTCAATGCAGGCCCGCCGGTCGCGGCATCGTCCGTAGAGTGAATGCGGGAATTCGCCGCCAAACGGGTAAGGTGGCCCGGCACAGCTATAATCGGTTCGAGTCGACAGGCAATACCGGTAAACGTGTGACCGGATCGACGCGGCTCGGACCCGATTGCTGGAACCGGGAACCAGAACCGGGAACCAGGAACGTGGAACTGCAAACCCCGGAACGTGGAACCAGGAAGCCGGATCTGGGATCCGGTCCGCTTGAGCTGGCAACCTGCAGCCGAGGTCCAACCACCAGCCGGGAGAAGTGGTGGAAGCCCCAACGGCAACGCGAGTGACGGCGCTGCTCCAGGCCTGGAGCGATGGCGATCACGCCGCACTCGATCGCCTCGTCCCGCTGGTCCACGTCGAACTGCGGCGCATAGCCCGGCGCTACATGCGTCGGGAGCGCACCGGACACACGCTGCAGACTACCGCGCTCATCCACGAGGCGTTCATCCGGCTGGTCGACGGGCAACGCATCAACTGGCAGAACCGTGCGCATTTCTTCGGTATCTCGGCACGGGTGATGCGCCGGGTCCTGGTCGACTTCGCCCGGGAACGCGGATACCGCAAGCGCGGTGGCGGGGCTCGCCGCGTGGCGCTGGACGACGTGCTGCTGGTCGCCGAAGCGCCGGACCAGAATCTCGTCGCGCTCGACGATGCGCTGAACGCGCTGGCGGAGGTCGACCTGCGAAAGAGCCGGGCCATCGAGCTGCGGTTCTTCGGTGGCCTGTCGATCGAGGAGGCCGCCCTCGTCCTCGAAGTCTCGCCTGAGACGGTGAAGCGGGACTGCCGGCTCGCCAAGGCGTGGCTCCTGCGATGGCTCACTGAACACGACACTGAATGACAGACGACCGCTGGAGGCGCATCGAACGGATCTATCACGCGGCGCTGGAGCAGCCGGCGTCCGATCGGGCCGCATTCGTCCGGCGGGAAGCCGAGGGAGACGTCGAGCTGGTCGGAGAGATCGAAGCGCTGCTGGCGTACGACGAACAACCGGCCGCGTTCACACAACACTCCGCCATGGAGTTGGCGGCCCGTGCCCTCGCCGCGGACGGGAAGCAGTACGAACCAGACGGCACGTCCGCCACGTTCGGCGCATACGACATCCTGCGCCCGCTCGGCGCCGGCGGCATGGGGGATGTCCATCTCGCCTACGACAGCAGGCTCGCGCGCAACGTTGCCCTGAAGGTACTCCGAGCAGACCTCTCGGACGCTGGCTGGATCGCGGCCTTCCGGCAGGAGGCGCTGGCGGCGTCGGCGCTCAATCACCCGAACATCCTCACGATCTACGAGATCGGCTGCTACGAGGGGACGAGATTCATCGCCGCCGAGTACGTCGACGGTGTGACACTGCGTGAGCGGCTGAGGCAGGGACCCCTGGCCCCTCTCGAGCTGGTCGATATCGCCGTCCAGGTCGCCGAGGGACTCGCGGCCGCGCACGAAGCGGGCGTCGTGCACCGCGACATCAAGCCGGAGAACGTGATGCTGCGCGCCGACGGTCTCGTGAAGATCCTCGACTTCGGCATCGCCACCCGGACGAACTCCGACCTTCCGCACGCTCCTGCCGGCTTGAGCGCACGCGACGGGCCGGTGCTCGGCACGACCGGCTACATGTCTCCAGAGCAGCGACAGGGCCTCGCGGTCGATGTCCGCACCGACGTATGGAGTCTCGGCGTCGTCATCTACGAAATGGCGCTCCAGCGCCTGCCGGCCGAAGTCGCCCACGAAGATGCGCCGGGAGCGAGGCACACGCCACGCCCACCCGCAGTCGACGAGTGTGCGGGACTGCCGCCAGACCTCGAGAGGATGGTCCGTCGCGCTCTGTCGCGCGATCCTGCGGATCGTTACGAGACCGCGAGAGAACTGGCCCACGAACTGCGCGCGCTGCGCCGGAAGCTCGACGAAGGGTCGGGAAACGGCACCGGCATCCGCTGGCGCCTCGGGCGTGTTCGCGCGGCGAACGTCCGCACGATGCGGGTGGCGGGCGCCGCGGTGCTCGTCCTGATTGCGGTCACGGCATTCCTCGTGGCGGTCGCAGGACGCAGCCGCGAATCGCCCGCCATCACGTCAATCGGTGTGATGCCGCTCGGGAACGCAGGCGAAATCCGCGACGCCGGGTACCTGGCCGACGGCATTGCCGCGTCGCTGCGGAGTCGCCTGTCACAGTTCTCCTCTATCCGTCAGGCGGCCGCGAGCGAGGCGGCCCGCTACGAGCGGCTCGGCGTCTCGCCGGCGCAGGCCGGCAGGGAGATGCGCACGGCCGCAGTCCTGGCCGGAACGCTCGAGCGCCGCGCCGAAACGGTCATCGTCCGCCTGGAACTCGTGCGGAGCGCCGATGGAGCCGGGCTGTGGAAACGGCAGTTCGTCAGGCCGATCGATGACCTCCTGACCCTGCAGACCGAGATTGCCCGCGAGCTCGTGGAGGCGCTCGGTCATCCACCGGAGCCGTTCCCGGGCGGCAGCGTGGAAACCAGGGATCCGGCCGCCTATCAGTTGTACGCCAGAGGTCGCTACCACGTGCTGAGACGCACGCCGGAGGATCTCCGAAAAGGGCTGGAGTACCTCCGTGAGGCCGTGGCGCTGGATCCCGGCTACGGACGCGCCTACGCAAAACTGGCCGAAGGGCACATCCTGCTGGCGATGACGAGCGACGTGGCGCCAATGGATTCGTTCCCCCTCGCCAGAACGGCTGCCGAGCACGCGCTCACCATCGAGCCCGGGCTCTCGGAGGCGAGAGTCTCGATGGGCATCATCAAGTTCTGGTTCGACTGGGACTGGAGCGGCGCCGAGGCCGAGTTCAAGCGCGCAATTGCGGCCAAACAGCCGGACCCGGCCGCGCACACCTTCTATGGCCACCTGCTCTCGAACCTGGGCGATCACGCGGGCGCACTGCAGCAGATGAGGCGGGCGCTCGACTACGAACCTCACTCGGCGCTGGTCAACGCCCTGTTCGCTCAGTGCCTGTACTACGAGCGGCGGGACGACGAGTCGCTGGCCCATCTTCGGAAGACGCTCGATCTCGACCCGGCCCTGTGGCTGACCTATAACATGATGGGCCGGATTTACGGCCTGAAAGGGATGTATCCGGATGCGCTGCGGGCGTTCGACCGGGCGACCGAGCTCGGCGGTTCACTGGTAGTAAGGGCTGCGGCGGCGCACACGCTTGCGGCGAGCGGGAGGCGCGACGAGGCCCGCGCCATCCTCGACCAGCTGAAAGCGCGGGCGGCGCAGACCTACGTTCCGCCGTCGAACCTCGCGCTCGTCCATCTCGGGCTGGGCGAACACGAGGAAGCGCTCGATCGGCTCGACGAGGCCGTCGAAACGCGGGATCTACTCCTGACCTTTCTGGCCGTGGAGCCACGATGGGCGGCCCTCGCCGGCCAGCCGCGCTTCACTGCCGTGCTCGGGAAAGTGGGCCTCAAACAGTAGCCAACATCGCGCGGCAGGCTCAGGGACGAAGGCACGGGCATCCGCGCAACCAGCCCACAACACCGCTCAGTCAACGGAACTGAACGGGCTCGATACCGGGCGCAAGCGCGGTTCCGCGGCCCGGTGTAAGCTACGCAGCGTGAAGGGCTACCACGACATCGCGGGCGACGGAGGCTCCGGGATTCTCGAGCAGGTCGCCGGCCAGCGCGCCCGCATCGCGGACGGCCTCGCCGCCGTGCGCCACCTCGTGGCCGTCGCCTCTGGCAAGGGGGGCGTCGGCAAGAGCACCCTGACCCTGCATCTCGCGGGCGCCCTGCGCGCCCGGGGGCTCCGGATCGCCATCCTGGACGCCGACTTCAACGGTCCGTCACAGGCCCGTATGGCGGGGGTCCGCCAGGGACTCTTCGTTCCCGGCACCCGCAAGGTCGGCCTCCCGCGGACGGGGAATGGCATCGGCGTCTTCTCGATGGGCTCGGTGATCCCCGAGTCGGAGGCGCTCGACTTCGAGAGCGCGGCGCGCGGGGAGTCGCACACCTGGCGGGCCACGAGGGAGTTCGCGCTGCTCGGCGACGTCCTCGGATCGTTCGACTGGGGGGCGCTCGATCTGCTGCTGTTCGATCTGCCGCCCGGAGCCGAGCGGACCGTCCAGTACGCCGACTTCCTCCGATCTGTCGACGGAACCCGCGACAGGCCACGAACCTCGTTCGTGCTCGTCACGATCCCTTCCGGGGTGGCCCGGGGTGTGGTCGCGCGCTCGGTGGCGGCGCTGTCGAAGGGACCCAATCGCCTCCTCGGCTATGTCGAGAACATGAGCGGCTACTACTGCCGCGACTGCAACGCCATCAAGCCTCTCTTCGCCGCAGCAGAGCCCCCCGACGCGGCTCACGGCCACCCGGCGGGCCTTGGAATCCCGTGCCTCGGGCGGGTACCATTCGACACGGAGCTCGCGCGGCGCTGCGATCTCGGGATCCCTCTGTCTGCCTCGCCGGAAAGCCCCGTGACCCAGGCGCTGGAACAGATCGCGCAGCGGCTGCTGAACAGCCTCGATATGCCGACGTCAGCCGCCGCTGAGGCTGAGCGTGAGCAGCGGACAGGCGTGGAGCCTCACCGATGAAATTCCTTTGCGTTCCCTGCGACAGCCCGATGAAGCTCCAGTCCGTCGGTCCACCCGAACGGGGGTCGCTGTCGGTCGTCTACTCGTGCCCCGAGTGCGGCTACGAGATGGCGATGCTCACCAATGCATACGAAACGCAGGTGGTCCAGTCGCTCGGTGTGAGGATCGGCCCCGAGAGCGGAGACAGAATGTCGAGCCCGTCCGGGACGGGTTGCCCGTTCACCGCGATGATTCCATCGAAGGACGGCGCGGAGCAGGCGCCACCCGGAACCGGCAGCGGCGGCGGTCGACCCGGCGAGTCTGTCCCGGTCCGGTGGACGGCTGCCGC
Source organism: Vicinamibacterales bacterium (assembly GCA_035620975.1). GTDB lineage: Bacteria > Acidobacteriota > Vicinamibacteria > Vicinamibacterales > 2-12-FULL-66-21 > DASPFV01. Next base: position 7,747 of record DASPFV010000256.1, read on the forward strand.
GGAAGCCAGGCTCGCGAACATCCCCGCGTTCGTCCGCCCGATGGCGCGGACGGGCATCGAACAATTCGCCAGGGAGAGGGGCGCCTCGGAGGTGGACGACGGGGTGCTCGATGCGGCGCGAGAGTTCTTCGGCATGTAGTTCGTCGTCGGATCGAGTCGAGCATGGAACCCCTGAACGCGACCTCCTTCCAGCGCCCCTACGTCATCTCGTGGAACCTCACCTACCGCTGCAACCTCGCCTGCGAGCATTGCTATCTCGACGCCGGCGGCACGCCGCTGGTCGGCACGGAAAACTTCGCCGATCGGAGCGAGCTCGGCACCGCGGAATGCTTCAGGGTCATCGACGAAATTGCCGCGTTCGCGCCTGAGTGCCTGACGATCCTGACGGGCGGAGAGCCGCTCATGCGGCGCGACATCCTCGAGATCGTCCGGCGGGCGACGGAGCGTGGCCTCTGGGTCGTGGTGGGCACGAACGGGGTGCGCGTCTCCGAAAACGTGGCGCGGCGTCTCGCCGACGCCGGCGCGCGCGGACTCTCCCTCTCCCTCGATGCCCTCGATCCCGACCGTCACGACCGCTTCAGGCGCGTGCGAGGGGCCTGGCAGAACACCGTGGAGGGAGCGGAGATCCTGAACCGCAACGGGCTCCCCTTCATCGTCCAGACGACTGCGGGCACGCACAACCTGGGCGAGCTCGAGGCGATCGCCGACTTCGCGTACGAGCGTCTCGCGGCGAAGGTCTGGAACCTCTACTTCCTGGTGCCCACCGGCCGCGGGCAGTTCGTCTCGGACATCACGCCTGTGGAGTACGACGGGGTGCTCGCCTCGCTCTACCGGATCCAGCAGAAGTACAGCGGCCGGATGCTCGTGAACGCGAAGTGCGCGCCGCACTACATCAAGACGGTGCTCGAGAAGGCCGCCCCGCCCGAACGGGCTTCCACCGATGCCGGGTCGGCAGCACCGTCGCCCGTTCCGTCCCCGATCCGGATCTACGCTGGAGGGGCCGGCGGATGCCCGGCGGGCACGCACTACATGGGAATCCGGCCGAACGGGGACGTGACGCCGTGCCCCTACCTCCCCGTCTTCGCGGGGAACCTCCGCACTGCGAATCTCGCGGACGTCTGGGCGTCCTCCGGTCTGTTCACCGACATCCGGCGCCGATCCTCGCTCGGCGGACGATGCGGCGAGTGTGAGCTGCACGGCCACTGCGGGGGCTGCCGCGCCCGTGCCTACGGCATGACCGGCGATCTGATGGCCGAAGACCCACTCTGCACCCACACGCCGGGGAGGTTTGCCGGCTCCCCGCTTCTCACGCTCCACAGCCCCGCCGCCGGCCCCGGTGCGCCCGGAAGCCGCGCAATCGAGTACGGACCCGAGTCGCCGAAGACGATCGCGTGGGACGAGCCGGCTTCCGCGCGCATGACCAAGATCCCCGCGTTCGTCCGGGGAATGGTCATCAAGGCGGTGGAGGATTCCTGCCGCAGGAACGGCATCGACCGCGTCACCGTGGAGGAGTTGGAGCGGATCCGCGCTCGAATGCCGACGCCGAAGCTGTTCGCGGGCGCGCCTGCGGCGCGCCCCGCGACCGACGGCGATGGGGGGTCCGGCGGGGCGAAGCCCCCCGGCCTTTGAGAGCCTGCAACAAAACCTCGCCACATCCCGAACACTGGATTGCGATGGGCCGCTCACGGATATGTAAATACTGGGCGACTTATCACGGGGCCGACGGGTATTCTTCCTCCATGTGGAGGAGGCGGCCCTTCCTCCGGCCGCCGCTTTGCTCACGATCGCCGCACGCATTTTAGATGCTGATGTGAGGTTGTGCCCACCACCGGCAGCGGTTCGATCCCGCCCGTGGGATCCGCCTCTCACGACCGACCGTTTTTTACAGATGGGGAAGAACAAGGGGGCGTATCATGCCTTCACTATGCGAAATTCTTGTTCGACGGCGCTTTTACTAGCCCTCGGATCAGCGTTCGCAGTCTCCGCACAAACCGATACCCAAACCGAGTTCCGACAAATCGCTGAACTGCTGAACCTGAAGCCAGGAATGATCGTTGCCGATGTGGGGGCCGGTGGCGGGAGTTGGTCACAACTGCTCGCGACGGCCGTTGGGACTGAAGGTCACGTCTTCGCGACTGACGTTCGCCCGGACTTCGTCGCCGGACTCAAAGCGACGACTGCGATGCAAAAGAACGTCACTGTGTTGCTAGGTAGCCAGGACGACACGACATTGCCGCGTCAGTGCTGCGATGCGATTTTGCTACGGCTTGTGTATCACGCGTTCCGCAACCCGAAGGCCATGCGAGGGTCGCTCGCGGGCGCGCTCCGCCCCGGTGGGCGCATCCTGATCATCGACTTTCCGGGAGGATTCTGGGCGGGTCCGACGGCGGCTGTTCTGGAGGAACAGATGGGTGAAGTGGGATTCACGAGGGTCGCTCTTCATGAGTCGTGGCAGGGCGAGCAAGGCGTCTTCGCCGTCCTCTTTCGAAAGCCGCCTCTAAACTGACAAATCGGAGTCGACCAAACCAGCCGGAATGCGTCAGGCCGCCTTTCCATTGCGAAGGCCGTTCCACCTAACGAAATCGCGCATACGCCCTCTGTGACGGCGCAGCATTTCGTGCGCTCCTCGGAGCACGAATCGAGTGTCCGTGCTACGCTCCCAGCGGCAGGAGTATGGCTACGCAGAACCTCGGTCGACTCGAGCGCGTTGAGCTGCGCGACATTTGGACCAGCGAGGCCTCTGACTTCACGCCGTGGCTCGCGCGGGCTGAGAACCTGTCCGTGCTGGGTGAAGCGCTGGGCATGGAGCTCGAGTTGGAGGCGCAGGAACGCAACGTTGGACCCTTCCGCGCTGACATCCTCTGCAAGGAGATTGGAACCGACCGCTGGGTGCTGATCGAGAACCAGCTTGAGCGAACGGACCACGGCCACCTCGGGCAGCTCCTGACCTACGCGTCCGGGCTTGGGGCAGGATCGCCGCCCGCTTCAGCGAGGAGCACCGTTCGACGCTGGATTGGCTCAACCGCATCACCGATGACAGTTTCCGGTTCTTCGGACTCGAGGTCGAGCTCTGGAAGATCGGAGAGTCCCCGGCTGCCCCGAAGTTCAATGTCATCTCGAAGCCCAAACGACTGGTCGCAGTCGGTCGCGCAGGCAGCACGGGCGATCTTCCAGCGATTAACCAGCGGCCCCCGATCACCGGCTTGCTGGTATCGCGCGTCACGAGTCCTCGCGGATCAGACACGTTGTCCCGCGTTCAGCGACGCGCGGGATCACAACGTGTGGCAGAAGTGCTATCGTGCTATCACCCGCCTGATCGGTTACCCCTCACGAAGCACTGTCGCAGGATCGAGCCGCGCCGCACGCCTGGCTGGTACCCACGCGGCAACCATGCCGACGCTGACGAGAACGATCGCTGCGATGGCAAAGGTCGTCGGGTCGCGCGCGTCCAACTGGAACAACATCGTCTGGACCGCCGCCGCCGCCCAGAGTCCCAACCCGATCCCGATCGTGAAGCCCGCCGCAATCAGGAGACCGATCCGCCGGAGCACCAGCCGGACAATTCCGGCTGGGGCCGCGCCGAGCGCCACGCGTATGCCGATCTCTGTTCGCCTCGCTTCCACGGCTCGCGCGACCACCCCGTAGAGGCCGATGCCGGCCAGCAGCAGCGCAAGCCCGCCGAAGAACGTCGACAGCAACGCAACGAGCCGCTCCTGAGTCACGGTAGCGTCGACGAGCTGGTCGAAGGTACGGAACGTGAATGCAATGGCCGGATCCACACGCGTCAGTGCCGCAGCCACACCGCGCTCCACGGTCGCACGCTGACCGGGGACAGCGCGAGCCGTGAGGGCGAGAGTGGCCCCGAGCTGTTCCCGCTGTGCCAGCGGCAGATAGATGGTCGGCACCATTCCTTCCCGAGGGGAGCGATACACGGCGTCGCGCGCCAATCCGACAATCACGTACGGCGTACCTCCTCCTGGCGCACCGAGCCGCACGGTCTGCCCGATGGGTGGCTGACCGAGTAAGAAGCGGGCCGCGAATGTCTCGTTCACGATTGCCACCGCCCCGCCGCCCGTGCGATCGCCGGGCTCGAAGTCCCGTCCGCTCAACAGCGGGATCCCCATAGTCGTGAACCAGCCTGGCGTAATCGCATTGATCCACGTCATCTGGTTGCGGTCTCGGGGCGGCGAAGGCGAGTCGCCGACCCAGTTGTTCCACCCCGACCCGCTGACGGGCGTCATCACCGACACGGCCGCGGACCTGACGCCGGGGACCGCCGTCACGGCTTCCCGCAGTCGTTCAGTCAGCACGCCGCGCTCCTGCCGCGGCACCGTACTCGGCTGCAGGTTGAGGGCGACGACCACGACGTCCTCCGGCACGAACCCCAGCGGCACACGGGTGAGCGAGACAAACGTGCGCAGAAACAAGCCCGCCGCCACGAGCAGCACCAGCGACACCGCTATCTGCGCCACGACAAGCGTGCCGCGCACGGCAAAGCGACGATCACCCGCAATGCCACGCCCCACGTCCTTGAGCGCGTCGTTCGGGGCGATGCTCTTGACGCCGAGCACCGGCGCGACGCCGGCGATAATCGCCGACGCACACGCCAGAAGGGCGGTGAAGCCGAGCACCCGCCAATCGAAAGTGAGGTCCAGGAACACGGCGCTACGCCACGTAGCCAGTTGCCGGACCAGGAGCGCGCTGCTCCATTTTGCGAACAGCAGTCCGAGGGCAGCACCCGCCGTTGCGACCATCAGGCTTTCGGCGAGGAGTAGCCGCGCGATCCGCCACCTCGACGCACCAAGAGCGAGGCGTACGCTCAGTTCGCGCCGCCTGGCGAGGGCGCGTGCGAGCAGCAGGCTCGCGATGTTTGCGCAGGCGACGAGCAGCACGAGCCCGACAGCGACGACCATCGCGCGCAGGGGAGTTTCGAAGCGCCCGCGAAGATCGGACTTGCCAGTCGTCGCAGGGACGAGCGTAAACGGCGTGTCGAGGTAGCGCGCGAGCATCTCCTCCGGCCACTTAGGCAGCGTCTCGTAACGAATCTGCGGCTGGACGCCGCGAAGGGCCGCCGTAGCCTGCTCGATGCTCTGCCCCGGCTGGAGGCGCACCATCACCTCGACCCACCACATCGACCGCTCGCCCAGCGCACTCTCGCGGCGGCGGATCAGTGGCTCCGCCGCGAACGGGATCATCACATCCGCCGTCCTGCCGACATCAGGACCGAAGAATCCGGGCGGCATGATGCCGACGACCGTGAACGGCACCCGCTGCAACGTGAGCTGGCGACCGAGGACATCGTCGGTGCCGCCGAAATGCTTCTGCCAAAACCGATGGCTTATGACAGCGACCGGCCCATCCGGCGCGTCCGCGTCATCCTCGGGTGTCAGCATCCGTCCTCGAAATCCGGAGACACCTAGCACATCGAAGAGAGCGCCGCTGACGTACGCGCCGTCAACGAGCTCGCTCACTCCGCCCTGCGACAGATCGAAACGTTCCTCAGCCCATGCGAATGCGCCGTCGAAGAGCTGCGCGTCGTACCGCCTGATCTCCTCCCAGATCGGATAGGTCCAGGAGCCGCCGGTGAGCAGCACGAGGGTTCCGGGGTCCCGCACCGGCAGTGGGCGCAGCATGAGACTGTTGAAGATGGAGAACAGCCCTGTGTTCGCCCCGATCCCCAACGCAAGCGTGGCGATGGCAACGAATGAGAAAGCGGGGCTCTTCTGCAAGCCTCGAAAAGCCGCGCGGACGTCGTGCCATGTGGCATCGATCACGCGCAGCATCCAGACGTCGCGCACGTCTTCGACGGCAAGCGTCACGGAGCCCAATGCTCGCCGGCTCTCATGAACCGCCTCCTGTGTCTCCATGCCGGCGCGCTCCAATGCCTCCTGGCGGAGTGCGCGGTGTGTCTCGATTTCCTCGCGGAGGTCCGCGTCGCGCCTGGAGTGGCGCAGCACATAACCGAGCCGGCGGAAGAGCGTACGCATGTCGTCCCTTTCGTCTAAGGGAGGCGACTAAGTCGCCTGCAGCACGCGGTGAATGGCATGCACCATCCGATCGAACTCCGCCCGTTCGGCCGTGAGTTGTCGGCGCCCGGACGGGGTGAGCGTGTAGTAGCGGGCACGCCGGTTGTTCTCGGAGGTTCCCCACGCCGCCTTCGCCCATCCGTTCAGCAGAAGACGCTGCAAAGCAGGGTACAACGCACTTTCACCGATCCTCAGCACGTCGCCGGATGTGACACGAAGGTGTTCGACGATGGCATAGCCGTGTAACGGACCGCGCGCCAGCGCCTTCAGGATGAGGAGCTCGAGGGTACCCGGGAGGAGATCCGAGGGAGTGTTCGTTAGTCCCATCAGTGCACGATGGGAGTCTATGCTGTCGAGGCCTACGACGTCAACTGCCATCAGCAGCTGATGGGGAGACACATTGGCAGGTGCGATGCTGTAGGCGGCCAGCGGAGACGTAGCAGACGGCTGACCAGCCACGGCGGCGAGACGCGCGACCGGCGCCGAATCCGTTGGCGGTGAATCGGGGGACCCCGAATTGAGGGTCACACCCTAACGCAACGCACGGAGACTGCCATCCGCCTCTCGCCCTTGGGCTGACGATAGACTGCTTGACTGCTTTGCCGAAGTTATCGAACGGTGCGGTAGCCGCGATCCCCAAGTAGGCAGTCCGGTCGCTGCCGCGGTCGGCCGCGCTCGCCGTGCAGCGCGGAAATCGCATCAACCAACGCCAGGGCTTCGTGTGAGTCATTCCGGTTCGCGGCCGTCAACCGAACCGCGAGCGGCACACCTCGCCTGTCGCAGATCCCATATCGGATCTGGAAGCAGCGCGGCGGCCATACTTCTTCACGCTACTGCCACGAGGAGGATCAGGTGTCGGCGGTTTTGTTAGACGCTCTTAAGGCCTGGCTATCGCCAGATGGAGTCGACGCCCACGTCCTGAAGCTTGGCCTGCTCGTCGTCCATCCACTTCTGGAACTCCTCCTCGGGCAGGACGGTGACGAATCCGCGCATCCGGTAATGGCCAAGGCCGCAGAGCTGCGCGCAGGCGATTTCGTACTGGAACTCGGGATTTCCGGTCCGGTTCCGCATCTCCGCGGTCGTGACGTCGGCAACGAACCAGATGGGGATCGTGAGACCCGGAATGGCGTCCTGCTTCACGCGGAACTCGGGGACGCCGAAGCTGTGAATGACGTCCTTGCTCCTGAGTTTCACGATGACGGGTTTGTTCGCGGGCAGATACAGCTGGTTGAGCGTCGTCACGTCGTCCTTCGCGGCAGGATCGGAGCGATCGACTCCCAGCGGATTCGACTGCAGATCGATCTGCGTGATGTCCGTCCGGCCGAACAGGCCGTCAGGGCCGGCGTAACGGATATTCCAGGCGAACTGCTCCGCCGTGACGTGGACGACCAGCGCTTCGCTCTCGGCCGGGATGCGGTCGACTCTCGCAGCCCACAGGGGGATGGAGAATCCGAACAGCAGGGCCAGCTCTACAACGAGCACGCCGCCTTCGAGATAGCTCGAGCCGTGCGACTTCACTCCGGTGTAGTTCGCCACCGGATTCCTCGATCGCCTGAACCGGACGAGCGTGTAGGTGAAGAACGCGCCCCACCCGACGAACAGGATCAGCATGAATATGTGCATCCAGCCGATCAGGCTGTCGATCTGTCCGCCGTGCGTGGTGGCGAGCGGGGGGAGTCCGAGCCATTCAGTCATGATGATCTCGTTGCTCTCTGGAGCTCCGACCATTCCGTGTCGAGGTCGGCATCGGCCATCAGCTTCGCGCGTTTTCGGAGATAGAGGAAGAAGGCAACGAAGGCGCCCTGCACTGCGAACGTGAAGCCCATCATCACGAGGATGCCGAGCTTCGCTCCGTCGATCAGCGAGGACTCCTCCGCCCCGAAGCACATCGGACAGGCGAGAACGTCGGAACTGCCGGCGAACAGCACGAGAGCGGCCGCCGCGACCCATCCGAATCCCTTGCGCACCCGCGCCGTGGCTGCCGCGTCGCGACGCGCGACGGCGGGGGGAAGCCCGAGCCCGGGCGGGCCGGCGGCGCGTGCCGGTCTGGCGTTCACCTGAGCATCCTCGTCTTCCGCAGGAACCAGGAATCGTACGCGATCAGGCCGAAGGACGCGGCGAACGACGTGACGGCCGCGAGCAGGCTGAGACCGCCGCCCTCCCGCTGATACAGGGCCAGGCACCACACCCCGAACAGCACCGCGAGGAGCGCGGAAAGGAGGATCAGGACCGCGTGGACCCACCTGAGGTTCATTCGTCGATCCAGAAGCCGTTGCTGTGGGTGAAGGTGGGCAGTGCCAGCAGCACGACGAAGAAGACGACCGTCAACACGAGCACCGCGTAGATCAGCTTCTTCTCGGAGACCAGGTGCATGAAGTAGCCCGCAACCAGCGCCCCCTTGATGGTCGCGACGAGCAGCGCCACGGTGACAGCCCCTGCCACGGGGAGGTGGAGGTACGAGACCGCCACCGTAATGATCGTCAGGACCATGAGCGCGACGAAGACGATGATGTAGACCCTGACGTGCCGGTCGATGTCAGCTGCGTGGTCGCTCGTCATCGATGCATGTTCGCTGGCCATGTGACTGCCTACAGGAGATACAGAGTCGGGAAGAGGAAGATCCAGACCAGGTCCACGAAATGCCAGAAGAGGCCCGAGTTCTCGACCCGGTTGGTGAACCACACGGGATTCGTCTTCCACAGCTTCGCGCCGGGTCCCCAGAACCAGGCATTCACCACCATCCCGCCGAGCACGTGGAGCATGTGCAGGCCGGTGAGGGTGAAATAGATGGCGAGGAAGTTGTTCGTGCTCGGAAAGAGCCCGTCGTGGAACTTGTGGCTGTACTCGAAATACTTGACGATGAGGAACACCAGCCCGAGCAGGACCGTGCCCCCCATGTACATCCGGAAGGCGCCGAAGCGGTTGCGCATCAGCGACGCCCAGGCCATCACCATCGTCACCGACGACGAGATCAGGACGATCGTGTTGAACGTCGCGAGCGGGATGTTCAGGATCGTGTATCCGTGCGGCCAGCTCTCCGCCCCGACGCGGATCAGGATGTAGCTTGCGAAAAGCGCACCGAACAGCATGACCTCGGAGGCCAGAAAGAGCCAGATGCCGATCTTGCCGTTGGTGAGACCGGTGTCGCGGCGAACCTCTACGGTGTACGGAATGTCCATCATCTACCGGGGAACGCGTCCCCCGGCCCCCCTGACACTCGACGACGGTTCATGAATTGAGGTCTCAGGCCTCGTACTGCGGCGTGAAATCCTTCGCCGCACCGGGCACGCTGTACTCGTAGGGCCCCCGGTGCGCTTCCGGCGCCACGGCGAAGTTGCCGTGCGGCGGAGGCGAAGGGGCCGCCCATTCGAGCGTCGTGGCGTCCCACGGGTTCTGCCCGACCGGCGTTCCCTTCCGGATGCTCCAGAAGAAATTGAAGATGAAGGGGATCTGGAAGATCGCGAGGATCCAGGCGCCCCAGGAGGAGACGACGTTCCACTGCAGGATCGGCTGCGCAAAGTCGTAGCTCGCCCCGCCGTCGAACAGCCGCCGCGAGACGCCGGCGAGTCCGACGATGAACATCGGCATGAAGATGACGTTCATGCAGACGAGCGAGCCGAAGAAATGAATCTTCCCGAGCGTCTCGTTCATCATCCGCCCGGTCGCTTTCGGGAACCAGTAATAGATCCCGGCGAACAGGGCGAAGATCGTCCCGGGCGCCACGACGTAATGGAAGTGGCCGATGACGTAGTACGTGTCGTGGAGCGGGATGTCCGAGACGTTCAGGCCGAGCGGCAGGCCGGTCAGTCCGCCGATGCCGAACATCGGGAGGAAGCCCAGCGCGAAGAGCATCGGCGTGTTGAACCGGATCGAACCGCCCCAGAGCGAGAGGATCAGGGCCGTGAGGATGATGACCGACGGGATCGAGATGATCATCGTGGTCGTCTGGAAGAAGGTCGACATCGCCGTCCCCATCCCGGTCATGAACATGTGGTGCGCCCACACGATGAACGACATGAACCCGAGGAAGATGAGGGAGTAGACCATCGGGCGATAGCCCCACAGCGGCTTCCGCGTGTTGTTCGCGATGATCTCGGCCACGATGCCCATGGCGGGAAGGATCAGCACGTAGACTTCCGGGTGCGCCAGGAACCAGAACAGGTGCTGCCAGAGGAGCGGGTTGCCGCCGCCGGCCACCTGAAGGACCTGGCCGCTGACCACGAGCCCGCTGGGGAGGAAGAAGCTCGTGCCGGCCAGACGATCCATGAGCTGCATGATCCCCGCCGCCTCGAGCGGAGGGAAGGCGAGCAGCAGGAGGAAGGCCGTGACGAACTGGGCCCACACGAAGAAGGGCAAGCGGTAGAACGTGAGACCCCTCGCGCGGAGCTGGATCGTGGTCGTGATGAAATTCACGGCGCCGAGCAGCGACGAGGTGATCAGGAAGATCATCCCGATGAGCCACCACGTCTGCCCCGTGCCCGCGATGTTGGCCAGCGGCGAGTAGGACGTCCACCCTGACTGCGCGGCGCCCCCCGGGACGAGGAAGCTGCCGAGCATCGTCACGCCGCCAAGGAAGAAGAACCAGTAGCTGGCCATGTTGAGCCGCGGGAACGCCATGTCCTGGGCCCCGATCTGCAGCGGGAGCACGAAATTCCCGAAGCCGCCCACGGCGAGCGGGACCACCCCGAGGAACACCATGATGGTGCCGTGCATCGCCCCGAGCTCGTTGTAGAAGTCGGGCAGCATGGTCCCGCCCGGCGCGCGCGCATCGCCGAGGAGCGCCCCGAGCAGCGGCAGCGGGCTGCCCGGATAGGCGAGCTGCCATCGCATGAGCATCATCAGCGAGAAGCCGAACAGGAGGAACAGGAGCCCCGTGATGGCGTACTGGATGCCGATGACCTTGTGGTCGGTGGAAAAGACGTACTTGCGCCAGAAGCCCAGCTCCTCGTGGTGGGCCCCGTGCGCGACGTGCGCCTTGGGGACGGCGACGGCGGCCGGATCACTCATGCGGGTTCTCTCCGGAGCGCTGCTTCGCGACGGCTACTTCCCGGCCGGCGGCGCGAACTTGAAGTTCTGGGTCTTCGTTTCGTTGGCCCCGACCGTCACAGAGGCCGTCTGCGTTCCCAGCCGTTCGTGCCAGGCGGTGATCTCGTAGGTTCCCGGGTCGAGTCCGGAGATCGTGAACTTCCCGTCCGTGCCCGTCGTCGAGAAGAACGGGTGCGTGAAGACGCCGACGTAGGCGCTCATCCACGGGTGCACGTCGCACTTGATCTGGAAAACCGGCTCCGGCTTGTCGAACGTTGCCGTGGCTTCCTTCACCGTCGCGGGCATCGGCCGGTTGAATCCCCGGTTGATCTTCGGGAGCGCGTGGACGTTGTGGAGAATGCCGTCGGAGTTGAGGATCCGGTAGGTCTGGCCGACCATGATCCCCATCACGTGCGGCACGTACTGACAGCCCTTCTGATCGAGCACCGCTGGTTCCTTGGGTGCCGGCCAGGTCTTGCCGGCCGGGAGCCCCTTCGAGACCCAGACCAGGATGTTGCCCATCGTGTTGCCGCTGCCGAGCACCAGCATCTCGTTCGGCACGGGCTTCTGGTGCATCTTGGCGCACGCGGGATCGGCGTCCATGGCGAGCGGCTTCAGGCCAGGCACTTTGCCGTCGAAGGTGACGGTTCCGGTGATCGACGACGCCGCGACCGCTATCCCCGGCCAGACCGACGCCGCAACCAGTACAGCCGCCAGACACCACCTGCTTCCCGTCCCGCGCGTGCTCGGCTTCTTGATCATCGCGAATCTCGCCTCCCTCACGATCGTAGACGCGCCTGCCATCCGCCCATCCTGGAATTCGCCGACTCTACACCGGACCCCGCCATCCGGGCAACCCTGCCGATCGGCCCGGACGCCTGCGCTGTCGAGGCGGAACGCCCGATCGACGCCGGACGTTGACGCCGCGGCCGATTCGCGAGCACTCTCGCGCGCGGCGGCCCGATCGGCCGAGGTCGCATCCCGATCATCGCCTGTCACTGCTGACCGTCGCGCTGGCCTCAGCGGGGGCGCCGCCGGGCCTGCCGTTCGCCGGCCGATTTCCGCCACTGGCCGGCCGCCCTGATCGCTTCTCGGGGCGGGTTCGTAGTTAGGGCTATACTGACGAAGGGGCTTCCGGCGCGCGCGGCAGCGCACGCCAGCCCCCTCGCCTTTCGGTGTCTCCGACTCTTCCGATGGCTACGCTCAAGGACGATCTGGCTTCCCTGAAGATTTCGCAGGACGCTCGCGCCGGCGGCGGACGACGTGGCATCTGGGCTCTGGGCATCGTGTCGCTCCTGCTCGCCCTGGGAGCCGGGGGCTGGTTCTGGACCCAGCGTGTGCAGGCGGCCAGCGTCCGGACGGCAGCGGTCACGAGTCGCGGAGAGGGCGGAGCTTCGCCCGGCGCCGTGCTGAACGCGTCGGGCTACGTCACGGCCAGGCGGCGCGCCACGGTTTCCTCCAAGGTGACCGGCAAGGTCGTGGACATCTTCGTCGAGGAAGGCAAGGAAGTGCAGCGGGGCCAGGTGCTGGCCCGTCTCGACGACTCGCAGATCCGGGCGGCACTGGCGGTGGCCCGCGCCCAGCTCCAGGCGGCGCGGAGCGCGGCGGTGGAAGACGAGGCGCGGCTCCGGGAAGCGCGGCTCACCCAGCAGCGGCTGGAGCGTCTGGTCCAGGACAAGGTCGTCAGCCGCGCCGAGCTCGACTCGGCCGAGGCGACGGTGAAGTCGCTCGAGGCGCGGATTGCGCTCGCCCGGCAGCAGGTGGAGGTCGCCGAGACGCAGGTGGCCGCCCGGGAAACGGATCTGGCCGACATGGTCGTTCGCGCCCCCTTCGACGGCGTCGCGATCTCGAAGGACGCCCAGCCCGGCGAGATGATCTCCCCGGTGTCGGCCGGCGGCGGCTTCACGCGAACCGGCATCTGCACCATCGTCGACATGACCTCGCTCGAGGTGGAGGTGGACGTGAGCGAGAGCTACATCAACCGCGTCCGGCCGGGCCAGCCCGTCGAGGCCGTGCTGGACGCGTATCAGGACTGGCGGATCCCGGCGCACGTCATCACCACGGTGCCGTCCGCCGATCGCCAGAAGGCCACGGTCCGGGTCCGGATAGGCTTCGAGCAGCTCGACCCGCGCATCCTCCCCGACATGGGGGTGAAGGTTTCGTTCTACGAGGAGCGGGCGGCCGAGCCGGCCTCCGGCCAGGCGGCACCAACGCTGCTGGTCCCCAAGTCCGCGGTCCGTACCGTGGACGGCCAGTCCATCGTGTTCCTGGTCAGGGCCGAACGCGTCGAACGCCGGGCCGTCCGCACGGGGGTCGTCGACGGCGATCGAATCGAGGTGCTGTCGGGGCTGAGCGCCGGCGATCGGGTGGTGGTCGAAGGCCCCGACACGCTCACGGACGGCGCGCGCGTGAAGGAGCTGTGATGGACACGCTGGTCAGGATTCGGGATCTGCACAAGGTCTACTATCGCGGCAGCGAACGGATCGACGTGCTGCAGGGGGTCACGATCGACATCCCGCGGGGGGACTTCCTTGCCCTCATGGGGCCATCGGGATCCGGCAAGACGACGCTCCTGAACCTGATGGGCGGGCTGGACACGCCGACGGAAGGGTCGGTGGAGGTCGCCGGCGACCGGATCGATCGGATGTCGGGAGGCCGGCTGGCCGCCTGGCGGGCGCGCCACATCGGCTTCGTGTTCCAGATGTACAACCTGCTGCCGGTGCTGACGGCGGCGCGAAACGTGGAGCTCCCGCTCCTGCTGACGCGCCTCTCGTCCGCCGATCGCAAGCGGCGTGTGCAGACCGCGCTCTCAGTCGTCGGGCTCGCCGATCGCGCCAGCCATTATCCGCGGCAGCTCTCGGGCGGGCAGGAGCAGCGTGTCGGCATCGCCCGCGCCATCGTCACCGATCCGACGCTCCTCCTCTGTGACGAGCCGACAGGCGACCTGGATCGCAAAGCCGGCGACGAAGTGCTGGAGCTGCTGAAGGTGCTCAATCGGGACCACGGCAAGACGATCGTGATGGTCACGCACGATCCCCATGCGGCCGGCTGCGCCCGCCGCACGCTGCACCTGGAGAAGGGCACGCTGGTGTCGGAGGTGGCGGCATGAAGTTCCTGCCGCTGGTCTGGCGCAACCTGTTGCGCCGCAAGATCCGGACGATCATCACGACGCTCACCATCATGGTGGCGTTCGTCCTGTTCGGCGCCCTGATGGCCATCCGCGCCGCGTTCTCGATGGGCGTCGAGGTCGCCGGCGCCGACCGGCTGATGGTGATCCACAAGGTCTCGATCATCCAGCCGCTCCCCCCGAGTTACGGGGCCCGGATTCGCGCCACCGAAGGCGTGACCGAGGTCACGTACGCCAACTGGTTCGGCGCGTACTACCAGGAGCCGACGAACTTCATCCAGAACATCGCGGTGGACCCGGAGACGTGGCTGCGGATCTACCCCGAGTTCGAGCTGCCCGAGGAGCAGAAGAAGGCCTGGTTCGAGGACCGCACGGGCGCCGTCATCGGCGCGGACCTGGCCGACAGGTGGGGCTGGAAGATCGGCGACCGCGTCCCGCTGATCTCCCCCATTTACCGCAAGCCCGACGGTTCCCCGTGGGAGTTCACGATCCGCGGCATCTACGACTCCAGCAGGACCGGCGTGGACAAGACGCAGTTCTTCTTCCACTGGGAGTATCTGAGCCAGACGTTCCGTGATTCGCCGCTCGGCAACATCGTCGGCTGGTACATCTTCCGCGTGTCCGATCCCGCGACCTCGGACCAGCTCGCGAAGCGCATCGACGAGATGTTCGCGAACTCGCCTGCCGAGACGAAGACCGCGACCGAGAAGGCCTTCGTCTCCGACTTCGCCAATCAGGTCGGCGACATCGGCAGCATCATGATGGCCATTGCCGCGATCGTGATGTTCTTCATCCTGTTCGTGGCCGGCAACGCCATGGCCCAGTCGATCCGGGAGCGCATCAACGAGCTCGGCGTCCTGAAAACGCTCGGCTTCGGCGACGGACGCATCCTCTCGCTGGTGCTGCTCGAGTCGTGCACCGTCGCCCTCATCGGCGGCGGCCTGGGGCTGGCGATCGCCTGGGTGATCATCGCGCAGGGGGATCCCACGGGCGGGCTCCTGCCGATCTTCCACTTCCCGCCGCGTGATCTGGCGCTCGGCGTCGTGCTCGTGATCGCGCTCGGGATGGGCACGGGGCTCCTGCCGGCCGTGCAGGCGAGCCGGCTGAAGATCGTGGACGCACTGCGGCGAACGTAGCACTCGCACGCTCGCGGCGCGAAGCTCGCGGCTCACCAGATGGAAACCGGGAGCTGTTCGCAGCCTCCGCCTTCAGGGCGGACGCATCGGTCGGATTCGAACCACTCGGAGACAGCGTCATGAACTGGTTTGCGCAGGTGCTGGCAATCACGGGCGTCACGCTCCGCTCCATCCCCCAGCGCTTCGGCTCGTCGGTGGTGGCCGTGATCGGCATCGCCGGCGTGGTCATCGTCTTCACGGCCGTCCTCTCGATTGCCGAGGGGTTCCGGGCCGCCATGCGCGGCACGGGCGACCCGCAGACGGTCATCGTGCTCCGGTCCGGCAGCGACACCGAGATGACCAGCGGCTTCTCGGGCGAGGACGTCCGCGTCATCGCGGAGGCTCCCGCCATCGAACAGGGAGCCGAAGGCCCATCGTCGTCGCCGGAGCTGTTCGTCATCGTGGGCCACCCGCTCAAGCGGACGGGGACGGACGCCAACGTGCCGCTTCGCGGCGTCACCCCCGCGGCTCTCACCGTGCGCCCGCAGCTGCGCATCGTCGAAGGACGCATGCTGCGGGCGGGGACGAACGAGATCGTAGTGGGCCGGGCCGCCTCCCGCCAGTTCGACAACCTCGGTGTCGGGACGACGGTCCGCTGGGGAGAAGGCGCCTGGACCGTGGTGGGCGTGTTCGACGCGGGCGGGGCCGTATACGAATCGGAGATCTGGAGCGACGCCCGCGTGCTCCAGGGCGCGTACCGGAGAGGCAACTCGTTTCAATCCGTCTACGCGAGGCTCGAATCACCCGACCGTTTCCAGCAGTTCAAGGATGCCCTCACGACCGACCCGAGGCTGAACGTCACTGTGATCCGCGAGCCCGATTACTACGCGCAGCAATCGCAGGTGCTCCAGACGGTCATTCGCTCGATCGGCTTCGGCATCGCCGCGCTGATGGGCCTGGGAGCCGTCTTCGGCGCCCTCAACACGATGTACTCCGCCGTCGCCAACCGGACCCGCGAGATCGCCACCCTGCGCGCGCTCGGCTTCGGCAGCAGCCCGGTGGTGGTCTCCGTGCTGGTCGAAGCATTACTGCTGAGCCTCGTTGGCGGGGTGATTGGCGGCGGCCTCGCCTGGATCGCCTTCGACGGCTACCAGACGGCGACCATGAACTGGCAATCGTTCAGCCAGGTGGCGTTCGCATTCGCGGTGACACCGGAGCTGCTCGCCCGCGGGCTGTTCTACGCCATGGTCATCGGGGTGCTCGGCGGCATGATGCCGGCCATCCGCGCGGCGCGGCTGCCCGTGGTCACCGCCCTCCGGCAGCTCTGATCGATTCACCCCGCGCGCTCTCCGAGCCGCCGACGTGACCGTATCGAAACCCAACGGATGTGTCGGGTTCACATTACAGCACGACGGTAATCGCGCCGTCCCGGCGCCAGCCGGCTCGACGGGTCCTGTCCGCTAAACCCTGGTACTTCAACAGTTTCATCGATGTGCCGTGAAGCCGCTCTCCAACTCAGCCCGGCGGCACGGCGGTTGCTCGGCATGATGGCTCACGATGTCTTTCCAGGCCCGGTTCCCTTCCGACCAAGGGAGGATACGTTCCATGCGTATCGACGAGGTGCTTCAGCGCATCCAGGGTGAGTTCGTGGAGATGCCAGGGCTCCGCCTGACGACCGCTCAGGCACAGCGTCTCTGGGGCCTCGACCGCGACGTGTGCGGCGCTCTGCTCGGCGCCCTTGTCGATGCCAGGTTTCTGACCCAGACGAGGGACGGCGCGTACATGCGCCTCGAGGGGGCGAAGCCGCTGCCTCGCACGGAGAGTCGTCGCACCGTCGGAATGGCGGTTGCGTGAAACAGTCCCCACCGGTGCCGGCAGGCTGACCTCCTGCCTCGTCAGCCAGAAGCGGCCGGCTCACCATCCCCGATCCCGGGCCACAGGGCCCGCGGCCTAGGTTCGTCGGAGGTTGAAGGCGCCGACGCCTTCAGCCTTCGACCGCCGCCACGGACAGACACGGATAATCTGCCACGGACGAACACGGAATTTGCCACGGACGAACACGGATGAACACGGATCCGTTTTGATCCGCGTCCCGAGTTCTGGACCACCAAGCTTTCATGTTCGGTGGTGATTTCCCGCAAGTACCTGAAGGACGCACTGACCGACAGGGTCCGAGGGGTTTGGTGCTCCAGCACGTGCGAGCGGGACTACAATGTTCCGCCTGGCTGACGGAATCGCCCTGATGCGGCCACGTCGTCCTGCCGGCACAGCATGAACATCGGTCCGTACCGCGTCCTCGTCAAGTTGGGCGAAGGCGGAATGGGCGAGGTGTATCGCGCGCGCGATACGAAGCTCAATCGCGACGTCGCGCTCAAGTTGCTGCCCGAGGCGTTCGCGAACAATCCCGATCGGCTGACGCGATTCCAGCGCGAAGCGGAGACGCTCGCGGCGCTCAATCACACCAACATCGCGACCGTGCACGCTATCGAGGAAGTTCCTTCGACGCGCTCGGGGAAACAACCGGTGCGTGCGCTGGTGATGGAGCTCATCGAAGGCGACGACCTCTCGACGCTGATCGCTCGTGGGCCGATACCGGCCGCCGAGGCCCTTCCGATCCTCAGACAGATCGCCGAGGCACTCGAGGCCGCCCACGACCTCAACATCGTTCATCGCGATCTCAAGCCCGCGAACGTCAAGGTCCGCGCCGACGGCACTGTCAAGGTGCTCGACTTCGGCCTCGCGAAAGCGATGGACGCCCTGTCGGGAGATCGGGTCCCGGCCGGCGCGAGGATGACCTCGCTGGCGATGACGGGTGAGGGGGTCATCCTCGGAACAGCCGCGTATATGAGCCCGGAGCAGGCACGGGGCAAACCCGTCGACAAACGTGCCGACATCTGGGCCTTCGGCGTCGTCGCGCTGGAGATGCTGACCGGCCGCCCGGTGTTTGCCGCCGACACGATGTCGGACACGGTCGCCGCCCTGTTGACGCGCGAGCTGGACCTGAGCGCGCTGCCGGCGGATACGCCCGCGTTCCTGCGATCGCTGCTGAAACGCTGTCTCGAACGGGAACCGAAGCTTCGCCTCCGTGACATCGGAGAAGCCAGGATTGCGCTCGCTCACCCCGGGGAGGAGCGTCCGGATCGGCCGGTGTCCAAGGCGTCGACCGCCTCGCGTCCCGCTATCGGCGCGCTGTCTGCAGCGCTCATTCTGGCGCTCATCGGCCTCGCGGCGACGATCGGATCGAATCGTTCGTCACCGGTGCGGCCGCCGCAGGGAGTGATGCGCTTTCCAATCCTGGTGCCGGACGGCGAGGTCGCGGCCGAAGTGAAGATCTCGCCCGATGGGCGGCATGTCGCCATTCTGGCTGTGGGTCCGCGGTCGGCAGTCCGCGTCCGGCGGCTCGATTCGTCCGAGACGACGCTGCTCGCCGACACCGCCGGAGCCGGGTCTGTCTTCTGGGCGCCGGACAGTCATGGCATCGGCGTCATTGGCCGGGACAGGAAACTCTGGAAGACGGACGTGTCGGGCCGATCGCTGGCGGAATGGTCGACTGGCGCGAACGGGGACATCGAGGGCGGCGGGACGTGGAGCGCCGCCGGCGTGGTGCTGTTCGGAACGGGCCGTTCGATTCACCGGATGCCGGAGTCTGGTGGACCCACGACCGAGGTCGCCCTCGACGACGGCCAGGGGTCGAACGCGTGGCGCGGCAAGCCGCAGTTCCTCCCGGATGGGAGCCATTTCCTCTACTTCGTGCGCATGTCCGGCGGGCCGGGAGCGATTCGAGTCGGTTCGCTCGACTCGAAACAGACAACGTTCGTCAGCCGGGCCGACTCCGCCGCCGTCTTCTCGGCCGAAGGCTACCTCGTGTTTCTTCGGGGCACGACGCTCGTCGCGCAGAAGTTCGACCCGACGACGTTCGCGCTCTCGGGCAGCGTGGTTGACATCGCCCCGGATGCCGCACCGGGCATGCTCAGCAACGCGCCGAGCTTCGACATCTCCGGCAACGGCATCCTGACCTACCTCCGCACTCGTGCCGGGTACGACGGCAAGCTGGTCTGGTTCGATCGATCCGGCACCGAGCTGGGCTCCGTGCCGCAATCCGGCGGGGTGGAGGCCCTGAACCCGTCGTTGTCCCGGGACGGGAAACGTCTCGCGATGAACCGGATGGACCCGGTCACCGGCAACTGGGATATCTGGACGATCGACCTCGATACCGGAATCTCCACTCGACTGACGACCGATCCGGCCCAGGACGCCGACGCGGTGTGGTCCCCAGACGGTAACGAGGTCGTCTTCGTGTCCAACCGAAACGGCGGGTACGGGCTTTATCGCAAGAGCCTAACGGGCAGCGGGCCGGAGGAGCAGATTCTCACCGCCGGCTCGGAGCCGCGCGCCACCGACTGGACGCGCGATGGAGCCTTCATCGTCTATGAAGTCGACGGGAACGTGATGGCGCTGCCGATGACGGGATCCGATCGCACGCCTCGCGCCGTCGCGGCGAGCCCCTTCCAGGAGTATGGTGCATCGACGTCGCCCGACGGCCACTGGATCGCGTATGCCGCAGAAGACACCGGAGAGTTTCAGGTCTACGTTCAGCCCTTCCCTGAGGGCGGACCAAAGAAACGGGTGTCGAGCGTCTTCGGTATCCATCCGCGGTGGCGCGGGGATGGCCAGGAGCTCTTTTATTGGCAGCCTCCGCTCGGGCTGATGGCGGTGGAGCTCACTTACGACGCGACCGGCATCCGCGCGCAGGCGCCGAAGCCTTCGCTGCCGCCGCACATTGACATCCTCAATCTCATCGACCATCGGCATCACCATGCCATCGGCGCCGACGGCAAGCGCTTCCTTCTGCGACAGGCCGCAGGTCCACCCGCTCCGCCGATCACCGTCATCGTCAACTGGACCGAGGGGATCACGAATCGCTAATCCCTGCTCCCCAATCCCAAATCTCGAGCCACACGCGGAAGATGGTGACCGGCGATTGCCCGCGGACCACACGTGGCCAGAGAACCCGATTGGCGACCCGCCGCAAGGCCTGGATCAGACCGCGATCGGCGTCCCTCGCTTCGCAACCTGCGCCTCATCGAGCAGGGACAGGCATCGGAGATCCGGAGCGACCGTGTCCGTGTTTATCCGTGTTCTTCCGTGGCAAGTTATCCGTGTTCGTCCGTGGCGGCGATGGCCGCGAACAGCTCCTCGTTGGCGGGTTGCTGCGGGATGTCGTAGGTGCGCGTCCACGCGATACGGCCTGACTTGTCGACGAGGAACAGGGCCCGCTCGGAAAGACCGTCCTGCTCGCGGTAGACGCCGTATTGCCTGGCGACCGCTCCGTGTGGATGGAAATCGCTGAGCAGATCGAAGGAGATGGAGCCGAGCGTTTGCGCCCATGCCGCCTTGGCGGGCTGGGCGTCGACGCTGACGCCCAGCACAACCGTGTCCGCGTCGTTCAGACGGGCGAGATCGGCCTCATACGCGCACATCTGAGCCGCGCACACCGGCGTGAACGCCAGAGGGTGGAAGGCGACGACCACCTTCCTGCGGCCGCGGAAGTCCGAGAGACGCACGCTGCCACCGCGGTGACTGCGGAGCTCGAAATCGGGCGCCTGATCTCCTGCCTTCAGAGCCATTTCGGTCCTCTCTCGAGGCGTGCGAACCGTCGCGCCTCATTTCCCATCGAGGCCGTGTTTTTAGCGGCACCCGGAGCCCGAAGCCCGGAGCCGTGAGCCCCTTAACGAATCGTCTCGACCGCGCGCACCCGCGCCACGAGCCAGTCGGCGTCCACCTTCCGGAACATGACCTCGAATTCACGTGCGTCCATCTCGGCGTCCCTGGGGGCGGAGCCACGCGGGACGATCTCGGCCGTGAGCGTGACCTCGGCCGTCGAGGCGTCGCGCAGCCGGACGGTGGCATCCTCGAACCGAACGCGGTAGCGAGCGATTCGGGGCTCGAGCCGCATGAGCATGCCGACCAGCGTATCCCGGCCCTCTACCGGAACGGAGCCCTGGCCCAGGTCGATGACGACGTCTTCCGTGAAGTGGGAGGCGATTCGGGCAGCCGCGAGGCCGCCGACCGCCTCCTGCTGATCGATGTCGCGCGAGAGCGCGGCGAGGCGCCGGTCGATGGCGGCCTTCTCCCCTGGCCAGAAGTACCAGGCTGCTGCCGCGAGGCCCACGACGGCCACGAGCACCCCGGCCAGTCGACCGGACATCAGAACATCACCCGTCCGAGAATGCGCCAGCCGTCCACGCGCCCGAAGTCGTGTTCCCCTGGCGACATCCCGCGGTTGTCGCCCATGACGAAGTACTCGTCCGGCGCGAGCGTGACCTCCCCCACGTCCCACGGGCGGCGGTGCTTCACGTAGGGTTCGAGCATCACCTCGCCGTTGACGTGGACCTGCCCGCCGACGATCGCCACGCGCTCGCCCGGAAGGCCGACGATCCGCTTCACATAGACGACGTTGGGCCCGGCGAGCCGGATGGCGACGACGTCGCCCCGGCGTGGAGAGGCGCGGACGTACGAGAGCCGGTTGACCAGATTGAACGTATCGGACCGGTACGTGGGGAGCATGCTGACACCCTCAGTGCGGATGGGTATCAGCACCCACTTGAACGTCACGACGCTCAGGCCCGCGAGCACCAGCACACGGACAGCTGTACGCCGCGGATGCCGTCCGAAGATGAACCGCCGGATGGAGCTCACGGGCCTGGCCAGTTGCCGGGCAGGCCGGTCTACCGTCGCGTCGCGTACGGCGCGATCAGCGTCGGCGTGTCCGCCGACACGGCGACGTACACGGCGTCGCCCGCGCCACTCTGGTCGGCATAAACGTTGAAGCCGTGGTATTCGCCAATCCGTGTGAACCGCGCGGCATCGAATTCGACGGCAGCGCCGCTGCTGAACCAGCGCCTGCCGTCGTACTGGATGAAGATGCCGTTCAGCCCCTCGGGCAGCTTCGCGGTGGCGAGCGGCCCTGCAGGCGGACGTGCCGGCTCCGGTTCGACCGTTCCCGTCGTTGCAGCCGGCTGCGGCTGGGCCACGGTCACTGGATAGCCATAGTCGAACGGCCACTGACTGACGGGGCCTGCGAACGTCGGCGGACCGGCGGCCTGTCCGACGCCGGGAGCAGCGGTCTCGAGCCAGTACTGTTCGCTGGCCGTCTGTACGGGGAAGGCGGGCAGGGTGCTCCCCACGGTACCCGCGAGCTCGCCTTCACGCCGCCGTTCGTACGGCTGCATCAGGCCGCCGGCGAGCGGCACGTAGACCCTGCTGTATGGCTCGATCGACCTGCGCTGGAAGAGAGGCACGCCGCGATAGCCGCCGGTGCGCACCATGTCGTAGCCGTTGAAGTAGACCTGGGGCCCCGCGGGGTAATAGAGGCTGCCCGAGAACGTGATGGGCTCCCCCTGGAGGTACCACACCTCGTTTTCCGCCGTCACGATCGGCGGCGCGGCCGGATGATAGGTCATCTGAGCGGGCGCCCGTTCGACGTTCGCGACAACCAGCGCAGCCCAGAGCACGACGAACGCCGAAGTCCTCCCTGTCATGATGCCCTCCCCGGACGTGTCACGTCCGCTTGCGCCAGTACCTCGCGAGTCCCTGCCAGGAATAGTCGAGGCGACCTGCACGGCCGTACTGGGCGGCCTCCTCCTCGCCAACCGTCCGCCGCAGATCCAGCAGGCATTCGTCGACGAACCGCCGCTCGCGCGCGGGATCGTCGAGGCTGGCGTCGCGGAGCAGCCGGCGAACGAGCTCGCTCCACTCGGCCAGCCGATCGAAGAGCTGCTGGAAGTGCGTCCTCGCACCGTGGAAAGGGCCGAAATGGGTCAGGAACAGCGTGTCCGGATCCCATGCCAGAATCCGGTCGCCGCTCTGGCTCCAGGCCTCGAGATCGATGTCGGGCGGCGGCGTCGGCGGGAGGATGTAGGTGCCGCTCCCGCGGCGGATGCCGGCGGCGTCGCCGACGAAGGCGATACGACTCGCCGGGTCGAAATAGCTCACGTGATGCGCGGCGTGACCCGGCGTGTACGCGACGTCCAGGTCGCGGCCGCCGGCCGCGATGCGCTCGCCACCCGCGAGAGGCCGCAGGCGCGACGCCGGGACGGGCAGGAACTCTCCCCAGAGCCGCTCCATGTCCGAGCCGTACAACCGGCTCGCGCTCGAGACGAGCCTGGAGGGGTCTGCCAGGTGCGGGGCCCCGCGCTCGTGCACGAACACCTCGATCGAGGGATTGGCCCTGACGAGGGTCCCCGTCGCGCCGGCGTGATCGAGGTGGATATGCGTCAGCAGAATCTCGCGCACGTCCCCCAGGTCGAAGCCGCGGCGCTCGATCTCGCGCTCGAGGGTGCCGAGCGTCGTCGCCGGTCCCGGATCGACAATCGCCAGCGTGCCAGCGTGGTGCAGGATGGCCGTCGCGATGATGTCGGGGCGCCCGAGGAACTGCAGATCGACGTAGTCGATGCCGGCCGAGAGCGTCGTCGCCGGGCTGCCGGCGGGGGCGTGAACGGCGTCGCCAGGCGGGACGTGCGGTTTCGAGGTCATTCTTGTGCCCTGCCGGCCCGGCCGGTTCCCTGCCTGGGGCGGTCGAGGTTCCTGGCGCCGATTCTATCCCAGGGCGCTAAGCCCTGTTAAAATCATCGAGATAGGTGATGGCCGACCAGCAGCACCAGACCGGCGGCGAGGTTCTCGAGCGGACGAGGCACGAGACGAAGAAGCCGGACCTGTACAAGGTCCTGCTCATCAACGATGACTACACGACCATGGACTTCGTCATCGAGGTGCTCGAGACGATCTTCCACAAGCAGCCGGCCGAGGCCTATCGGATCATGATGGCCGTCCACACCCAGGGCAAGGGCCTGTGCGGCGTCTATCCATTCGAGGTCGCGGAAACGAAAGTGGCCACGGTGATCGACCGGGCCCGGGAGCACGGGTTTCCGCTGCTCGCGGAGATGGAGCCGGAGTAGAGATGTTCAGTCCTTCGCTGGAGATCGTCCTGACCGTCGCCTACCGGGAGGCGGCCGCCAGGCGCCATACACACCTGACGCTCGAGCACCTGCTCTACGCGCTGGCGCACGACCCGGACGGCGAGCGGATCCTCGCGGCCTGCGGGGCGGATCTTGCCCGTCTGCGGCGCGACCTGGACAAGTACCTCCAGGAATCGGTGGAGCAGTTCGCGCGCGGCCAGCAGAGAGAGCCGGAGCAGACGCTGGCCTTCCGGCGCGTCCTGCAGACGGCCGTGCTGCACGTCCAGAGCGCCGGGCGGCAGGAGGTCCACTCCGGCGACGTGCTCGCCGCCACGCTGCAGCAGAACAAGTCGTTCGCGGCGCAGCTCCTGACCGCCCAGGGGATCAGCCGGCTGGACGTGCTGAATTACATCACGCACGGCATCGCCAAGGTTCCCCCGGGCGAGGCGGCCGGCACGCCAGGCGGCGAGGACGCGTCCGAGGCGGAAGCCGGTCTCGGCGACCGCGGCCCTGCGTCCTCGAGGGATCCCCTGTCGGCGTACGCGACCAATCTCACGGCGCGTGCCCGCGCGGGCGAGCTGGACCCGCTCATCGGCCGTGCGCACGAGCTGCAGCGCACGATGGAGATCCTCTGCCGCCGCCGCAAGAACAACCCCGTGTTCGTGGGCGACGCCGGCGTGGGCAAGACGGCGCTGGCGGAAGGGCTCGCCGCGCGGCTGCTCGACGACGACGTGCCGGATCTGCTCGAAGGAGCGGAAGTCTTTTCCCTCGACACGGGCGCGCTGCTGGCCGGGACGCGCTTCCGCGGCGATTTCGAAGAGCGCTTCAAGGCGGTGATCGGCGCACTGGCCAAGCGGCCGATGCCGATTCTGTTCATCGACGAGATCCACTCGACCGTCGGGGCCGGCGCCACGACGGGCGGCACCATGGATCTCGCGACCCTCATCAAGCCGATCCTGACGGCCGGCCAGCTGCGCGTCGTCGGCTCGACCACCCACGAGGAGTTCAAGCACATCGAGAAGGACCGGGCGCTCGCCCGGCGGCTGCAGAAGATTGTCATCGACGAGCCGTCGATTCCCGAGACCGTCCGGATTCTGCACGGCCTGCGCTCGCGGTACGAGGGTCATCATCGTGTCCGCTACAGCGAGGACGCCCTCGAGGCGGCGGCGAAGCTGGCCGCCCGGCACCTCCGCGACTATCGCCTGCCCGACAGTGCGATCGACGTGATCGACGAGGTGGGCGCGCGCGCGCGCATGGGTGCGGCGGCGCGCACCGCGGAGGCGCCATCCGATGACGCCCTCGAGCTGACCTCGGAGCAGGTGGAGGAGGTCGTGGCGCGCATGGCCCGGATCCCGGCCAAGCAGGCATCGGCCTCGGATCGGGATCGGCTCCGAACGCTCGAGGAGGCGCTCGGACGGGTGGTGTTCGGCCAGGAGGAGGCGGTGCGCACCGTTGCGCGGGCGATCAAGCGTGCGCGCGCCGGGCTCGGACAGCCGGATCGTCCCGCGGGGTGCTTCCTCTTCGCCGGGCCGACCGGCGTCGGCAAGACGGAGCTCGCGAAGCAGCTCGCCCTGCACCTCGGCAACGAGTTCATCCGCTACGACATGAGCGAATACATGGAAAAGCACGCCGTGTCGCGGCTGATCGGCGCGCCGCCCGGCTACGTGGGCTTCGAGCAGGGCGGCCTGCTCGTCGATGCTGTCCGTCAGCATCCGTACGCGGTGGTGCTGCTCGACGAGATCGAGAAGGCGCACCCGGACATCTTCAACATCCTGCTCCAGGTCATGGATCACGCGACGCTGACGGACAACAACGGCCGGAAGGCCGACTTCCGGCAGGTCGTGCTGATCATGACGTCGAATGCGGGCTCGCGCGAGCTGAGCACGGGCAGCATCGGGTTCTGGGAGTCGGGCTCGTCGGCGCGGTCGATAGACGCGCGCCAGAAGATTGCGCAGCAGCGCTCGAAGCAGGCCATCGAGAAGGTCTTCAGCCCGGAGTTCCGCAACCGGCTCGACGCGATCGTCCCCTTCGGCCCGCTCTCGCCGGCTGTCATGGAGACCATCGTCGAGAAGTTCATCCTGCAGCTCGAGGCGCAGCTCGCCGAGCGGCGCGTCGCCATCACGCTGGAACCGGAGGCGCGTGCGTGGCTGGCCGCGAAGGGCTACGACCCGGTGTTCGGAGCGCGGCCGCTCGGCCGCGTCATCCAGACCGAAGTGCGCGACCCGCTGACCGACGAAATCCTGTTCGGCCGGCTCGAGCACGGCGGAACGGTGACCATCGGCCTGAAGGACGACAGGCTGGAGTTCAGGTTCGATGCGTCGGCGCCGCCGAAAGAGCCCGCGACCGTCGTTTAGGCGTTTTCATGACACCCCATGGCTGACAAAGAGTACGAGATTCCCGTGAAGGTCGTCGATCGCCGCTGGTGGGCCAACCCCGAGGCGTCGTCGGGCGGCTCAAAGGAAACGGCCTCGCTCAAACCGACGTACGTGGAGGAGCTCGAGCGTCAGGTCGCAGAGAAAGATCGGCAGGCGCAGGAGTACGTCGCGAAGTATCGGCAGGCTGCCGCCGAGTTCGACGAGGCACGGCTCCGACTGCGCCGCGAGATCGCGAAGGACATCGAGCGGACGCGCCGGGAGGTGCTCTCGGAGATGCTGGAGGTGCTCGACAACCTCGACCGGGCGCTGGAGTCCGGCCGGCAGGGCTCGACCGCTGACGCGCTCCTCCAGGGGGTCGAGATGGTGCGCCGCCAGTTCCTCGCGAAGCTGGAAGGCCTGGGCGTCAGGCGAATCGAAGTCGAAGGCCAGTCCTTCGATCCGTCCGTGCACGACGCCGTCACCACCGTGCCGGCCGCCAGCCCCGAGCAGGACGGCCTGGTGATCGGCGTCATCCGTCACGGCTACCGCATTGGCGAGGACGTGCTGCGGCCCGCCTCGGTCGCCGTGGCGAAGGCTGGCGCAGCGACCGGATAAGCAGCAGCCTGGCTCGGGCTGGATGCCGGAGGTAGAATCGAGTCATGCCGATTTTCGAGTACGCATGCCGTGACTGCGGGCGGGAGTTCGAGGCGTTCGTGACCCGGTCGCGCACGCCGACGTGCCCCGGGTGCGAAGGCGGCAACCTGTCGAAGCTGTTGTCCCGCCCTGGCATGGTAGGCGCGGGCGCGGAGCGATCCGAGCCGGCTTTCCCCGCTTCCGGCGGCTGCGGCGCCGGCGGCGCGGGTTGCGCCTGCCGCATGCCCGACCTCAACTGACCCTGCACACGCTGCCGGCCGCGGGCCAGGCACGACATCCATTTCCCATCCGGCGCCCGTGTGTTCCGGGGGCATCCCGGAGTGCGATATATTTCGGCCTCTGCGGACGCCCGATCGTGCCCGCTCCCGCATCGACGCCCGATGTACAGCCGCGAAGACGTCAAGGCCATCACCGACAGAGCGATCGACATGGCGAAGGCCGACGCCGTCGAAGTCGAGTTCGCCGGCGGCGAACGCTCGGCTACGCGGTTCGCCAACTCGAACATCACCGCGAACATGGTGCAGTTCGACCGGACGCTCACGGTATCCATCTTCAAGGGCAGCCGCTCGGCCTCCGCGACCACCAGGACCCTCGACGACGACGGACTGAAGCGCGCAGTGGCCGAAGCGTTCAAGAATCTCGAGACCGCACGCGACGACCCGGAAATCCTGCCGCTCGTGAAAGGCCCGCAGGACTACCTGTCCGTGGACGCCACACTGCCTTCGGCGGTCGATTTCGGTCCCGCCGAGCGCGCGCAGATGGTTCGCCGCAGCCTCGACATCTGCGAGAAGAAGGGCGTGATCGGATCGGGCTATATCCCGAAGGTGTACCAGACGACCTGCACGGCCAACTCGCGGGGACTCTTCGCGTACTACCAGTACGCCGAGGCGAGCTTCATCCTGACCTGCCGGACACCCGACGGCGGCGGTTCGGGCTGGGCCGGGCTCACCGGCGTGAAGGACGTCGCACGAATCGACGCCGCGGAGCTCACCGAGATCGCAGCCGACAAGGCGCTGCGGAGCGTGAAGCCGCGCGCGGTGGAACCCGGGCGCTACACGACCATCCTCGAACCGCGCGCGGCGGCGCGGTTCCTCTCGCTCATGACGGGGCTCTTCGACGCCCGCGCGGCCGAAGGCGCCGTCGGAAACTACTTCAGCGGAAAGGCGCCCGGTACGACGAAGGTCGGCGAGAAGGTATTCAGCGATCTCTTCACGCTCAGGAGCGACGTCGGCAATCCCGTGCTGCGGCAGACGCCCGTCGGACCTGACGGCCTTCCGGCCCGGCCGGTGAACTGGGTCGAACGGGGCGTTCTGAAGAACCTCTTCTACGAGCGCACCTGGGCGGCGCGTCAGAAGAAGGAGCCGTCGCCGACGAGCGTCAACATGAGCCTCGTCATGGAAGGCTCGAACATGACCGTCGAGGAGATGATCCGTACGACGAGACGCGGCCTGCTCGTGACGTTCCTCTGGTACATCCGGCCGGTGGATCCGGCGACGCTCCTGAACACGGGGATGACGCGCGATGGCCTGTTCCTGATCGAGAATGGCGAGATCGCCGGCCCGGTGCAGAACTTCCGCTGGAACATGTCGCCGATCGTCGGGTTCAACAACATGAGCGCCGTCGGCCAGCCGGTGCCGATGCACACCGGCGAATCGTACGACGGCGCGGGCACGGCGCTCGTTCCGCCGGTCCGCATCGAAGATTTCTTCATGACGTCGATTTCCCCGGCCGTGTGACACTGGGCTCAGGGCTCTCGGCTTCAGGCTCTGGGATTGAAGCCGGGAGCCAAAGAGCCGAAAGCCGAATGCCAGAGCCCAACGCCGAGAGCCAAGAGCCGACAAGAAGCAGGAACCATGAAACGCCGAGACTTCGTCAGGACCATGGCCATGTCCGGGATGGCTGTCGCCGCCAGCGACGTCATCGCGGATCTCGTTGCGCAGACACCGCCGGCGACGGTCCTCGAGTCCAGATTCAAGGGTCTGTCGGACGTGGCGCTGGCGGAAGCGCGTCGCCTCGGCTGCTCGTACGCCGACATCCGATTCACGCGCAGCAGCAACCTGAGCGTGAACGCCAGGGGAGGCAACCGCGACTTCGAGGGGTTCGGCCAGTTCGGCGGCGGCGGGGGACGGGGCGGCCGGGGCGGGCGTGGTGGGGGTCGCGGGTTCGGCGGGTTCGGCGGTGGCAGCGGGGCGGCGGGCCCGAGCGGCGCCGCCGGCTTCGGCGTCCGGGTCATCCACAGCGGTGTCTGGGGTTTCGCCAGCAGCCCGCTCGTCACGGAGGATGAGGTTCGCCGCATCGCGCGCCTGGCGACGGACGTCGCCCGAGCCAGCGCGATCGCCAAGAAAGCCGACGTGCGCCTCGCGCCGGTACCGGCCTACACCGACTACTGGGCGGTTCCGATCAGGAAGGATCCGTCGAAGGTCCCGCACGAGGAGCGGCAGGCGCTCGTGCAGAAGGTCGTCGACACCGCGATGAAAACGAAGGACGTGACGAACGTCAATGCCTCCGTCCAGGTCGAACAGGAGTGGAAATACTTCGCCAGCACCGAGGGCTCCTACATCGAGCAGGAGGTGTGGACGACGACCCCTTCGTTCACCGTCACGGCGCGCAAGGACGGCGAGACCCGGTCGCGGACGTTCACAGGCGTGCCGATGACCGGCGGCTGGGAGGTAGCCGAGCAGGCCGGCATGGTCGAGAACGCCGAGCGCATCGCAGCCGAAGCCGTGGAGTTCTGCACCGCGCGCCCCGTGGAGATGGGCGTGAAGGATCTCGTGCTCACGCCTTCGCATGCGATGCTGACGATCCACGAGATCGTCGGCCATGCGACCGAGCTCGATCGCATCCTCGGCTACGAGGCGAACTACGCCGGCACGAGCTTCATCAGGCTCTCGGACGTCGGCAAGCTCAAGTACGGCTCCCGGCTCTTCAACGTCACGGCCGACCGCAACATCCCGGGCGGCATCGGCACGGTCGGGTACGACGACGACGGCGTGAAGACGCAGCAGTGGCCGCTGGTCCGGGAGGGCATCCTGGTCGGGCTCCAGACCAACCGCGAGTCGGCGCACTTCATCGGGGAGAAGGAGAGCCGGGGTTGCACGTCCGCGAGCTCGTGGCGCGACTATCCGTTCCTGCGCATGCCGAACGTCCACGTCGACGCCGGCCCGCCCGGCTCCCCGACGCCGGAGGAGATCATCGCGGACACCCGCGACGGCGTCCTCATCGACGGTCGCGGCAGCTACTCGATCGACCAGCAGCGCTACAACGGGCAGTTCGGCGGCAACGCCTTCTGGGAGATCAGGAACGGCAGGAAGACCCGGATGGTGGGCAACGTCACCTACAACGCCATCACGACGGATTTCTGGGGGAAGCTCGACGCCGTCTCGGGCCGCGAATCCTGGGAGATGTACGGCACCGGCGGCGACGCCAAGGGGCAGCCGACCCAGACCAACAGCATCTCCCACGGGTCCCCCTGGCTGCGGATCCGGAAAGTACTGGTCGGAACGGCCTACGCCTGAGGCGGGTTCAGGGTTCAAGGTTCACGGTTCACGGTTCACGGTTCGGAGCCGTCGGCGCATTGAAGGCATTGAAGAAGGAGACGCTCATGACGAATATAGAGACGCGGGGGTACACGCATCCCGAGGTTCTGGTCTCTACGGACTGGGTCGAGCAGCACCTGAAGGACCCGTCGGTCCGGATCATCGAGTCCAACGAGGACACGCTGCTCTACTCGTCGGGCCACGTCCCCGGCGCGGTCCACGTCGACTGGACGTCGGACCTGAACGATCAGCTGCGGCGTGACTACATCACGCGCGAGGGATTCGAACGCCTGATGTCGCGCATCGGCGCGACGAAGGACAGCACGGTCGTCTTCTACGGCGACAAGAACAACTGGTGGGCGTGCTACGCGTTCTGGGTGTTCCAGCTGTTCGGCCATACCAATGCCCGGGTCATGGACGGCGGGCGGATCAAGTGGGAGAAGGAGAAGCGGCCGATGACCCGCGACGTGCCCTCCTACGCCCCGACCAGCTACCAGGGGCCGGATCGCGCGGACGCGAGGCACCGCGCGTTCCGCGACGAGGTGATGGCCCACATGCAGGAGCGGGGGCAGCTCGTGGACGTGCGCAGCCCGGAGGAGTACGCCGGCACACGCCTGCACATGCCCGACTACCCCAACGAGGGTGCGCTCCGCGGCGGACACATCCCGGGCGCGAAGAGCGTGCCCTGGGCGCGAGCCATCAATCCCGAGGACGGCACGTTCAAAACGGCCGACGAGCTGCGCAAGATCTACGTCGACGAGAAGCAGCTCTCGCCGTCCAGGCCCACGATCGCCTACTGCCGTATCGGCGAGCGGAGCAGCCACACCTGGTTCGCCCTGAAATACCTGCTCGGCTTCGAGAACGTCAGGAACTACGACGGCAGCTGGTCGGAGTGGGGCAACCTGGTGAACGTGCCCATTGAAAAGTAGGTTCGGGGCTCGCACCCGGGCCGCCCGGGCTGCGAGCCGCGACCAGCCGAGGTCATCGGGCCGCCTGTCTCGCGAGCGCCTGGACGGCGTTGACCATGGCCATCAGGCCCATGCCCTTCCCCATCGAGATGTTCTGGCGGAAGATGCGCTCGACGATGTCGCAGTTGACCGTCGCGATTTCGGACGCCGGCAGACCCGAGAGCGTGCGGTCCAGGATGGCCGCGAGCGCCCGCGCCGACACGCCTGACGGGTTCTCGACCGCGAAGTAGAGCTGCAGCGTGCCGTCGGGCTGCTCGCGGGCCCACACGTAGGCGTCCGACTCGCACTGAGGCACCCGGTTGTTCTCCGGAAACGGCCGGGTGGCCACTGCCGCCGGGACCTCCCGGAACTGGTCAGCGTAACTCAGCAGCAGGCTGGTCCGATCCGCGGGGTCGGGGAACATGTCGAACGTCTGGAGCAACGCGTCGAGCTTCGCGGGCATCTCCCTTACTTTACCAATTCGGTCACGGCTTCGACGCGGCCATCGCCTCGAGCCAGACGTATTCGTGCTGAGCGTCGCGGGTGATCAGCCGGCGCTTTCCGTCCTGGTCGCCCACGACGAACTCGAAGCCGGCGAGGGTCGGATCGATGGTGAGGAACGACATCGTTCCATCGTCGTTCTTCCGGGAGGCCACGGCACTTCTCCACTCGCCGACGTCGAAGATGGTCGTCTGGCCTTCCTTCACGACCTTCAACTCCCCGAGTGCCGCGCTCGTGTACCGTGAGGCCAGCCGCCCGACCGCCGACGGGTCGGCCGGGACCACGAGCCTCTCGCGCTCCTTGGCCATGGCAGCTTTCCGCTGCCCGGCCGCCACCTTCAGCGCCTCCTCCGCTTCGGGCTTGCCGTCGAAGAGCACCTCCAGGAGTCGCCGGAGGAACGGTCCCCGGATGAGGACCCCGGAGTCGGCGTTCGCGAGGATCACCGCGCCGACGCCATGTTCGGGGAGCCAGATCATGTCGCTGTGATAACCGGCGAGGTCGCCGCCATGGTGGACCACGGGAATGCCGTATCTGGTCTCCACCATCAGCGCCATGCCATACGTGACGTCCTCTCCGACGATCACGTGCGGCTTGTACCGGGCCTGGAGGTTCTCCTCGGAGACGAGCCGCTTCCCGTTCGGGAGCCGCCCTCTGGCCAGCTCCATCTCGACGTACCGCGCGAGCTCACGCGGGCTCGTCCACACGCCACCCGCCGGACGCACCGGCACGACGGAATAGTTCAAGTCCATCCGCGCCCGGACCACGTTGCCGTTCACGTCGTCACCATGGGGCTGCGCGACGTC
>DASPFV010000257.1:0-3376 GCA_035620975.1 Vicinamibacterales bacterium
GGGGAAGTCGACGGAGGCGGCCTGGCTCACCGTTCTGTCGTCGAGGTGGTCGGCGGCATGACCGTCCGCCAGTCGTAGATCAGAAAGTTCTTCCCCGCGGAGTTCATCATGACCAGCAGGCCCTGCGGGAAGCCCGGCAGCGGCGTGGACGTGACCTCCAGGCCGTCCGTTGCGTCGGACACCGTCAGGAGTGTTCTGAGCTCGGGATGTTCGTGGGCCTGGCCTGCCGCACCTTCGCGGGGGTAGAGCTTCAGGCGCGAGCGCCTCGAGACCTGATCCGCCGAGACGAGAAAGCCGGTGCGATCACCCCTGGCGTAGATGGCGAGCCCCTCGCGATCGCCTTCGTATCCGTCCCTGCCGAAGGTCGCGAGCTCGAGGGCCGCGTCGGGGTGATCGGGATCGGCGTGATACTTCCGTATGCCCCAGGTCTCGTCGCTGTAGTACACGTAACCCAGCTCGTCGTCCACGACGACGGCCTCGATCTCGCCATTCTGGCTGAAACGGCCGAATCGCCGCACGAGCGTCGCCGTCACCTGCCCCACCGCAGCAGCCTCCAGCCGGTACTGCCAGAGGTAGTCGGTCGCTTCGCCCGTCTTCGGGGCAACGATGGCGAAAATCGCGCCGTCCTTCGGACGCTTGTACAGCGCAATGCCCATCGGCTCCGACGCTTCGCCCGTGAGCCCCTCGAGGACCGGCAGGCCGGCAGGGGCGATGTCGTGGAGCGTCCCGTTGTCCCGGGAGATGCCGAAGACGCGGAGCCGGTGCTGCTTCCGCTCGGTCAGGGCCGCGATGTCGATCTGGCCGTCGGCGGTGCGGAACCCGTATTCGACGTCCACGTTGTTGGGCCTGTCGAGGGCGGGAATCGACTGGCTGAGAGAGCCGTCGAGGCGAAACGCGTAGAGCCCGCCGGCGACTTCCTGCTTGTCGGTCCCGAGCACGAGCGTCTTCGACGGGTCCGTCGGGTGAATCCAGATCGCGGGGTCGTCCGGGTCGTGAGGCACAGTCGCCGACTTCACCACCGGCTGGATTGGGGCGGAGGCAGCAGGCAGGCCGGGATTGGGCTGCCCGCGCGTGGCCCCGGGCGCACAACCCGAGGCGGCCGCAGCCGCCAGCCCGAACGACAGCACCACCAGGGGTGCAGAAGGCGTTCCGAGTATTACTCTCGCCATCCGTAAGCGGCCATCATGATGTGGAACAGATCGACGTTCGAGAGCACACCTCGCACGCCCGCCGCCCCCGGGCCTTGTGCCGCGACGATCACTTCCTCTCCGGTGTGGTCGTTCTCACGCCGGACGTGGTCCAGCCGGATGGAGTCCTGACCGTCTCCGAAGTCCGGTGGCAGGGGCGGCAGCAGGGGTGACCCTTTCCGCCCGCTGTGCACGCGGAGATCGTACGAGTGATCGGCCGTGAACATCGTGAGGGTGTTCGCATGCATGCGGCTCGCCGTCTCGCGGACGGCGCGGTCGAGCTGCAGCGCGCGGTCGAGCCCGCGGACGAGCTCCTGGGTGTGGAGATCCGACTCCACCATCAGGAAGAACCCACGGGGGTTGCGCGACAGCAGCTCTATCGCTTTCCGGACGGCCGCCCCGAGATCGAAGTCGTCGTCGAACAGCACGGCCACCCGCCGTGCCGCGGTCGGCACGGCCTCGAGCGAATCGAACAGCTCCAGGCCCGCGTCCCGCAGGGCGGCTGGAGCGGAGAGCTCCGACGCCGACGCGGCTTTCATGACGCCCTCACGGCCGGCGCCGATGACGACGTCCACGCCGTCGCCGAACCTCGGCTCGAGCAGGTGCCGGAATATGTCGCGTTCGTTCCGGCGATCGTTGACGTGCGCATAGCACGCCGCGGGGGTGGCCGACAGCACGGAGCTGTTCGTGACCAGCCCTGTCGAGAGGCCTCGTTCCTCGGCATGTTCGAGGATCGTCTTGAGCGGCTCGCCATCCTGCTTCCCGCGCACGGCGCTGTCCGACTGTCCGACCACGCCGTTGTGCGTCTTGCGTCCGGTGACGATCGCGGTCATCGCGGCGGCCGAGTCGGTGACCCACTGCGAGGCGGCCGAGGTCTCCGCCAGCGCGAGATGCGGCATCTGATGGATGAACAGGCGCCGCGGCTCCCCGTATCCATGAAGGCTCGCCGCGCTCAGGGTCGGGATGCCGCCCGCGTCGCCGAGGAAGAGGATCACGTTCTCGGCGCGCGGCGACTGGCTGCCGGAGCTCGCGCAGGCGGTTACCACCAGCAGGCCGGCACCGGCGACCCACCGAAGGACGTGTCTTCGCACCATTCAGAACCTCGACTTCGCTCCAGGCTGGATGAGCCGTTCGGCTGAAGGGAGTGATACTCCGAACCTCCGCCGTTGTCCAGAATTTCGCGCCCTGGTACGGCGGAATGCCTTCGCTTCTGCTACACTGCTGAAGCCTCCCCTTCTCGCTCCCTTCAGCACCCGTGCTCGCCGCGCCCCGGGAGAGCTGCGCCAACCCGCGCAGAGACGTGCACGGCCGGCGCGCGCTGCGCCCGAAAAACATCATTGGAGATTTCGCGACATGCTTCGGAAGGCGCCCGTTCGACTCGTCCCCGTGGCGTTGGCGCTGGCGGTCCTATTCCCGGCGTGCACCAACGACGGCGGCGACTCACCGCTCACCCCGTCACCGCTCGGCCGTCTCACGATTGAGGAGATTGCGTCCTCGGCGTCGTCCGACGCAGCGGCAGGGCTGCTCCGACCGACCGAAGCGCCGTCGCCGAGCGGCGGCCCGCGCGCGACCGTCACCGGAAATCAGACGATCGTCAACGGTGGAACGCTGACGGTCACCGTCACGGCCGACGCTCCCTTCACCACAATCTACATGTTCGTCGGCGGCAGGACCCTCGGGCTGATCAGCGAGGCGCCCGGCGGTGTCGAGGGACACTACGAAATCAATCTCGGGGCCGCAGCCAGCAGCGCGACGGTGCTCCTGACGTTTCCGCAGGAAATTCCGCTGGAATCGTTCGATCTCCAGTTCGCCGTCGCGAACGCCGCCGGAGCCGTGGGACCCTACGCCGGACTGTCCACGAGCGTGACGTCCGTGGGAACGGGCGATGTTCAGGTGACGCTCTCCTGGGACGCCGACAGCGACGTCGACCTGCACGTCGTGGCGCCGGGCGGCGAGGAGATCTACTACGGCAACCGTGAGTCCGCGAGCGGCGGCCAGCTCGACCTCGATTCGAACGCGGCCTGCGAGATCGACGGAGTCAGGAACGAGAACATCACGTGGCCCGTGGGCCGGGCTCCGCAGGGAACATACACCGTCCGTGTCGACTACTGGGACAGCTGCGGGGTGGCGCAGACGAACTTCACCGTTCGCGTGAACAACGGCGGCACCGTCCAGCTCTTCACTGGCAC
>DASPFV010000258.1:0-12124 GCA_035620975.1 Vicinamibacterales bacterium
TGGCTGTGTTTTTCCGTGGCTGTGTTTTTCCGTGGCTGTGTTCTTCCGTGGCCGTGTTTTTCCGCGGCCCAAAACAGACCAAGCTACTGTGGCGCTGCGAGCCAAGTCAAGCCGCGCGGCCGCGTGAGGCGCCCTGGCCGCACGGCTCTGGAAAAGGTCGCCGTGTGTCCCGTTCCTGACCACTTCTGCATGCGGCTTCGCGCGATTGCAGAGACGTAATCAGGTCCTAAACGTCTGGAGGGGCAGTAATTGTCCCTGGCTCATCCAAATGGCCTTGTGCTTGCTCCCTTCGACGTCAGGCGGTTGAGTGGGAGGGGGAGCGATGACTTCGATGAAGCGCGCCATGGCTGCCGCGGCGGGGCTCGCCGTCTTCGTCAGCCTGACGGCCGCTGCACAGGGACGTGGCAATGAGCGCAAACAGGAACTGGCCACCGATGACACGGCGCACCCGAGACAGCTGGTCGTCCTCAGCGCGTTCGTGAACCACGACCAGGATACGGTGACGCTGCGCGGTCTCAACTTCGGCCCGCGTCCGGTGGTGTTCTGCGAGACGGAGCGGATGGCGCTGCTCAGCGCGTCCGACACCGAGGTGGTGGTGCAGATGCCGTCGCAGGTCGAGAACGGCACGTACCTGTTCACGGTCGCCAGGGGCAATGCGGAAGTGGAGCGCGGCGCGTTCAACGTGCCGTACTACTCCGTCGCGTCGATCCCTGGAGTGGCCGGACCGCAGGGAGAACCCGGCCCGCCCGGCCCGCAGGGGGAGGCGGGCCCGGCCGGACCGGCAGGTCCCGCTGGACCGGCGGGCCCGCAGGGGGAGACGGGACCGGCGGGCCCCTCGGGCCCGGCGGGCCCTGCGGGCCCCGTCGGCCCGGCGGGTCCGGCCGGTCCGGTGGGTCCGACTGGTCCGGCAGGTCCAACCGGTCCGCAGGGCGCGACGGGCCCGGCGGGTCCACAGGGGCCCGTGGGTCCCGTCGGACCCCAGGGTCCGCAGGGCGCGCCTGGCGTGAGCGGCTATCAGGCGGTCGAGTCGCTCGGACCGGCGGTACTGTCGATCATGTCGGGCGCCACGTACCAGTGGCAGGCCACGTGTCCGGCGGGCAAGGTGCCGTTTGCGGGGGGCCACGAGCCCTCTGGCAACGCAGCGTCGATGAATCTCGTCGCGTCGGTGCCGTTCTTCAACGGCGGAAGCGGCTGGCGGGTCACCCTGAGGAACAACACCGGGGGAGCGCTGACCAACGTGCAGCTCCGCGTCTGGGTGCTCTGCGGCACCGTGCTGCCGTAGTGGATCGGCGCCAGTCAGTGAAGGTGGATGGGGGATGGGCGATGGCAGGTCGTCCGTCTCCCGACTCCTCCCCTCCATTTCCCGTTTCGCATTTCCTTTTCCCATTTCTATAATCGTCGGAGATGAAAAGCGCGGCCACGGAGAAGGACAGGCAGCGATGGGAGCGGGAGGTGGTCGAGCCGGCCCTGCGGAAATCGCCGGAACGGCTGCCCGCGTTCACGACGATTTCGGGCCGTCCCGTCGATCGACTGTACACGGCCGACGATCTCGACGATTTCGACTACCGGCGTGACCTCGGCCATCCCGGCGAGTTCCCCTATACCCGCGGCATCCATCCGACCGGCTACCGGGGCAAGCTGTGGACGATGCGCCAGTTCGCCGGCTTCGGCACGCCCGAGGAGACGAACGTCCGGTATCGCACACTGCTGTCGGCGGGCGGGACCGGCCTGAGCGTGGCGTTCGACCTGCCGACGCTCATGGGCCGGGATCCGGATCATCCGCTCTCGCTCGGGGAAGTCGGCAAGTGCGGCGTGAGCATCGTGTCGCTGGCCGACATGGAGCGGCTGTTCGCGGGCATCGGTCTCGCGGACATCACGACGTCGATGACGATCAACTCGCCCGCGCCGATGATTTTCGCGATGTATCTGGTCGTCGCCGAGAAGCAGGGGGCCGACTGGAGGCGCCTGTCGGGCACGATCCAGAACGACATCCTGAAGGAGTTCATCGCCCAGAAGGAGTACATCTACCCGCCGCGCGAGTCGATGCGGCTCATCACCGACGTGTTCGCGTTCTGCGCGAAGGAAGTGCCGCGATGGAACACCGTGTCGGTGAGCGGGTATCACATCCGCGAGGCCGGCTCGACGGCGCTGCAGGAGCTGGCGTTCACGCTCCGCGACGGCGTCGAGTACGTGCAGTACGGCATCGACGCGGGGCTCGACGTGGACGAGTTCGCGCCGCGGATCTCGTTCTTCTTCAACTCGCACAGCGACTTCTTCGAGGAGATTGCCAAGTTCCGCGCCGCGCGCCGGCTGTGGGCCGAGGTGATGCGCGACCGCTTCCACGCCCGCGACGAGCGATCCTGGAAGCTCCGGTTCCACACCCAGACGGCGGGTGTCTCGCTGACCGCCCGGCAGCCGTACAACAACGTCGTCCGGACCGCGCTCCAGGCGCTCGCGGCGGTGATGGGCGGGACGAACTCGCTCCACACCAACTCGCTCGACGAGGCGCTCGCGCTGCCGACCGCCGAGGCCGCCACGCTGGCGCTCCGCACGCAGCAGATCATCGCGCACGAGAGCGGGGTGGCCGCCATCGTGGACCCGCTGGGCGGGTCGTACTTCCTGGAGCGCCTGACGCTCGACATGGAGCGCGGCGCGCGCGAGTACTTCGACGCCATCGACCGCCTGGGGGGCATGGTGGAGGCGATCGAGCAGGGATACCCCCAGCGCGAGATCGCCGAAGCCTCGTACCGCTTCCAGCAGGCCGTAGAGGCGCGCGAGAAGATCATCGTAGGGGTCAACGATTTCGTCCAGGAGGACGAGGCGCCGGTGCCGATTCTCTACATCGACGAGGCGACCGCCAGGACGCAGCTCGATCGGCTCGGCGAGCTCCGCCGGACGCGCGACAGCGACGCGGTCCGCCGATCGCTCGACGCGCTCCGCGAGACCGCCCGCGGCGCAGGCAACACGATGTACCCGCTGCTCGACTGTGTCCGCGCGTACGCGACGGTGGGCGAGATGTGCGACGCGCTGCGCGACGTCTGGGGAGAGTACGAAGAGGTGCCGCTGATTTAGCTCCTGTCTTCAGCGTCCGGCGGGGTGAACGCTACCATCGAGCACGCGAAGCAGGGACTCGACGTGAGGAGGCCGAAGGCCGGGAGGAACTGGCTGGAAGCCCGGAACTGCAAGCCGGAAGCTGAACTGCATGCCGCGCAAAATCCGTGTCGTCATCGCCAAACCCGGTCTGGACGGCCATGATCGGGGCGCCAAGGTGATTGCCCGGGCGCTCCGGGACGCCGGCATGGAGGTGATCTACACCGGCCTCCGGCAAACGCCCGAGCAGGTGGTCGCGGCGGCGCTCCAGGAGGACGCCGACGTCATCGGCTTGTCCATCCTCTCCGGCGCGCACATGCACATCTGCCCGAGGGTGATGGAATTGCTGCGGGAAAAGGGTATGGACGACGTGCTGGTGGTGGTCGGAGGTATCATCCCGGATGTCGACATCCCGAAGCTGCAGGAGGCCGGGGTGAAGGGCATCTTTCTTCCGGGCAGCCCGATGCAGGACATCATCACGTTCATCAACGAGCATGCCCGGACCCGGATGGAGCAGGTCTGAGCGTGACACCCAAGCTGCTCCTCGCCGACGACAGCGTCACCATCCAGCGGGTCATCGAGCTGACCTTCGCTGACGAGAACATCCAGGTGGTCGCCGTCGGCGACGGCCGGCAGGCCATCGACCGCGTGCTCGCCGATCGGCCCGACATCGTGCTCGCCGATGTCGGCATGCCCGAACGCGACGGGTACGAGGTCGCCGCGTTCATCAAGGGGCAGCCTCAGCTCGCGCACATCCCCGTCCTCCTGCTCACGGGGGCCTTCGAGCCCGTCGACGAGGCGCGTGCGCGGTCCGTGGGCTGCGATGGGGTCCTCGTGAAGCCATTCGAGCCACAAATGGTCATCAGCCGCGTCAGGGATCTTCTCTCGGGCCGTCGTTCCGCGCCGCACACCAATGCCACGCCCGCGCCCGCCGAGGCGCGGCCGCCCGACCAGCCAGCGGTTTCCACGCCGGCGTCTATCGAAGCACTGACGGACGCCTCTGGGCCGGCGGACGGCGGGTCGCTCGAGGACTATTTCGACCGGCTGGACGCGGCGCTCGCGACGCTCGGACCGGGCGGGTCGCCGCCGTCGACACCCACGCTGGAGCCGATTGTCGCACCGCCCCAGGCCGCGCCGTTCTCCCCGCGGCCACCCTCACAGGGGCCCGCGGCGGTTCCGCCGCCGCCGGCACGGCCCGCCATGGACCCGGATCCGCTTGGCGGATGGGATCCCGACCTCGCCGTCGGGCAGTCCGCGGCGGTTCCGCCGCCAGCGGCTGGCTCACCGCCAGCAGAGCCCGGGGCCGCGACGTACCCGCCTTCGCCCTCGGCGGACACGACTGCGCCAGCTGCTTCGGTCCCGCGGCTTACGACGGTTGCGCCGGCCGTGCCGAGTGCGCCAGCCGGATCGGGCTCTCAGACCGGCGGACCGTCGCTGACGGACGCGTTCGCTGCACTGCTCGCCGCCGAGCAGGGGCATCCCGTCCCGGTCGAGCTCTTCGCGCCGGCGGCTCCGGCCGCCCCGACCATCAGCGACCAGCTGGTCGACGAGATCGCCGCCCGCGTCATTGCCCGCATGGGGGACGAGTCCATGCGCCGCGCCGTGCTCGACGCCGCCGAGCGCCTCGTGCGGGAGGAAATCGACCGCATCAAGCAGGCGAGCCGCTGACGGCCAGTCGCTGCGGAACGCACCGGGGTGAGGTCCGTGTTTTTGGCATGCGTCCGTGGCATGATTTCAGGTCATGCACGAGGGTCTGGAGCTCGATCACCCCATTGCCGTCCCCGACAAGCCCGCGCTCGAGGGACTCGAGGAGAAATGGACGGCGCGCTGGGAGACCGATCGGCTCTACCGGTTCGACCGCACGAAGCCCAGAAGCGACGTTTTCGCCATAGACACGCCGCCGCCGACCGTCAGCGGTTCGCTTCATGTCGGCCACGTCTTCTCCTACACGCACACCGACATCATCGCGCGCTTCCAGCGCATGCGCGGGAAGGCCGTCTTCTACCCGATGGGGTGGGACGACAACGGCCTGCCGACCGAGCGCCGGGTGCAGAACTACTTCGGGGTCCGGTGCGATCCGTCGCTGCCGTTCGATCCGGCATTCCGGCCGCCTGACAAGCCTGGCAAGCACCCCCGACCCGTCTCGCGTCCGAATTTCATCGAGCTGTGCGCGCGCCTGACCGCCGAGGACGAGAAGGCGTTCGAGCACCTCTGGCGCCACCTCGGGTTGTCGGTCGACTGGTCGATGACCTACGCGACGATCGACAGGCGGGCGCAGCGCGTGTCGCAGCTCTCGTTTCTGCGGCTGCTCCGCGCCGGGCTCGCCTACCAGCTCGAGGCGCCCACCCTGTGGGACATCGACTTCCGGACCGCGGTGGCGCAGGCCGAGCTGGAGGATCGCGAGCAGCCGGGTGCCTACCACCGCATCCGGTTTGCACGTCCGGGCACCGATGGTCACGTCGAGATCGATACGACACGCCCGGAGCTGATCCCCGCCTGCGTGGCGCTGGTGGCGCACCCCGACGACGAACGGTACAGGCCGCTGTTCGGATCCGAAGTCGAGACCCCGCTGTTCCGGGTGCGGGTTCCGGTGCGTGCGCATGCGCTCGCCGACCCCGAAAAAGGATCGGGCGTGGCGATGATCTGCACGTTCGGCGACGTCACGGACGTGGTGTGGTGGCGTGAGCTCGGGTTGCCCGTCCGCGCGATCATCGCGCCCAACGGGACGCTGCGTCCCGTCACCTGGGGCGAGGCCGGATGGGAATCGGCGGACTCCACCGCCGCGCAGCAGGCCTACGACCAGCTGGCGGGCCTCGCCGTCCACAAGGCCCGCGCCCGCATGGTCGAGCTCCTGCGCGCGAGCGGAGACCTGGTTGGTGAGCCGCGGCCGATCACGCATGCGGTGAAGTTCTACGAGAAGGGGGACCGGCCGCTCGAGATCGTGACGAGCCGGCAGTGGTTCATCCGGACGATGGATCAGCGTCCGG
Organism: Vicinamibacterales bacterium; assembly: GCA_035620975.1. Lineage (GTDB taxonomy): Bacteria > Acidobacteriota > Vicinamibacteria > Vicinamibacterales > 2-12-FULL-66-21 > DASPFV01. The sequence continues at coordinate 6,078 of DASPFV010000258.1, forward strand.
CGCTGCTCGAGCGCGGTCGCGAGCTCCAGTGGCACCCGCCCTACATGCAGGCGCGCTTCGAAAACTGGGTGAACGGGCTGGCCGGAGACTGGTGTATCAGCCGGCAGCGGTTCTTCGGGGTGCCGTTCCCCGTCTGGTACAGGCTGCGAGCCGACGGCACCGTCGATTACGAGGCCAGGCTGTTTCCGGACGACTCGCGACTGCCCGTCGATCCGTCGACCGATGTGCCCGACGGCTACGGCAGCGGGCAGCGGGACGTGCCGGGCGGGTTCACCGGCGACCCTGACATCATGGACACCTGGGCCACATCGTCGCTGACGCCGCAGATTGCCGGAGGCTGGGAGGAGGATGCCGATCTCTTCTCGCGCGTCTTCCCCATGGACGTCAGGCCGCAGGCCCACGACATCATCCGCACGTGGCTGTTCGCGACGGTGCTGCGCTCGCACTTCGAGCACGGCACGCTGCCCTGGAAGAACGCCGCGATTTCCGGGTGGGTCCTCGATCCGGACCGCAAGAAGATGTCGAAGTCGAAGGGCAACGTGGTGACGCCGCTGGCCCTTCTCGAGGAGCATGGCTCCGATGGCGTCCGCTACTGGGCGGCCAGCGGCCGGCCCGGCGCCGACACGGCCTTCGACACCGGTCAGATGCGCGTGGGCAGGCGGCTCGCGATCAAGCTGCTGAACGCCTCGCGATTCGTGCTCTCGCGCCCGGAGCCGCATGGCACGGCCACCGCGGCCGTCGACCGTGGCCTGCTCACCCAGCTCGCCAGGCTCGTCGCCGAGTCGACCGACGATCTGGAGCATTACAACTACACGCGCGTGCTCGAGCGCACCGAGTCGTTCTTCTGGGGGTTCTGCGACGACTACCTCGAGCTCGTCAAGGGCCGGCGATACGGGGATCAGGGGTCCGAGCGGGCGGCGTCGGCCAACGCGGCGCTGCTCGCGGCGCTGTCGGCGATGCTGCGGCTCTTCGCGCCGTTCCTGCCGTTTGCGACCGAGGAGGTCTGGTCCTGGTGGAGGCCGGGATCGGTTCACACCGCCCGGTGGCCCACGAGGGAAGAGGTGCTCGGCGCCTGCAGCCCTCCCGTGGAGGACGAACGGGGTGTCCGGGCGCTCGAGTTCGCCTCGCAGGTGCTGGGCGCGATCCGGAAGAAGAAGTCCGAGGAACAGCGCCCGTTGAAGACGCCCGTTCTGCGGGCCACGGTCCGCGCCACCGTCGAGGATCTGGCCCTGCTGCCCGATGTGGAGCGCGACCTCCGCGCGGCCGGACTGATCCACCAGATCGACGCGCTCGCCTCCGAGGCGCTGCAGGTCGACGTGGAGCTGGTCCCGCCCGACAATGCCGCGGAGCGGTTGTGAAGACGGTTCCCTTCGAGCCGCTCGATCCCAGCCTCTACCGCGAGACCGTCAGGCGCGCGCTGGCCGAGGACCTCGGGTGGGGCGATGTCACGACCGACGGCGTCATCAGGCCGGAGCAGCGGGCCAGGGGCCTGCTGCAGGCCAAATCCTTCTGTGTCATCGCGGGCCTCGAAGTTGCGGCCGAGGCGTTCCGCCAGCTCGATCCGGCAGTGACGATCGTCCACCGCTGCCGCGATGGGGATCGGCGGCAACCAGGGCAGGTCGTGAGCGAGCTCATCGGGTCGGCGGGCCCGATGCTGACGGCAGAGCGGACCGCGCTCAATTTCCTCCAGCGCCTCTCCGGCATCGCGACGCTGACCCGTCGGTTCGTGGACGCGGCCGGCAACGGGATGACCGTGCTCGACACCCGCAAGACCACTCCGACGCTCCGCGCGCTCGAGAAGTACGCCGTGCGCGCCGGCGGCGGCGTCAACCATCGTGCGGGGCTCGACGACGGCATTCTGATCAAGGACAACCACCTGCGGCTGGCTGGCGGCGTCGCCGAGGCGGTGCGCCGGATGAAGGCGGCGCGTCAGGAGATGCCGATCGAGGTCGAGGCGCAGAGCCTTGCCGACGTGGACCTCGCCCTGGAAGCCGGCGTCGACATCATCCTGCTCGACAACCTGCCGCTCGATCAGATTTGCGAGGCGGTCCGCCGGATTGCCGGGCGGGCGCAGGTCGAGATCTCCGGCGGTGTGACGCTCGAGACGATGCCCGCCCTTGCGCGCACCGGTGCCGACTACGTTTCGATTGGCGCCCTGACCCACTCGGCGCCGGCCGCGGACCTGAGCCTCGAGATCGAGCCGGATGTCTGATCCCCTTCCGCCCGCGCTGGCGGCGGGCCTCGCGCGGACGCGCGCGCGGCGGGGACCGTTCGGCGACCCGGTGCTCTACCTGAGTGAAACGGCGTCGACGAACGACGTGGCCTCCGATCTGGCTGCGCGCGGCGCGGCTGAGGGGACGACGGTCATCGCCGGGCGGCAGCTCGCCGGCCGGGGTCGCCTGGGTCGCAGCTGGCATTCGCCCCCCGGCGCGGGCCTGTACGTGTCGGTGATCGTCCGGAGCGCCGCGGTCTACCCCTTGCTCACGCTTGCCGGGGGCGTGGCCGTTGCCGACGGCATCCGGACCTCCACCGGTCTGCCGGTTGCGATCAAGTGGCCGAACGATGTCGTCGTGCCCGATCGTCGCGCGCCGGCAGGACGCCGCAAGCTCGCCGGCATTCTGGCCGAGGCGAGCTCGGAAGGCGGCCGCGTGTCGCACGTGGTGCTGGGCTTCGGCGTCAACGTCGCGCCCGCAGCGTTCCCGCCCGACGTCGCGGCCCAGGCGACGTCGCTCGAGACCGAGCTCGGGCGCCCGGTCGACATCGGCGACGTGCTGGGGGAGACGCTGTCGGCCCTCGCCGAACGCGTCGCCAGCCTGGTTCGGGGCGAGCGCGGGCCGCTCCTCGCGCGCTGGCGCGCGCTGGCTCCCGGCGCGAGCGGCAGCCGGATCGAATGGGAGTCCGGGGGCGGGCGGTTTTCAGGGGTGACAATGGGGATCGACGACGACGGTGCGCTCCTCGTACGGGGATCCGCAGGGGTGGAGCGGATATTCTCGGCGACAGTAGTCTGGATGTGAGGCAGATAATCGGCGATTGAGATGCTTTTGGCCATCGACATCGGCAACACGAATATCGTCCTCGGTGTCTTCCAGGGGACCAAGCTGCATCGCAGCTGGCGGCTCCAGACGCTGCGCGAGCGGACGTCGGACGAGCTGGGCATTCTGGTGCTGCAGCTCTTCGAGCAGAGCACGCTCGACCCTCGGGGAGTGGGCGGCATCATCCTGTCCTCGGTGGTCCCGCCGCTCACGCGGCCGATGGAGGAGATGGCGCGTCAGTACTTCGGGCGCGAGCCGATGACGGTCGATCCGGCGCGGAACGCCGGGATGCCGGTGCTCTACACGCCGGCCTCCGACGTTGGCGCGGATCGCGTGGTCAACGCGGTTGCCGCCTACGAGCTGTACGGCCGTGAGGCCGGCATCCCGCTCATCGTCGTGGACTTCGGGACCGCCACGACGTTCGACGCCATCTCGGCCGCCGGCGAGTACGTGGGGGGCGTGATCTGTCCGGGGATCGGCATCTCGGCCGACGCCCTCTTCCAGCGAGCCGCACGGCTTCCCCGTGTCGAGGTGAGGAAACCGGCGGCGATCATCGGCCAGACGACCGTGACGTCGATGCAGGCCGGCCTCTTCTTCGGCTACGTCGCCATGGTGGAAGGCATCGTGCATCGCATGCGCGCGGAGCTGCCGTCGGGGGAGCGGGCCCGGTGCGTCGCGACCGGCGGCATGGCGGACGTGCTGGCCGGCGAGACGCCTGCGATCGAGCGAGTGGAGCCCGACCTGACGCTGCTGGGTCTCCGGCTCATCTGGGAGCGCGCGAAAGCCGTCACGTGATGACCGACGTCGCGGGCTATTGCCGGGAGCTCGAGACGCACCTGTGCCGCCGGAACGGTGGTCACCTCATCCGGATCGTCGGTCCGGCGTTCGAGCGCGTGAAGACCTGGGCCGAGCGGGGCGTGCCGCTGGCGCTGGCGATCCGGGGCGTAGATCGCTACTGCGAGCGCCAGCAGGCGAAGGGTCCGGCGCGTCGGCCGGTGCGGATCGAGTTCTGCGAGGCTGACATCCTCGAGCTCTTCGACGATTGGCGCCGGGCAATCGGCGTGGGATCCGGCGGCGAGGGCCAGGCCGCCGCCCTCCGGAAGCCGTCTCTGGCTGCGCATATCGAACGTGCCATCCAGCGGCTGCTTGCCGTCCCGGCCGCGAACGGGTCGTCTCGGCTGGCCGTGGCGCTCGAGCGGGCTGTGCACGATCTCGACGGGCTGCTCGCAACAGCCCGGCAGGCTCGCGGAGCCGAACGAGCGGCGCTCGTCGAGCGTCTGAGTGCGCTCGATCGGGAGCTCGCGGCAGCCGCCGCGAGTGAGATCGATGCGGAGACCCGTGAGCGGCTCCGCCGCGACGTCGAGGCCGAGCTGAGTCCGTTTGCAGCCCGGATGGCCCCTGACGCGCGCCGGGCTGCGATGGACGCCGCGTTCGAGCGGCTCGTGCGCGAGGCGCTGAAGCTGCCCGTCGTCAGCTACTGATGAAGGGTGGCCGCGATGTCCGCTGAGGAGCCGTCGAGGTGCTCGAGACCGGGCAGCAGATCAGCCTCACGATCGATCGGCCCGCGCATGGCGGCCGGATGATCGGCCGCCACGAGGGACAAGTCGTCCTCGTGCGGGGCGCCATTCCCGGTGAGCGTGTCATGGCTTCGATCGAGCGGGTCGAGCGCCGGCTCGCCTTCGGAACGGTCGTCGGCGTTCTGGAGCCTTCACCCGACCGCAGGCCCGGGCAGCGGGATCCGCGATGCGGCGGCTGTCTGTTCTCGCACATCGCCTACCCGCGCCAGCTCACCATCAAGAGCGAAATCGCCGTCGATGCGTTCTCTCGCCTGGGGCGTGTTCCGCTCGAGGCGCCGGTTGCAGTCGCCGCGTCGCCGGAGCACGGGTATCGCATGCGGGCCCGATTCCACGTCAGAGGCGGACGAGCGGGCTTCTATCGTGAAGGAACGCACGAGATCTGCGACGCGGGCCCGACGGGGCAGCTCACGACCGCGGCAGTCGCTGCCGCGGAGTCGGCCGTGGCCTCGCTGCGTGAAGACGGGCTCGAGCCGCTCGGACTCGAGTTGACCGAGAACCTGGAGGGCAGCGCGCGAGTGGCCGCCATCGAGCTGACGGGGGAGGTCCCCTGCGACAGTGCGGTACGCCACGTGCTCGATCGCAGCGGTCTCGCAGGCTGCACGGTGCGGTGTGCCGATCGTGAGGCCGCCGTCGCCGGGACCCCGGCCGTCAGCGACGAGCTCGGCGCGCTGACGAGGGGGCGTGCTGGCGGCGGCACGCTGTCGCGCCATGCGGAGTCGTTCTTCCAGGCGAACCGCTACCTCCTCCCCGATCTCGCGGCAGCAGTACTCGACGCGGTTCCCGATGCGGGCGAGGTGCTCGACCTGTACGCGGGCGTGGGGCTGTTCTCGGTGTCTCTCGCCGGTGCCGGCCGGCGCCGGATTACCGCTGTCGAAGGGGATCGCTCGAGTGGCGCGGACCTCCGGCGGAACGCCGCGCAGTTCGGAAGAGTCATCCGGGTGGTGCTGCGAGCGGTCGAGGACTACCTGCGTTCGCTGTCGAGGCCGCTGGACGGCACGCTGATCGTGGACCCTCCGAGGACGGGCATCTCGAAGGAAGCCATGCAGGCCGCGCTTCGCATCCGCGCGTCGAGAGTCGTCTACGTCTCGTGCGACCCGGCGACGATGGCGCGGGACGCCCGCCGGCTGCTCGATGCCGGCTACGTGCTGCAGTCGTTGCGCGGGTTCGACCTGTTCCCGAACACCCCGCACGTCGAGCTGCTCGGCGTGTTCGTGCGGGGTTAGGACGCTTCGGCCTCCGGCGGGCCCGGTCATTTGGCGCGGCTGCCGCTCGCACAACCAGGAACCAGGAACCCGGAACCAGGAACCCGGAACCTGGAACCCGGAACCGAACCTGGAACCCCGGAACCCGGAACCAGGAACCCGGGAGTTACCGTTCCCCCCGGGCCGCCGCCACGAAGGCCTCGAACAACCCGTTGAACTCGCCTGTGCGCCAGAAG
>DASPFV010000259.1:0-13157 GCA_035620975.1 Vicinamibacterales bacterium
CGTCACTCCTGCAGCTGCTGCGCGATGACGCACTGCGGGTTGACGGCCTGTTCGACGACACTCAGCCGTCCCAGGCGGGGCGGACCTGAACCACGGCGTTACAGCTCCCCGGGCCGTACCCGTGCATCGGTTCCAGCGGCAGGGTCTTCAGGACGAGCATGTAGAGCGTGTCTCTGAAGGGTCTAGGGGAAACCGCGTCGACCGGGCGGCGGCTAATTCATTTCTATTATTGACCGCTACCCGGGCGCGGCATAGCCTTCCCGGACCAGTTCCCTCGCGCCGGCCGGGACTCCTGAATGCCCCTCACCTCACGCGGACTCCGGCGTACGCCTTGGCTCCTGCCGGCGGGCACGGCCCTCCTGCTCGCCAACACGGCCTATCTCGCGGCGACGGCGAGCCCGACGCTCTTCTACTTCGCGAACGTCGTGCTGCACATGGCGCTGGGCCTCGCCCTGGCGCTTCTCTACGGGCGGCGGCTGCTCTCGTCGTGGCGCGGGCTGAACTGGTTCGCGCGGATGGCGGCGCTGGTGACGGCGGCTGGCCTGCTGTTCGGCGTCGCCATCATGTATTTCGGAGCCGCCGGGACGTACCGATGGCTGCTGCCGGCCCACATTGCGCTGACGCTCGCCGGCGGTGTGCCGCTCGCCGCGTACGCCGCCTTCGCAGTGAGCCGCGGGGCGCCGCGCGGCACGCGCGTCGCTGTCGGCGCCACGGCGGCGTTCGTCGTCGGCTGCGCGCTGGCGTCGATCGGGGCCGGGCAGTTCCGCGCCGGTACCCGGAACGTGTACCGCATCCAGAACCCGAGCGTCGTCCCGGCCTCCATGGAGGAGGAGGGACGAGGGCCGTCGAGCCCCTTCTTCCCGTCGTCGGCCGACACGAACGTGCGGGGCATCATCCCGGCCAACTTCTTCCTGACCAGCGAGAGCTGCGGGCGCTGCCACGTGGAGATCTACGAGGAGTGGAACTCGTCGGCGCACCACTTCTCGTCGTTCAACAACCAGTGGTACCGGAAATCGATCGAGTACATGCAGGACGTGGTCGGCGTCCAGCCCTCGAAGTGGTGCGCCGGCTGTCACGATCATGCCGTCTTCTTCAACGGCCGGTTCGAGCGGCCGATCAGGGAACAGATCGACACGCCCGAGGCCCAGGCGGGGCTGGGATGCACGTCGTGCCACTCCATCACCCGGGTGAACAGCACGATGGGGCAGGGGGACTTCGAGATCGAATACCCGCCGATGCACGACCTGGCGTCGAGCACCAATCCGATCCTGCAGTACGTCCACGACAAGCTGACGTTCATCGACCCGCAGCCGCACCGGGAGGTCTTCATGAAGCCCTTCCACAGGGAGCAGACGCCGGAGTTCTGCTCCAGCTGCCACAAGGTCCATCTGGACGTCCCGGTGAACGCCTACCGCTGGTTCCGCGGTTTCAACGACTACGACAACTGGCAGGCGTCGGGCGTGTCGGGCGAAGGGGCGCGCTCCTTCTACTACCCGCCGGCGCCGCAGAAGTGCGCCGACTGCCACATGCCGCTCGTGCGCTCGGGCGATCCCGCCGCGAAGAACGGGATGGTGAAGTCGCATCGCTTCGCCGCGGCGAACACGGCGCTCCCGTATGTGAACAAGGACCCTGAGCAGCTGAAGGCCGTTCAGGATTTCCTGCGTGCCGGCCAGATCTCGGTGGACGTGTTCGGGCTGGTGCGCAGTGCCGAGCCGGCCCGCCCCGGAGCGGAAGCCGCCAGGCCGGGCGAGCCCCAGATCGCGAGCACGTTCGCGGTAGGGGAGGAGTCGAGCAGCTTTGGCGCCGCCCGGACGTTCCTGGCCGCGCCCGTCGAGGTCGTGGCGCCGCTCGACAAGGTGGCCGGCGGCCTCGTGCCGGTGCGCCGCGGGGAGTCGGTTCGCGTCGAGGTAGTCGTGCGGACCCGCAAGGTCGGCCACTTCTTCCCGGCGGGCACCGTCGACGCCTTCGACGTGTGGGTCGAGCTCGAGGCCGTCGACGACAGGGGCCGGACGATCCTGCACAGCGGCTTCGTGGAAGATGGCGGCAAAGGACCGGTCGAGTCAGGGGCGCACTTCTATCGCAGCCTGCTGCTGGACGAGCACGGAAACCCGATCAACAAGCGCAACGCCTGGGCAGCGCGTTCGGTTGCGTACGTCCGCCTCATACCGCCGGGCGCCGCCGACACCGTCCACTACCGCCTCGACGTGCCTCCGGATGCGGGGGACCGGATCCATCTCCGCGCGAAGGTCAACTACCGCAAGTTCGCCTGGTGGAACACCCAGTGGGCGTTCGCCGGCGTGCGCGATCCGGAGCAGAAGGTCTTTTCGCTCGGCCCCGGGCACGACGATGGACGCTGGGTGTTCACGGGCAGCACGGCCGGCGTCTCCGGGCAGGTCAAGGCGATCCCCGACATTCCAATCACGGTCATGGCCGAGAGCACGGCCACGCTCCAGGTGCTGCCGGCCGGCGCACCGTTGCCCGCGTCGGAACCCGTGATGACTCCGGCGGTCCGCGAGCGCTGGAACGATTACGGCATCGGCCTCCTTCTGCAGGGCGACATCAAGGGCGCCGAAGCCACGTTCCTGAAGGTGACGCGGATGGATCCGGGCTACGCCGACGGCTGGGTCAACGTGGCGCGCGCCCGCATCCAGGAAGGCAACATGGAGGCGGCCGAGGAGGTCCTGCGGAAGGCGCTCGAGCTGGATCCGAAGCTGGCCAAAACGCACTTCTTCCTCGGGATGGCCCTCAAGAGTCTTGGCCGGTACGACGAAACCATCGAGCACCTGCGCACCGCCGCGGCGCAATACCCTCGCGACCGCGTGGTGCGCAACCAGCTCGGTCGCGTGCTGTTCCTCCAGCGGCAGTACGCCGCAGCGGTGGAAGAGTTCAAGCAGGTGCTCGCCATCGACCCCGAAGACCTGCAGGCCCACTACAACCTGATGCTGTGCTACCAGGGCCTCGGCGACTCCGCCGCCGCCGAACGCGAGCGCGTGCTGTACACGCGGTTCAAGGCGGACGAGGCGTCCCAGGCGATTACCGGCCCGTACCGGCAGCTGCATCCCGACGACAACAACGAGCGGCAGCAGATTCACGAGCACCGCTCCAGAGTGCGGCCGGCGGCCGGCGGGCCCGCGGCATCCGCTGGCGAGCGCAGCCGGCCGTCGGGCTCGTCAGCCCGGCCCTACTGACACATGAGACAACCTTCTGCGACGTGCACGCGGCCGCTGGCCGCGCTCCTTGCCGCCTGTCTCTGCGCCGTCCCGGTCAGGGGAGGGCAGGGCCAGCCTCCCGTGGTCACCGGCGGGCCGTCGTTCACCGACGTCACGGCCGCCGCCGGCATCCGCTTCCGTCACATGAGCGGCGCGTTCGGGAAGAAATATCTGCCCGAGACGCTCGGATCCGGCGTGGCGTTTCTCGATATCGACAGCGACGGCTGGCAGGACCTGCTGTTCGTCAACTCGACCAAGTGGCCGGGCCGTCCGGGAGCGTCGGGCTACCCGGCCCTCTATCGGAACAACCGGAACGGCACGTTCACGGACGTGACGAAGGCGTCCGGCCTTGCCGTTTCCTTCTACGGGATGGGCGTCGCCGCGGCCGACTACGACAACGACGGCCACGTCGACGTCTACCTGACCGGGATCGGGCCGAACCGGTTGTTCCGCAATCTGGGCGGCGGCCGGTTCGCCGACGTGACGGCGCGCGCGGGCGTCGGCGATCCGGGTTTCTCCTCGAGTGCGATGTGGTTCGACTACGACGCCGACGGCCGGCTCGATCTGTACGTGGCGAACTACGTCGAATGGTCGGTCGAAAAGGATCTCTTCTGCACGCTGGACGGCAAGAACAAGTCGTACTGCACGCCGGAGTCGTACAAGGGACAGAGCTCGACGCTGTATCGCAACAGGGGTGATGGCACGTTCGAGAACGTGACGAGGCAGGCGGGCGTCTTCGACCCGACGTCGAAGGCGCTCGGCGTGGCGATGCTCGACTACAACGGGGACGGCGCCCCGGACATCTTCGTCGCGAACGACACGCAGCCGAACCGCCTCTTCGAGAACAGGCGCAACGGGACGTTCACCGACGTCGGGATGACCGCCGGCGTCGCGTTCAGCGAGGCGGGGGTGGCCCGTGCCGGCATGGGCGTCGACTCGGCCGACTTCGACGGATCGGGCCGGCCCGGCATCGTCATCGGCAACTTCTCGAACGAGATGACGGCCCTCTACTCGAACGAGGGGAACGGCCTCTTCATCGACGAGGCGCCCACCTCGACGATCGGCCGCGTCTCCCTGCTGACGCTCACCTTCGCCTGTTTCTTCTTCGACTACGATCTGGACGGCCTGCCCGATATCCTGTCCGTGAACGGGCACGTGGCCGACGACGTGAACGCGGTCCAGCCGAGGGTGACTTATGCACAACCGGCCACCCTCTTCCGGAACCGCGGGGCGAAGCGGTTCGAGGATGTGACGGCCGCGACCGGACCCGCACTGCAGAAACCGGTGGTCGGCCGAGGCGCCGCCTACGGCGATTACGACAACGACGGCGACCTCGACGTCGTGATCACCGCGAACAACGAACCGGCCCGACTGCTCCGGAACGACGGCGGCAATCGTAACCCCGTGCTCCGGATCGCGGCGGTCGGGACGGGCTCGAATCGGGACGGCATCGGCGCGCGCGTCCGCGTCACCCTCGACAACGGCACGCGCCGGTGGAGTATCGTGAAGACCGGGTCCAGCTACCTGTCGCAGAGCGAGCTGCCGCTGACCTTCGGTCTCGGCGGCGCGAAGAAGATCACCGGCGTGGAGGTGACGTGGCCGAACGGCAAGGTCGAGTCGGTTTCGGGCGCGATGCCGGGGCAGTTCATCACCCTCCAGGAGGGCAAGGGGGTGATCCGCACGAGCCCCATCCCCGCCCGACCGGGCTCGAAATGACGAGGAGGGCGCCGGCCGCGCTGGCCGTGGCTCTCGCCGGCGTGCTCGTCGCGCCGGTAGTACCGACGGCGCTCCAGCCGAAGCCATCCGCCCGCGAGGATGCGTTTCGCGCGAACAATCTGGGCGTCGCCAGGCTCGAGCAGTACAACTACCAGGACGCGGCAGGCGCGTTCAGGCAGGCGCTCGACCTCGACTCGTCGTTGCAGGTGGCCCGCGTCAACCTGGCCATCGCGCTCCTGTATGCCGGGAACGCCGAGGAGGCGCTCGCGACCGCGCAGGCGGCCCTCGAGGAGTCGCGCGACGTCCTGCAGGCCTACTACGTCGCCGGGCTGGCCGCGCGGGCGCTGGGCGACGCCGAAACGGCGCTGAAGGCGTTCGAACGCGTGGCGGGCGCCGATCCGGCGGATGCAGGCAGCCGCATCAACCTCGGGCAGATTCTGCTGCAACAGCGGGACTACGCGGAGGCGGTTCCGCGGTTCCGCGAGGCGCTCGCAGCGGAGCCGTTCAACGCCACCGCGGCCTACGGGCTGGCGACGGCGCTGACGCGATCGGGCGAGGCCGAGCGGGGTCGCGAGGCCATGAAGCAGTTCGAGGCGCTGCGGGATCACCCGGCGGCCATCACGTATTCCCAGACATATCTGGAGCAGGGGCGCTACGGCGAGGCGATCGCCTCGACGGGTGCCGAGGCGGGAAACGTGGATCCGGCGCCGCCGGCCGTGAAGTTCGCCGAGGTTACCGGCGGCCTGCCGGCCGCGGGAGCCCCCGCGGGCCGCGGCGTTGATGCGACGTCCGCACCCGGCGGCGTGACGCTCATCGACGCCGACGGCGACGGCGATCTCGACCTGGTGGTCACGGGCGCAGGTGGGGCCCGCTATTACTCGAACGACGCGGGCCGCTTCGTCGACGCCACGGCGAAGGCGGGCCTCGACCGGGCCAGCAGCCCCGCGACGGCTGCGGTCGCAGCGGACTTCGACAACGACGGTCAGACGGACCTTCTGCTGCTCACGCCGTTGGGCGTGCAGCTCTTCCGGCGGACGCAGCAGGGGCGGTTCGAGGACGTGACCGACGCTGCCGGCCTGCGTCCGGCACGCGGCAATGCGCGTTCGGCCGCATTCGTCGACGTCGACCACGACGGCGATCTGGACCTCTTCATCGGCAGCGGCACAGCCGCCGGCCCCGGACCCGCGGGCCGTCCGCGTCGCTGGCTGTTTCGCAACGACGGCAAGGGCACGTTCACGGACATCACCGACGCGGCCGGCCTCGCGGGCGCCACGGGCGCCGACCTCGCCGTGGCGCCGACGGACTTCGACAACGGCCGCGACATCGATCTGATCGTGCTGGAGGCCGGGAGCGGCGTGCGGCTGTACAGGAATCTGCGGGACGGCGCGTTTCGTGACGTCGCGGGCGACGTGGGCCTGCCTGCCGGCGGAGCGTTCACCACGCTTGCGGTCGCCGATGCCGACAAGGACACCTACACGGACGTCTTCCTCGGCCGATCCGACGCACCCGGCGTCATCGCCCGCAGCGATGGTCGCGGGCGCTTCGTCGCGGGCCCGACGATTGACAGCGGCAGTCCGACCATCTCTCAGTTTTTCGATTACGACAACGACGGTCTGCTCGATCTGTTCGCCGCGGGTGGGCGGGAGGCCAGGCTGTTCCGGAACCTGGGCACCACGTGGTCCGAGGTATCGCGTGAGGCCGGCTTGTCAGATCTCGCGGCCGCGCTTTCCGGAGACATCGCGAGCGTGGCCTTGGGCGACACGGATCGCGATGGCGACACCGATGTCATCCTGGCGCTCGCCGGCGGCGGCGTGCGGCACTGGCGGAACGACGGCGGGAATCGGCACCGATCCGTCGCGGTACACCTCGAGGGACGGGTCAGCAACCGGCAGGGCATCGGGGCGAAGGTCGAGATCCGGGCCGGGAGCCTCCGCCAGAAACTGGAGGTCTCGGCGACGACGCCGGCGATGGCCCCGTCCGACCTCGTGCTGGGAATCGGCACGCGCACGCAGGCCGACGTCGTCCGTGTGATCTGGCCGTCCGGGACCCTGCAGGCCGAGACCCCCGCCGATCTGAAGCCGCTGACGATTGCCGAGCTCGATCGCAAGCCATCGTCCTGCCCGTATCTCTACACCTGGAATGGATCGCGGTTCGAGTTCCTCAGCGACTTCATGGGCGGCGGCGAGATCGGGTACTGGCAGGGGCCGAATCGCTGGAATACCCCGGATCCCGACGAGTACGTGCGGATTCCGGGCGACCGGCTGGTCCCCCGGAACGGCCGATACGAGCTGCGCATCACGAACGAGCTGGAGGAGGCACTGTTCGTCGACCGACTGCAGCTCGTCGCCGTGGATCACGCCAGCGACGTGGACGCGTACCCGTACGAGGGGCTCGGCGCCCCTGCGCGCGATCGATTCGAGCTGGCGACCGCCCGCGGCGCCAGGCCGCCCCGGGCCGCCTTCGACGAGCACGGGCACGACGTGCGTGAACGCCTCGCGGCCGTCGATCGGCGCTATCCGGATGATTTCACGCTGCTCGACATCCGGGGCTACGCGGAGCCTCACGAGCTGCGGCTCGACCTCGGCGAGGCTGCGCCGCGCGCGGTGCTCCTCGCGACCGGCTGGACCGACTACGCCTTCTCGTCCGACAACATCGCGGCCCACCAGCGGGGGCTGACGCTCGAGCCACCGGCGCTCGACGTCAGGACGTCCGACGGCGTCTGGCGTTCGCTTCTGCCGAACATCGGCATTCCGGTCGGCCGGCCCCAGACCGTCGTGGTGGATCTCCGTGGCCAGCTGGCCTCGGGAGAACGCGAGGTGCGCATCAGGACGAACATGCGCATCTACTGGGATCAGATTCTGGTGGACGACTCCGGCGGTGGCGCACCGGTCCGGATCTCGCGGCTGGATCCGATCGTGGCCGATCTCCGGTGGCGTGGCTTTTCGCTGCCGGTGACACCGGACGGCCGCGAGCCGTACGGCTACGACTACGATCGCGTCTCGCCGACGTCGCCGTGGAAGACCATGGCGGGGCGTTACACGCGCGAAGGGGACGTACTCGAGCTCGTCCGCGGCGTCGACGACATGTTCGTCGTGTCGCGGCCCGGCGACGAGATCGCGCTGGAGTTCGACGCGGGTGGCCTGCCGCCGCTCGGGGCGGGAGAGCGACGGACGTTCCTCCTCTACGCCCACGGCTACAGCAAGGAGATGGACATCGGATCGGCGACGCCGCACTACGTCGCGCCGCTGCCGTTCCGCGCCATGCGCGGATACCCCTACGAGGCCGATCAGCAATACCCGTCGACCCACGCCCACCGCGAGTACCTCGAGCGCTACAACACCCGCGTCGTGTCGAAATCGCTGCCGCCACTCGAAACCGCGGGGCAGTAACGACCTCGAACGTTGAACCCTGAACCTTGAACCCTGAACCTTGAACCCTGAACCTTGAACCCTGAACCCGTTATTCGTTACGCCGCTGCCGCGTGCCAGACAGACCTGCCGAACCCGCTCGATCGCGGGCAGATGGCCGCGAACACGGATCGGATGCTGGCGATGATCGATGCGGCGGTCGCTGGCAGCGCGCCGTTCCTGCCCGTGCGCCTGATCGTCTTCCCGGAATTCGCCCATGCCGCGCCGGTGTACCCGACCGTCGAGGAGCTGCAGCGGCACCTGGCCGTGCCCATCCCGAACGAGCACACCGAGCGGCTGCAGCGCAAGGCGAGAGAGCACCGCGTGTACATCCAGAGCGGGACCATGATCGAGTCGGATCCGCGGTGGCCGTCGGTGGTCTTCAATACGACGTGCCTCGTCGGCCCGGAAGGCATTCTCTTCAAGTACCGCAAGGTGAACCCCTGGATTCCGTACGAGGTGCACGCGAGCCCTCATGATCTGGCCGGCTACGACGAGCCGCTGTTCCCGGTCGCCGACACGCCGATTGGCCGTCTCGGCTGCGCGATCTGCTACGACTGGCTCTTCCCGGAGGCTCTGCGGCAGCTCGCCGCGAACGGCGCCGAAGTGCTGATCCGGGTGTCGGCCTACATGGACCCCTGGGGGGCCACCGAGCCGATGAACTGGTGGACGCTGGTCAATCGCTGCCGCGCGATCGAGAACCTGGCGTTCGTGGTCGCGTCGAACCAGGGTGCGAGCCTGCGGCACTACCCGCCCTACTCCTGGCCAGGCGGCAGCCAGATCGTGGACTTCGACGGCCGCCTGCTCGCCGAGGCCTCGCCCGGGCCGGGCGAGCGCATCGTCGTGGCGCCGATCGACATCACCGCGCTGCGGCACGAGCGCTCCGCCAGATCGGGGCATCACATGACAGCCCACCTGCGAACCGAGGCGTACCCGGTGTACGCGACGCACCGCTATCCGCCGCGGACCGCCGTACCGGCTGGGCTGTCGTACGAGCGCAACCTCGAGCTGATTCAGCGATCCAAAGAGGGAATGACCGACGATGTTCCTGCCCGACGTTGAAGGGAGCCCGCAGCCCGGTCCCTACAAGGACCTCATCGATCAGATGAAGCGGCAGGGGTTCGAGTATCCGCAGATCTGGCACCTGTTCGCGTTCCTCCCGTCCGCGACGACCCACCTGGCGCGCTTCACGCAGGAGATCCTGCGAGGTCCGGGGCCGTTCAGTCCGGGCATCCGGGAGCTGATTGCCGCCTACACGTCGGCGCGCAATCACTGCCCCTTTTGACTGAAGTCGCACGCCGCAGTTGCGGCGGAGCTGCTCGGTGACGAGGCGCTCGTTTCGGGCGTGCTGACGGACCTCGAGTCGTCGGCGCTCGACGAGCCGCACAAGGTGCTGTTCCGATTCGTCGACAAGGTGAACCACGATTCGCCGCGCATCACGCCGGCGGATCTGGATGTCGTCCGGGCTGCCGGGTGGACGGACGACGCCCTCTACCTGGCCATCACCGTTTGCGCGCTGTTCAACTTCTTCAACCGCTGGATCGACGCGTGCGGCGTGCCGGCCATGTCCGACGAGGCCCATCGCGCGGGCGGCAAGCGCACGGCCGTCCACGGGTACGCGCGCAGCTGATGCCGGACGGCGTGGTCTGGCGCGGCGACGCGATCCTGTTCGACATGGATGGCACGGTGGTCGATTCGACAGTCGCGGTCGATCGGCAGTGGCGCCGCTGGGCGGCGCGCCATGGCCTCGACGCCGAACCCCTCGTTGCCGTCGCGCACGGGCGACGGACGCTGGACACGCTTCGAGACATGGCGCCGCACCTGGCGTCCGCGGAGGAGGCGGAGCGCTTCGATGCGGAGGAGGCGTCCGATAACGAGGGAGTCGTCGAGGTTCCGGGAGCGCGCGTGCTGCTGAGCTCGCTCCCCGCCGAACGCTGGGCCCTCGTCACGTCGGCGAACCGGGCGCTCGCGCTGGCGCGCATGGGGGCGATTCCGCTGCCGCTGCCTCGCGTGGTGGTTTCGGCCGACGACGTACGCAGAGGAAAGCCGGATCCCGAGGGCTACCTCCTCGCCGCCCGCCGCCTCGAGATCGCAGCGTCGCGCTGTCTGGTGTTCGAGGATACGCCGGCCGGCGTGGCCGCGGGGCTCGCGGCAGGCATGGCCGTCCTGGGAATCGGCCGAGGGAGCCCCCCGGATCTGCCAGGCGCGATGCTCGTGCTGCCGGATCTGCGGAGCCTGTCCGCCGTGCGCGGTTCGCCGGGAATCGAGCTCCGGCTCATCGACGGCAGGACCGGCTGAGTTGCGTCCGCGGATATACTTCGATCTGCCATGGCTCCACACACGCACAGCCGTCGCGCCGCCCTGAAGGCGATTGGCGCCATTGCCGGCGCCGCGCCATTCGTCCCCTGGCTGTCCGACGAGGGCCTGCTCGCGTTCGGTCAGGCGCAGGCCGCGAAGGCGCCGCCGAAGCTGCTGGTGCTCTCGCCCGCGCAGTACGCCACGCTCGAGGCACTCGTCGAGACCATCATCCCGGCGGACGAGCGGTCGCCCGGCGCGAAGGAGGCCCGGGTTGCGGACTACATCGATCTGCTCCTGAGCGAATCCGACGAGAGTTTTGCGCTCCAGTGGCTTGGAGGGCTGGCGGAGCTGGACGAAGAGGCTCGCGCGCGCTTCGGGCGCTCGTACGCCAGGCTCACCGCGCCGCAGATGGAGCAGCTCGTGGCGGGCATCAGCAAAAGGGAACAGGAGCCGCAGACGCCGCTCGAGACGTTTTTCGTGATGGCGAAGACCGCGACCATCCAGGGCTACTACACGTCGGAGATCGGCATACACAAAGAGCTGCAGTACAAGGGCAACCAGATGCTCGTCGAGTTCGTCGGCTGCCAGACCGAAGACGGCAAGGACTGCCCGCACTGCGGCCAGAAGAGCGTGCCGTCGCGCCCGTAGCGCCGGTGCTCAGGCGGAAGGCCCGCAGCAGGGCTTTCCTCTGACCGCCGTCCGGCGCGGCCCGCCCGGCGTCGCGAGGCACGGCGCGGAAACCCCGGATCCACGAACCAGCAGGACCTATGCAGACCGATCCAACACTGTCGCTCGAGTTGAGCGAGATCCTCGAGGAATCCAGGCAGCTCGCGGCGTCCGCCACGCCGGCGTCCGGTCCCTGGGACGTCATCGTCGTCGGGAGTGGCGCCGCCGGAGGAATGGCGGCTTACCAGCTCGCGACCGCGGGCATCAAGGTGCTGATGCTCGAAGCCGGCCGCATGCTCGACTGGGCGAAAGAGTATCGAACGATGGAGTGGCCGTACGCGTCGATGCGGCGGACGCGCCTCCCGCCCGGTGAGCGTGCCATCGGCGTCGCCGAGTACAGCTTCGTCGATCGCCCGTACGGCGAGAACCCCGCGTTCGCGAAGTACAAGAAGCTGGCTTCCTACGCGGGCAACACGTTCACACGCAACTGGGTCGTCGATGAGAAGCAGCACCCTACCACGGGCACGCCCTATGCCTGGGTGCGTGCGCGCGTACTTGGAGGCAAGACGAACTTCTGGGGCCGCGGGGCGCTTCGCTACGGGCCGCACCAGTTCAAGGCCGCGAGCATGGACGGGTTCGACGTGGACTGGCCTATCGCCTACGAGGACGTCAAGCCGTACTACGACCAGGTGGACGTGCTGCTCGGGTGCTCGGGCACGAAGGAAAACCTCGAGCAGGTCCCCGACGGCGTCTTCCAGCGGCCTTCCAAGCTGAACTGCGTGGAGGTCGCGTTCAAACGCGCCATCGCGAAGATGGGCCGTCACTACATACCGGGACGCGCCGGCGTCACGACTGATGGAGTCGTGAGCAAGTACCGGATGCGCTGCCTGGGTCGCGGCCGCTGCGGGCGGGGCTGCAACATCAACGCGTCGTTCCACTCGCCGACCGCGCTCGTCTATCCTGCGCGGGATACGGGCAACCTCACCGTGAGGCCGTACTCGATTGTGTCGGAGGTCCTCCTCGATTCGGATGGCAAGCGGGCTTCGGGCGTCCGCGTCATCGATGCGCTGAGCCGGGAGGTCCTCGACTTCAAAGCGCGTGTCGTCGTGCTCGGCGCCGGAACGCTCGACACCACGCGCATCCTGCTGAATTCCCGCTCCGCCCGCTTTCCGGAGGGCCTCGGCAACTCGTCGGGACTCCTGGGCTGCTACCTGAGCGAACACATCATGGGCATCCGGGGCAGCGGGTTCATCCCCGCACGAATCGGCACGGAGTCGACCCTCGATGACGGTCGGCCCGTGACGCCGTACGTGCCTCGCTTCCGCAACATCACCGACCGGCATCCCGACTTCATCCGCGGCTATCACTTCCAGGGCGGGGGCGGCTGCGCCGAGTTCCCAGGGATGGCGTACGACATCCGCGGTTTCGGCAAGGCCCTGAAGTCGAGCGTCCGCAAGCACTACCCGGCGATGATCGCGCTCGGGGGCTTCGGGGAGGTACTGCCGCGGAAGGAGAACCGGGTGCTGCTGGACCCGGAGGTCAGGGATGCCTGGGGAATCCCCGTCCTCAGGTTCGACTACCGCTTCGGCGACAATGAACTGAAGATGGCGAAGGACATGGCGGACTCGCTCGAGGAGATGCTCGAGGTGGCAGGGGCGGAGGACATCCGCATCAACCGCGATCCGCTGCTGCCGGGCTGGTCCATCCACGAGATAGGCACCGCCCGGATGGGGACGGACCCCAAAGCCTCGGTCACCGATCCGTCGTGCCGGTTGCACGACGTGAGCAACGTCTACCTCGCGGATGCGAGCCCCTTCGTCTCGGGCGGCACGCAGAACACCACGTGGTCCATCCTGGCCAT
>DASPFV010000260.1:0-35312 GCA_035620975.1 Vicinamibacterales bacterium
CGACTCGAAGCAGTATGGGTGGGCCCATGCACCGAAGCCATACGTGAATCCAGACGCGAATTCCGGGAAGACACTGACTGCGATTCGGGGGAGGTCGGCCGTTTCACCGCCGCAGACAGGGCAGCAGGTCGAAGCCCGAAATACCTGATCCATCGCCTCGGGCGGGTCCATAGCGATGCCAACGGACGTCGGCTCACCGAAGTCTCCGGGGCGAGGCTGCACATCAATTCGCGGCCTTCCTTTCAGACGGCGGAGTGGCCTCCCGGACCACATGCGGTCCCACGCTGCTCGCGATGTGTCCATGCCTGCTGCCCAGCGTTTCACACAGAGGCGTCAGCCACGCGGGGCGCCTGCTGTTGTGGGAAACGGCCGCTGCGGCTGATCACGCCGATAACCCTATCGCTGCTCCCTGTGCCGGCACTCCGACACGGGTCTGGCCGTCGCGCGATTCCGCGGCCTGTGAACCGGGGCCGGATTCCCGGACGGCGTTCGTTCACCGGAAACGCTCCAGCAGCATCAGGTCGCTTGCGCCGCGTTCGTGAACCACGTAGAGCACCCAGGCTCGATCAGGCGAAATCGTGAGCCCGGGAGCTGTATGTGCCTGGATCGTTCTCACATCGCGGATCGTGCCACTGTTGAATCCGTAGAACCGCAACGGGCTCGGCTCGTCGACCGTGATGGACGGAACGAAGTAGATTCCGTCGTCGAACACGGCGAAGTGGCTCCAACGGTGTAGAGCCGCCAGCACGGGCTGCTCGTCCCCGGCATCGGCTGGAACCCGCCAGAGACTGGTCGGGCCATTGTTCTTGGCGTAGTAGAAGTAGCGGCCATCAGTCGATTCGAATCCGCCGTACCCTCCGCCGTTGGTGATCTGGCGTGGGGTGCCTCCAGACTCGGTTGTCTTCCAGATCTCGAAAGTGCCCGAACGGTTGGAGGCGAAGTAGATTGACCGGCCGTCTCGCGACCAGCTCGCAACGACGTCCCTGCCGGCGTTGTCCGTGATACGACGTACCGCCCCGCCGCTCGCGCTCACTGTGAAAATGTCGTCGTTCCCGTCGACGACCGATCCGAACACGAGCGTCTGACCGTCCGGAGACCACCGGGGAGCGCCCGAGTAGAGCAAACCTGACGTCAACCGGACCGCGTTCGCTCCATCCCGATCAGCGACCCAGATTTCCATCGGTCCCGAGCGCCTCGATGCGAAGGCGACCCGCCTGCCGTCTGGCGAAATCTGAGGACTCATGTCGGTACGGGTCGATGAGATTATCCGCCGAGGCTGGTCGATGCGCTCTGAGGACACGGGAAGCGCAACCCCGGCGATGTCGAGGTCTTCCGTTGCGGCCGCGTAGACGAGGCGATCGCCTCGCGGCGATATGGCGGCGCTCGTCCCCCACTGACCCACCGTGAACACGACGCGGGGTTCAGCCGTACCCTCGATCGCGACGCGCTTGATCACGGTATTGCCGTCGAGATAGGTCACATACAGAAGCTCCCTGCCGTCGGCCGTCCACATCGGGTTGTACAGGTATCCGTTCTCGACCGTTACGCGCCTGGGCAGGCGCGCCGCGTCAGACTGACTCGCCAGCGCCATGAGATAGATGTCGCTCGAGGCAATCGTCGGGCTGCGTACGAACGCGAGTATCCGACCGTCCGGCGAAACAGATGGTGAACCATCACCCATCGAGAATGGGGGTGGCCGCGTCAACGAGCGCTTTTCGCCGGTGATCGTCGAGACCTCGTACAACGAGCGCGATCGATTGGACGTGTCCGCGTCGGATACGATGAGCGACCGGCCGTCGTGGCTCCAGGCGAGGTGGGCAATCCACCCGAGCAGCGGATCGTTCAGACTCCCTGGAGCTGCGGTCGCGACTCGACGCTCGGTTCCGCCCAGTGATGGAATGACGAGGATTTCGGCTTCCGCGGCATCTGATCCACCCCGGGCGCGCAGGAAGGCGATGAATCGACCGTCGGGCGACCAGACCGGGCTGTAGTCAGGCGCCGGATTGGTTGTCAGCCGGAGCGGCGTGCTGTCGTCCACCAGCTTGACGTAGATATCGAAGTTCTCCCGCTGCGCGCCATTCCATACGAACGCCAGGCGAGTCCCATCCGGAGAGAAGCTCGGTGCGGTTTCGAAACCCTGATAGGCGGTCAGCGACCTGACCTCGGGTGCCTTGACGGATGTGGGGCTGCGCAGCGTCCTCATCGCCAACAACCCCGCGACGCCGACGCAGCCTACGATGACGGCGACGATGGCCAGCCGCAGGTGCCGTCGCGCTCGACTCGTCCCGTTATCGCCCGGGTTCGGCTCCAAATCGACCTGACGGCTGTGCCACCACGCATCGAGCTCGGGTTTGTAGGCGTAGATCGAACTTCGCCTGTGGTGGGCATGACGGTAGACCGGCAAACCTTCGGTCTGCTCCCAGCGCCGGACGGTACGTTCGGCCCTCCGCAGATGGGCCGCAATCTCCTTCCAGGAGTCCAGACGGTCCGTGGAAGGCGGCTCCGGGGCAGGCGGACCGCCGAGCTGGGGCACGGTTGTCATCGGACGCCCTTCGCCTCAGGGCATCGGAATGCGAAAGGGAAATCTTAGCTCCGCCGGAGTGGAGCGGGCAACCTTCCCATCCAGCAGACCGGCCAATAGCGGCCACACCCAGGGTGGCCGCCGATGTCCGTTGCAGCCTTCTACCGGGGCGTCTAGCTTGGGCTGGCATCATGGAGGATCCGACATGAGTCCAGTTCGTTTCGTGGGGCTGCTGGTCTTGTCGCTGGCTACCGGCTGCTCGGATGACAGTCCGCTTCGTCCCAGCCCGCCATCCGCCGAGTCGGGCGCCGAACTCGCCCAGGAATCAAACGGCCGTCCCGAGCCGGCGGGACTGCCCTACTACGCCAGGCTGGAACGAGATTTCGAGCCAATCCACACTGAAGAGTGGGCGGCCATTGTTTTCTATCGCGAGCCCGCGTGCGTGCGCCCGGATTTCAATCTGCTCGACTTCCTGGACATTCCCGCCGCCTTCTCCTGCCAGCTGACAGTCGACGGGTTCCAGATATTCAAAGATCCCCTGCCGGCGCCGCCCATACAGCTGAATGTCGCCGGACTCGGCGCCGTGCCGATCTGGTTCGTTCGGTGGCCTGACCTGCAGGCGGCGATGGCAGATGATGAGGTGACTATCGGCGAGCTGCAGGGGCTGAGCCCCGTGACTGGCTCCGCCGACGTGTTCCGGGAACGCCTTGACCCGTTCAACCAACTGACGATCACTGCTCGGGGTAAGTTGGCCGACGGCCGCGGATTCGCTCTGGAATTCACCTATGCTGGCGGAGACGTCCGGCACCTGAGGATCGCATTCCAGTAGCGCGGCGCTGAGGTTCGACTCGCGGGCGCCGTGCCCCCGGCGTCGAAGCGGCGCTTTCAACGAGAGGCCGCGGGTTGAAATCGAGTCGTGAGCGCAGGATGCCGCCCCTGCGTCGTGGACGCCCTGGAATCTTGCGGGACTCCGGCCGTCCGATTCCCACCTCCGGGCGGAGCATCGGCGCCGGGCGGCGGCGGCGTTTACGCCCGCGCATGACTGGTGTGCCCATCCGCCCTGCCCGTGACTTGCGCCTGCGGCTGATCTAGCTCCCGCCGACCCGCTCGCGCGTCGTGACGTACAGGTCCAAGGCACCGAACCCGTCGGGGCGGTCCGAGGTCATGAACAGCTGACGCCCGTCAGACGAGACGTACGCCGGGCCCTCGTTGAAGGTGGTGTTCACCACCGGCCCGAGGTTCTCCGGCACCGACCAGGCGTCGAAGACTGTCTCGCGACTGGCCGCCCATAGATCGGCTCCACCCAGAGTCCCAGGCCGGTTCGAGAAGAAGATGATCTCCAGGCCGTCGAAGCGGATCGTCGGCCGCCGGTCTGCCTGTGGACTGCTCAGCTCAGCGACGAGGACGGCAGGACCGAACGAGCCGTCGGCCAGCTGCGCGCTGACGTAGATGTCCTCGCCGCCGGGCCCTCCGGCTCGCGTGCTCCCGATGAGCAGCTGCGGGCTGCCCGCCTCGTCGTTCTCGAAGAACGCCGCCCCGGCGTCGAACGTGGCCGAGTTCACACCCGATCCCAGGTTGATCGGCGGCTGCCACGCGAAGTCGTCGTGCACGTTCGTTCGCCAGGTCGCCCAGATGTCGTCACCTCCCAGGCCTCCGGGGCGCTCGCTGACGAAGAACATCCAGTGGCCGTCGCGGGAAAAGGCCGGCGCCCGTTCGCCGAACGCCGTGTTGACGGGGCCGCCCAGGTTCAGCGGCGGCCCCCAGGTGTCGCTCCGGCTGGCACGCTGCGACACCCAGATGTCGGTCGAGCCGAGGCCGCCGGATCTGTCGGAGCTGAAATAGAGGGCCAGACCGTTCTTGGCGACGGCCGGCGCGAACTCGTTGAAACCCGAGTTGATCACGGCGCCGAGGTTGGCCGGCGCCGACCAGGCCGAGAACTTCGAGGCGGCGGCCGCACGGTCGGTGGCGGGACTCGTGATCAGCAGGACGGTCAGCGCGACTGCGATGGCAGAGAGGCTGCGAGGCATGGTGTACTCCTGTCGAGGCGAAGCAGCAGCGAAACGCTGGCCTCCGCCGGCGTGCGCGGATGGACGCGCCTGAAAGCGCTATCCTCTGAAGGCGTGAATCGCCCCGGAAGTGCGACACGCCGGGGCGTCGAAGCCATCCGAAACGCAGAGCCATGGCAGACCTGCGCGACATCACGCAGCTCCTGCAGGACTGGAACGACGGCGACGAGCGGGCGCTGGACCAGCTGACGCCGCTGCTCTACTCGGAGCTCCGCCGGATCGCCCACCGCAGCCTCCGTCGCGAGCGCAGCGACCACACCCTGCAGACCACCGCGCTCGTCAACGAGACGTTCGTCCGGCTGGTCCAATGGAGCGGGGTTCGGTGGCAGAACCGTGCGCAGTTCCTGGCCGTCTCGGCGCAGCTGATGCGCCGGATCCTCGTCGATTTCGCGCGCTCCCGCCGCTCCGGAAAACGGGGGGGCGGGACCATGGTCGCCGTCGCGCTCGACGAGGGGTCTACCGCCGCGCCCGACCGGGCCCGCGAGATCGTGGCCCTTGACGACGCTCTGCGGAGGCTCTCGCTCGTCGATCCCCGAAAGAGCCGGATCGTCGAACTGCGTTTCTTCGGCGGGCTCACGCTGGACGAAACCGCGGCGGTCCTGAAGGTGTCATCGCGGACCATCCTGCGGGAGTGGGATCTGGCCAAGGCGTGGCTCCGCCGTGAGATGGATGCGCAGGAATGAGATGACCCCGGAGCAATGGCAGGAGATCGAGCGTCTCTACTACGCGTCGATCGACCTCGCGCCGTCGGACCGAAGCCGTCATCTGGCCGAGGCCTGCGCCGACGACGAGATCCGGCGGGAGGTTGCGTCGCTGCTGGCCCATCGCGATCGGAGCCTGAGCGTGATCGAACGGCCGGCACTGCAGGTCCTCGCCGGCATCGGTGCCCGAGACCATCCGCCAGTCCTCGTCGGGCGCAGGGTCGGCCGCTACGAGGTCACGTCCCTCATTGGCGCAGGGGGGATGGGCGTCGTCTATCGGGCGCGCGACACGAGGCTCGAACGGGACGTCGCGCTGAAGCTGCTGCCAGGCGGCCTCGGCGACGAAGCGGTCCACCTCGATCGTCTCCAGCAGGAAGCCAGGCTGCTTGCCTCCCTGAACCACCCCGGAATCGCCGCGATCCACGATCTCGTGGAAGTCGACGGAATTCGCTGTCTCGTGCTCGAGCTCATCGACGGCGAGACGCTGGCCGATCGGCTGAAGCGGAAGCCGATGCGCCTGGAAGAGGGGCTGAGGGTCTGCCGCGAGATTGCCGAAGCGCTGGAAGCCGCCCACGAGCGCGGAGTCGTGCATCGGGACCTCAAGCCGGCGAACGTGATGATCACGCCGGCCGGCTCGGTGAAGGTGCTGGATTTCGGAATCGCGAGGATGCTCGGGGCCACGGTGTTGGAAGGTCAGCCGGCGGGGGGCAGCTGTTCGACAGCAGTGACAGTGACGGGCACGCCACCCTACGTCAGTCCCGAGCAGGCGGCGGGCAACCCGGCGGACAAGCGGGCGGATATCTGGGCTTTCGGATGTGTGCTGTACGAGCTGCTCACCGGGCGACGGACCTTCGACAAGGCGTCGGCCGCCGACACGCTGGCGGCGGTCAGCGCGGAAGAGCCCGACTGGAGCGCGCTGCCGTGGGAGACGCCGCCGGAGGTGGCCGACCTGCTGCGACGATGCCTTCAGAAGAACCCTCACTGGCGGCTCCGGGACATCGGGGATGCGCGCATTGCGCTCGTGGAGCAGGGCACGCGGCACGCCGACGCTGGCGCCGCCTGGCGCCGGCCGAGACGGATTCGACGGCTGTGGGGCGCTGCTCTCGCCGGTGCGGCGCTGAGCGCCTCGTTCCTGACATGGTGGCTCGTTCGAGGGGAGTCGCCCGCGCCGGAGCTCCGCCTGGAGGTGACGACCCCGCCCACGGCCGATCCGGTATCGCTCGCCATCTCGCCCGATGGACGCCACCTCGTCTACGTGGCGACGAACGAAGGCCGCTCACAACTGTGGCTGCGTTCGCTGAACTCGCTGGCCGTGCGGGCGTTGACCGGAACCGACCACGCCTCGTGCCCGTTCTGGTCCCCCGACGGCACGGCGATCGGCTTTTTCGCCGACGGCATGCTGAAGCGCGCGGAGATCGAGAACGGGGCTGTCCAGGAAGTGACCGGTGCGTTGAGCTGCGGCGGCACGTGGAACCGCGACGGCGTCATCCTCTACTCGGGGCCGCTGTTCGGCCCCATCAGCCGAATCCCGGGATCGAGCGGAGGTTCGGCGCCTGCAGCGGCGCGGGAGGTGACGCGCGCAGAACGCCCACGGCAACGCACTCATCGGTTTCCACAGTTCCTTCCCGATCAGCGTCACTTCCTCTACTACGTCGGGGGGCACGCGGATGCTCGCGGAGTCTACGTGGGCGACCTGGGTGGCGCCGAGCCGCGCCGGCTCCTCGACGCGGACACCGCGGCCGTCTACGCGTCCGGGCACCTGCTGTTCGTGCGTCAGGGAGCGCTCGTCGCCCAGGCGTTCGACCCGGTGAGCCTGGCGCTGGCCGGGGATCCCTTTCAGATCGCCGACCAGGTGGCGTTCGATCCTGCGAGGTACGCCGCCGCCGTCTCCGCCACCGATGACGGTGTCGTCGTCTATCGCGCTGGTTCCGCCGCGGGAACGCGGCAGTTCGTCTGGGTCGACCGGGCAGGCAACGAAGTCGGCAAGGTCGGCGAACCGGACAGCTCGGGTTCGCTCGATCCGTCGCTCTCCCCCGACGAGCAGCGGGTCGCCTTCTACCGAACGCTGAACGCGCAGCCCGACATCTGGCTGCTCGACACGAAACGCGGCATATCGACCCGGTTCACGATTGATGGAGCCTTGCGTCCCATCTGGTCGCCCACCGGAAGCGAACTGGTATACGCGGCTGGCATCCCGACCAACCTCTTTCGCAGGCCGGTCGCCGGCCCGGCCGGCCAACAGGTCGTACTCGAAACCAGCGGGCCCAAAGCCGCGACCGATTGGTCGAGAGATGGGAGGCTCATGCTGTATCGGAGCCTTGATGCTCAGACCGGGTGGGATCTCTGGGCGCTGTCGCTCGACGGGACGCCGAATCCAATCCAGATCGCCAGCACGCGCTTCGATGAACGGGACGGTCAGTTTTCTCCCGATGCGAAATGGATCGCCTACCAGTCGAACGAGTCGGGACGCTTCGAGGTGTACGTCCAGCCCTTCCCGCCGACTGGGGACAAGAGGCCTGTCTCGGGCCAGGGCGGCGCCCAGGTGCGGTGGCGCGCGGACGGCAGGGAACTCTTCTATGTCGCCTTCGACAACCGTCTGATGTCGGTTCCCGTCCGGGCCGCGGGCGCCGGTGCGGAGATCGAGCTGGGGACTCCCCAGCCTTTGTTCAACAGCCGGATCGGAGGCGCCGTCCAGGGTGCCAATCGGCAGCAGTACATGGTCTCGCGGGACGGCCGGCGCTTCCTGATGAACGCCGTCGTGGAGCAGCCGACGTCGCCGATCGTCGTGCTCCTGAACTGGAGGGGCCGCCGCTGACCCAGGCGCACCGCGTGACGTGACTCACTGTCTCTCATCCGGCCTGCGGGCGCCAACGCTCGAGCCTTGAGCCTTGCGCCTTGCGCGACCCCCTGATGCGCCTTGAACCGCCCGCCTTCCTTGCATAGAGTGGCTTGATGCCGTCTGCGGAGCGGCGCGGCGATCGTTCGCACCTCCGGTGTCCCGCCTGTCGTCTGGCGGGCACGCTGCGACGGTCGCGCCTGCGGCTGTGGGAACGGCCGCTGCGGCTCATCACGCCCATCCGACCCTATCGCTGCTCCCTGTGCCGGCAGCGATCCTGGCTGGGACCGTGGCGCGAGCGCCGCCAGCCTCTTCGGGTTCAGCGGCCCGAGCCGCGTGAGCATCCCGGCACACGACCGCGCCCTTCCCGTTGAACCCGTCTCTTCCCCTTTCCCCCTTCCCCTCCGAAGGTATCATCCCCGGGTGCATCCGCTGGTCATCTTGCTGTCCGGCATGGCGGTCGTCATCGCCGGGATTCTCTGGCTGCGGCTCCATGCGTTTCTCGCGCTGATCCTGGGGGCCTTCCTGGTGGCGTTCCTGACGCCCCCGGGCGCGCTGGAGGGTCACGCGGCGCGCGCGGGCGCCACACCGGCGGCGGCGCGTGCGGCCGGCGCGGTCCCGCCGGGCCAGCGGGTGGTCGAGGGCTTCGGCCGCACGGCCGGGCAACTGGCCGTCATGGTGGGCATGGCCTCGATCATCGGGACGGCCATGCTGCACACCGGCGCCGCGGAACGCATCGTCCGATCCCTGCTGGCGTTCACGGGGCAGGCACGCGCGTCGCTGTCGTTCCTCGCCAGCGGCTTCATCCTCGCCATCCCGGTGTTCTTCGACACGGTGTTCTACCTGCTGGTGCCGCTGGCCAAGGCGATGGGATTGCGCACCGGCCGCGATTACCTGCTCTACGTGCTCGCCATCGTGACCGGCGCCACGATGACTCACTCGCTCGTTCCGCCGACGCCCGGTCCGCTGTTCGTGGCCAACGCATTCGGGGTGAGCGTCGGACACATGATCCTGGTCGGACTGGGTGTCAGCGCCATCGCCGCGACGCTCGGCTACACGTGGGCCCACATCGCCAATGAGCGATGGCCCGTACCGCTCAGAGAGAGCCCGGAAGCCGCAGCGCGGCTGGAGGCGATCGCCGCGCAGGACGTCCGTCATCTGCCGCCGTTGTATCTGTCGCTCGCGCCGATCCTCCTGCCCGTCGTGCTCATCACGCTGAACACCGGCTACCTGGCGGGGCGTGATGCGTCAGGCCTGTGGCGCGCGGCGCGCTGGCTGTCCGAACAGAACATCGTCCTCGTGCTGGCCGCGGCGCTGTCGCTCGCCATGCTCTGGCGTCGGCAGGCGGCCAGCTTTCCGTCCGCCGTGGACGAGGCGATCACGAGCGCAGGCAACATCATCCTGATCACGGCGGCCGGTGGGGCATTCGGTGCAGTGCTCCAGCAATCGGGCATCGGCCCGTGGATGGAGGGCGCCGTCACCGCCTATTCGCTCCCGATCCTGCCGCTGGCATGGGCACTGACCATGATGATGCGCACTGCGCTGGGCTCGGCGACGGTGGCCATGATCACCGCCGCAGGCGCGCTCGCACCCCTGGCCGCCAGCGGGTCGCTGGGGTTTCACCCCGTGTGGCTGGCGGTCGCGATTGGATCCGGCTCGAAACCGATCTGGTGGATGAACGACAGCGGCTTCTGGGTCATCTCGAAGATGGGCGGGCTGACCGAGCAGGAATCGCTGCGTGTCCTGACGCCGATGAGCGTGATCAACGGCACCGGGGGTCTCGTGGCGACGATCGTCGGTGCGTGGCTGTTCCCGATGTCCTGATTCGGCAGTGGGCCCTCAGCGCCGGCCCGGCCCGTAGAGGACGCGTCCGGCGAGAGCGCCGGTGTGGCGCTCGTTCTCGACGGCTACCGCGCCGTTGACGATGACGGAGCGGATGCCTGCGGGGTACTGGTGAGGATTCTCGAACGTCGCGCGATCGGCCACCGTGCCGGGATCGAAGATGACGATGTCGGCCCACATCCCCTCGCGCACGCGGCCGCGATCCGCGATCCCGAGCTTGTCGGCGTTCATGCTCGTCATCTTCTTCACGGCCTCGGGCAGCGTCAGCACCTGCAGCTCGCGGACGTACCGGCCGAGCACCCGCGGAAAGGTTCCGTAATAGCGGGGATGCGGATGGGATGCGCCAGCGCGGTCCGCGCTGACGGCCGCACCGTCCGACCCGATGGACGTCCAGGGCTGCTTCATGATGAGCTGCATGTCCGGTTCGGAGTGGTGGAAGAACACCGTGGGGACGCTGCCCCGTTCCTCCAGGAGCACATCGAACAACACCTCGACCGCATCCCCGCCGCGGGCGGCGATCAGCTCGCTCATGCGCCTGCCCTGAAAGGCGCGGTTGCGGTCAGTCCGCAGCGAGACGAGCAGCATCCCGCCCCAGCCGTCGCCCGTGGCGAGGTAATGGTTGTACCAGCCTGGCCGACCCTCGAGGATTTCCTTCCGCATCCGTGCGCGCGTGTCCGGATCGCGCAGCCGTTCGAGCAGCCGTTCGCGACCGCCGTCGTGCGCCCACGGCGGGACGATCGACGAGAGGTTGTTCTGGCCAGCCGTATAGGGATAGACGTTCGCCTGGATGTCGAGTCCGGCCTCGCGGGCCGTCCGGACCATCTCGATGATCTCGTCCGCGCGGCCCCACAGCCGCTGGTGCGCGATCTTCATGTGGATGATGTCCACGCGAATCGCCGCCCCCCTGCCGACCTCGATGGCCTCGCCGATCGACTCGAACACTCCCTCGCCTTCGTCGCGGATGTGCGTGGAGTAGATGCCGCCGTGCTGCCGGGCAACCCTGGCGAGCGCAATCAGGTTGGCCGTCGTGGCCAGACTGGAAGGCGGCATCAGCAGCGACGTGGACATGCCCATGGCGCCCTCCTTCATTGCCTCCGCCACGAGCGTCTGCATCGCTTCGAGCTCGGCCGGGCTCGCCGGCGACTGGCCGTAGCCCTTCACGCAGGTCCAGACCTGCTCCTCGCCTACGTACGAGGCGATGTTCGTGGCCACCCCCTGCCGCTCGAGCCGCGCGAAATAGCCTCCGAGCGTCGTCCAGTCGACGCCGACACCCTCGGTCGCCGGCGGGTCGTTGATGCCGGGCTTCACGGGACCCGCCGATCGCGATTCCCCGAGCACCATCGTCGTGACACCCTGGCGGATCATGCTCTCGGCCTTCGGATCAGCGAGGATCGTGTAGTCCGAGTGGTTGTGGATGTCGATGAAGCCGGGGGCCACGGTCAGACCCGAGGCGTCGATGCGGCGGCGGGCCGGCTCGTTCGAGAGGTCGCCGATCCGGGCGATGCGGCCTTCACGGATTCCGATATCGACGCGCACGGCGGGTGCGGCGTCGCCGTCGAGCACCGAGCCGCCGGTGATCAGGATGTCATAGGGCGTTTGCGTGGCCGGACTGACGCAGCCCGCCACCACGACGAACGCGGTGACGAGCCAGCGCACGGGGCCGACTCGAAGCGTGTGCGGGGGTGGGGCCATGGCGCCCCGGGATCTTACGTCAGGAGGTCGGCGCTCCGCCTTCGTGGTCGTGGACGAGAGAGCCTGCGGCGGCACCGGCGGCCATGGCGTCCTGGATCCTCGCCCTCGCCGACTCCGCCCAGGCCGACAGCGCGCGCCAGGTGGCGGACGCCGGTGGCTCGCCGCTGAAGTACTTGCGGCGCAACCGCGTCACCGTCGCCAGGTACTCGTCCCCGTCGCCGCGGCTCGCCGCCTTGAAGCCGCGATGGTACGCGCGGATGGCGAGGTCGATGTCGCCCCTGGCGTTGTCGAGCTCCCGTCCGAACCACACGACCGCGGCGCGCGTGGCCAGCCACGGGTTGAAGTAATGCGCATCGGCCAGGGCGAAGTCGAGCTGTCCGGCCGCTGCCTCGGCCCACAGTTCACGACGGCAGCGGTTGGAGCACTGGCCGAGGCCGACGTCGCGGTTGCCCCACGGGTTCTCGAAAAACGCACGATGCTCGAACCATGACTCGGCCATCACGATTGCACGCAGCGTCGGGCTCACGTCCCCGGCCGTGAGGCCGTAATCCTTTCCTGGCGCATATTCGCGCACCCAGTAGTCGACCATGAGCGGGTAGACGACCAGCCGGACGGGTTGCGGGACGTAGTCCCAGTCATCGGCGCCCAGCGTGGACCACAGGCGTGGCCCGGAGGCGGCCGCGGCGAACCTCGCCTGCATGCGGCGCAGGCCCAGGTCCCTGACGTCGGACGGCAACCGGTCCCAGTCGTCGAAGTGCATGTTCCGCCAGAAGAACGGATCCCGCGCGAACCGCTCGACGGTCGACTGCGCCGAGACCTTCTTCCAGTCGATCGTGAACGTGATCGAGACGGGCCGCAGGTCCAGGAGCGTCTCGACCGCGGGAAGGGCGCGGGGGGCAGTCGGCGGGTGAATGGAGAACCGGTGTACGACCGCCGGCGAGGCGACGAAGCCCAGCCCCGTCGCGAGCCCGAGCCCGAGCGCCGCGAGCGTCGCACTCGTCCTGGACTTCGTCACCCCATGTCAGCCCCGTTCCGATGGAAGGCCTGCCGGCACCCCCGCGGGGTGCCGGCAGGTGTTATTTCGCCGGATGCACGCCCGTGGCGTACACGTAGATCTCGTCGTTCCACTCCACGGACGGATTCAGCCGGTCCCGCATGGCTTTCGGCATCTCGAGAACGACGCCGTCGATCACCACCGTCTCGCCGGCCGTCGGAGCCTTCGCGTCGGTCAGCACGAAAATGCGGGTGCCACCCGTGCCCACGAAGAAACCCCCGTCCCGCCCCTCTGCCTCGACGCGGACTTGCTCGAGGTCGACAGATCGGCCCACGACCTCCCGTCCGGCGGTGGCCAGCTCCTGAAGATTAGACGCCGCGGAGGCGCCTGCTGGCCGGGTCGTCCGAGTGGTGCCGGATGTTCCGACCGGCCGTTCGTCGGAGGGCTTGCGCTTCGACGCGTCTCCGGGGGCCTTCAGGCTGGTCGCATCGCTGCCCGATTCCCCGCCGCCGTGCTCAGCCCCGCGGACCTCGATCAGGAGCGCCCGGCCGCTGTCGCCGCCAACGATGCGGCTCGCCACCAGCACCGGCTTGGCCTCCAGATCTGCTTCGATGCCGTCCTCGGGGTCCAGCCATCCCCACTCCTTTTCGAACTCGACCGACACGAACGGCTTCATTGTCCCCGTGATGGTCACGCGATCGTCCTCGCGTACCAGCGCGGCGAGGTTGGTCGGCACGTGGACGAGCACCTCGCCGTCGAGATCGCCCCAGTTCGGCTCGTCGATCGTGAACATCCTCGGTCCGAACACCGATTCGACTTCCGCGGTGACGTTGACGACCTTGCCGACGTAGCGGCTGCCGTGCTCCTCGAGGTCGTCGACCGACACCTGGATGCCGGCCGGATCAGCCGTGATCATGGGCGCCGTGGAATCCGCTCGATCCTCATCGCCCTGACCGGGCTTGGCGACGCGGGCCGAGGCGTTGGCCTGCATGTCGCTGTACCAGCGTGACCACTCCTCGTTGAGCGAGGTGTCGTCCCGGTGCGGACTGCGCACTCCTTCGGCGTCGTAGGTGTACAGAGTGCCACGGCTGGCGTCCGTCCCGGGCTGGTCCTTGGAGAGCACCAGGGTCTTCGTGCGCGCGGCAATCTCCTTCGCGTCCTTGTCGTCGTAGACGAAGCGGTGGCCATATCGCACGCCCGGGTAGAACCAGGCCTCAATGGCCGGCGTGCCGGTGCCGGTCGGATTGAACCTCAACACTGTGTCGCCCTTCACGTCGAGGCGCTTTGCCGGGATCGCAATCGCCGTGGTGACGACGCGCGACTCGTCCTCGTTCATGATCCGGACGATGTTCCGGTTGGCGTCGGACTCGACGAGCTCGAACACGTAAGTACCGGGCTGCAGCGTTGCGCCCGGCACCATCACCGGCTCGGAAACAGTGATCGTGGTGCGCTGGTCCCACACCCCGGTTTGGGCCGTGGCGGGCACGGCGAGGCCCACCGTCAACAGGCCGGCGAGCGCCAGCCGTCCCGTACGGATTTTCAACACATCCATGGTTCTGCCTTTCTCCTTGTCGGTCCCGCGATGCGTGCGGGAGGGGTTGCCAGCTCGGCCGCGGCGCTCTCCCTGTAACCTGCCGCAAGGGCCCGCATCTGAACCCGGGCAGGGGTCTGCGAGCGCCCGGCTGATATACTCCCTCTGTAGTATGCAACGATCCGGCCAGCCCGCGCCGCCACGAGCCTTGCATGTAAAGACCTGGCGCCGGGTCGGCTCAGGTCGAAAAAAAGAACAAGAATGCGAGGGCCGAGGCAGCCGGCACGGTCCTCACGTAAGCGACGACGCCGGCCTGGCCGTAACGTCTTCCATGATCTTCGTCTCCCGCCACGTGCTTCGGACGCTGGGCTTCCTGGTCGTG
Source organism: Vicinamibacterales bacterium (assembly GCA_035620975.1). Classification (GTDB taxonomy): domain Bacteria; phylum Acidobacteriota; class Vicinamibacteria; order Vicinamibacterales; family 2-12-FULL-66-21; genus DASPFV01. The sequence goes on from DASPFV010000260.1 coordinate 14,566, forward strand.
CTGGTGTCGGCTGCCGCGTGCGGACGCAACTCGGCAGGACAGCCTGACGCGCCCAGCCAGGACCTGCCCGCTGTGGAAGTCGTCCAGGCGCGTCGCGGAACCGTTCCGCTTCGCGAACGGCTGACGGGCACGGTCCGGGCCTCCGGCGAGGTCGCGATCTACCCACAGGTGTCGGGGCCGATCGTCGAGGTCTTCGCGCAGAACGGCGACGAGGTGAAGAAGGGGGATCCGCTGGTGCGCATTCAGGCCCCCGGGGCGCAGCCGCAGCTCGCACAGGCGCAGTCGGCGGTCGAGGTCGCCCAGGCGCAGCTCCTGGAGATGCAGGCGCGCGCGCGTGAGCTGGAAGCCGAGTACAAGAGGAACCAGGCGCTCGGCGCCCAGGGGCTCGTTCCGCTGAATACGGTCGATTCGCTGCGGGCCCAGTCGGAGGCCGCACGCGCGGCGGCCAACAGCGCGGCCGCGCAGGTGCAGGCGGCCCGGGGCGCCGTCGCCGAGCAGCGCGAGGTGCAGGCCCAGACCATCGTCCGCGCGCCGATCACCGGCCGTGTCGGACAGCGCAACGCCGAGGTCGGGATGCGCGTCGACACGCAGTCGCCGCTCTTCGTGATAGGGCGGCTCGAGAACATGCGCGTGGAAGTGCCGGTCGCGCAGGACACGCTGGCGCGCCTGCGCGTCGGCCATCCGGTCGAGCTGCGCGTGGGCGGGCAGCCGGGCCCGCCGATCAAGGCGGCGGTCTCGCGCATCTCGCCGTTCCTCGAGGCGGGCTCCTTCAGCGCCGAGGTGGAGGTCGACATCCCCAATCACGCAGGGGCGCTCATCCCGGGTATGTTCGTCACGGTCGACGTCTTCTACGGCGAGAGCCGCGAGACTACGCTCGTGCCGGTCAGCGCGCTCTACGAAGATCCGACTTCGGGGGATCGAGGTGTGTTCGTCACGAGCAGCGCGCCGCCACCCCCGCCGTCGCCCGCGAGCGGAACGAACGCCGCGGACGCCTCGCGGCCGGAACCGGTGCCCGTGCCGTTCCGGCTGGTGGACGTGGTCGCCGAGGCCGCGCAGGTCGCAGGCGTCGAAGGGGTGCAGCCGGGCGATTGGGTCGTCGTCGTGGGGCAGCACCTGCTCTCAGCCCAGGGTCGCCAATCCGCGCCGCAGGCGCGTCCGCGCGCGATCGACTGGGACCGCATTCTCGAGCTCCAGCAGCTGCAGCGCGAGGACCTCCTGAAGGAGTTCCTGGAGCGTCAGCAGCGCACGGCCACGGAGGGCTGATCGATGCTGACCGACACTTCGATCCGCCGCCCCGTCGCCACCACGATGTTCTACCTGATCGTCATCACACTGGGGATCGTCGGCTTCCTGTACCTGCCGGTCGACCTGCTTCCCGAGATCGAATACCCCCGTCTTTCGGTCAACGTCAGCTACGGCAACGTTGGGCCCGAGGAGATGGAGACGATCGTCACCGATCCGCTCGAGAACGCGCTGGCGAGCATTCCCGATCTCGAGCGGATGACGTCATTCTCGGAGGAGGGGCGAAGTCGCGTGACGCTGGAGTTCGGCCGCGGCACGGACACCGCCGAGGCGGCCAACGACGTGCGCGCCGCGCTGGATCGCATTCGCGGCCAGCTGCCCCCCGATGCCGATCCCCCGTCCATCTGGAAGTTCGATCCGAGCGCGCAGGAGATCGTGACGCTCTCCGTGGCCTCCACGCGGAACCTGGCCGGAACGACGCGCGTGCTGGAACGCGAGATTGCGCCGCGGTTCGAGCAGATTCCCGGCGTCGGATCCATCAGCGTGGCCGGCGGTGTGTACCGCGAGATCCAGGTGCGGCTGCTCCGCGACCGTCTGCGCGCCGCCGACCTGACGGCGGCGGAGGTGAGCGACGCGCTGCGGCGCGAGAACGTGCAGCTTCCCGGCGGCAACGTGCGATCGGGGCTCAACGACCTGTACATCCGGACGCTTGGCGAGTACCAGTCGATCGGTGAGATCGGCGCCACGATCGTGACGCTGCGGGAAGGAAGGCCGATCCGGGTCCGCGACGTCGCCGAGGTCGTGGACGGCTACGAGGACGTCAACAACCTGGCCGAGGTGAACGGCGCCCCGGTCGTGCGACTGGACATCCAGAAGCAGAGCGGCGCCAACACCGTCGGCGTCGCCGCCCGCATCCGCGAAGAGATCGAGGTCATCAATCGGGAGCGCCGCGATCTCACGCTCACGATCGACACCGATCAGAGCACGTTCATCCGGCAGTCGATCAGCAACGTGCAGACGTCGGCGCTGTGGGGCGGGCTCCTGGCCATCTTCATCCTCTATCTCTTCCTGCGCAGCGGCTCGACGACTTCCATCATCGCGCTGGCGATCCCGATCTCCATCACCGCCACGTTCGGGCTGCTCTATTTCTCGGGCCTGACGCTCAACCAGATGACCTTCGGCGGCCTGGCGCTCGGCATCGGCATGATGGTCGACAGCGCGATCGTCGTCCTCGAGAACATCGTGCGCACACGCCGGCGAGGTCTCCCGGCCGTGGAGAGCGCCCGCGTCGGCACGCGCGAAGTCTCGGGCGCGGTCATCGCCTCGACGCTGACGACCTGCGTCATCTTCCTGCCCGTCGTGTTCATGCGCACGACGAGCGGGCAGCTCTTCCAGACCCTCGCGCTCGTCATCGTCTTCGCCCTGGGCTGCTCCCTGCTGGTCGCGCTGACGCTCATCCCGGTGCTCGCCAGCCGCCTGGCTGCCGACCCATCCGCGACGGACGAACGGCGGCCCTCCCGCGTCGAGCGCCTCCTCGAGCGAATCGAGGCCTTCTACGTCGAGCGGCTCACGCGTGCGCTCCGGCACCGCGGACGCGTCTTCGCCGCAACCGCCGCGCTGCTCGTGGGCGCGCTCCTGCTCGTGCCGCTCATACCCGTGGAGCTCACGCCCGAGATGGAGACCAACGAGCTCGACATCGAAATGGAGATGGCGCGCGGGACGAGTATCGCCGTCGCCAACCAGTACCTGGACGAGCTCGAGACCATCGTCCGCCGCGTGGTGCCCCCCGACGACGTGCAGTCGTTCGCCGTCGAGGTGCGGGGCGACGGCGACGCCGAGGTCGAGATCCGGCTGGTCGGCGCCCGCCAGCGCACGATGGATCCGATGGAGCTGGCGGACCGCATCCGCGAGGCCACGGCCGGACGGATTCCGGGGGCCGAGATCCGGGTCGAGGCGGGATCGGGCCTGTGGATCCTGCGGCGGCTGTTCAGCGCGGGCGGCACGTCTGATGCCATCGAGGTGCAGCTCCGCGGCTACGACCTCGAGCGGGCGCAGGAGCTGGCCGGCGAGATGGTCAGCCGGATGCGCACCGTCCCGGGCGTCGTCGAGGTGCGGCTGCGCCAGCGGGAGGGCCGGCCGGAGCAGAACCTCCGATTCGATCGCGACCGCATCGCGAACATGGGCCTCAGCGTCGAGGACGTCGGCCGGGCCGTGCAGACGAGCGTCGGCGGGACGCGCGCCGGCTACTTCCGCGAGGGGGGCGAGCAGTTCCCGATCGTCGTGCGGCTGCGCCCGGAAGACCGCCTGACGGCGCAGGACCTCGGAGGGATCTCGGTCCAGACGACCGGCGGGACCATCGTGCCGGTCTCGACGCTGGTGCAGCGCGACCCCGGCCGCGGACCGACCCAGATCCGGCACATCGACGGCCAGCGGGTGCTCTACATCACCGCCGATCTGGAGAGCGGCGTCGCGCTCGGCGACGCCGTCGAGCGCATCCGTCAACGGCTCGCCGACCTGCAGCTGCCGGCCGGCTTCTCCATCGTCTTTGGCGGGGCGTGGCAGGAGCAGGAGCAGTCCCGTCGCGACTTCGCGCTGGCGATCGCGCTCGCGCTGGTGCTGGTCTACATGGTGATGGCCGGGCAGTTCGAGCGGTTCCTCGATCCGCTCGTGGTCATGTTCAGCGTCCCTGTCGCCATCATCGGCATCGTGCCGACGCTGCTGCTGACCGGCACGACGCTGAACGTGCAGAGCATCATGGGCATCGTGATGCTCGTCGGCATTGTCGTCAACAACGCCATCGTACTCGTGGACTACCTGAACCTGAAGCGGCGCGAGGACGGCCTCCCCGTGCTGGACGCCGCTATCGAGGCGGGCCGCACGCGCCTGCGGCCGATCCTGATGACCACCGCGACGACCGTCCTCGGGCTGCTGCCGCTCGCGGTCGGGTGGGGGGAGGGGGCCGGCCTGCAGGCCGCGCTGGCGCGAGTCGTCATCGGAGGCCTGATGGCGTCCACGTTCGTCACCCTCTTCCTGATACCGGCGCTCTACGTGACGGCGACCGACCGCGTGGCCCGCGCCGCCGCAGCCGTGCGGAGCTGGCTCCGCCAGCGCGGGCTCGCGACATCGACGGGGTGAGCCTTCAGGAACGCTGCGGGCGCCGGGGCACGACGATCCAGGCGACCGGAATCCCCAGCAGCACGACGGCTGCCCCCAGCAGCGTCTGGCGCGGCTGCCCGAACACGAACAGCGCGAGGATGCTCACGATCAGCACCAGGAACAGGAGGATCGGGAGCGGATGCGCCGGAGCGCGGAAGACCGCCTCGGCCTCGCCCGGTCTGGGCAGCACGATCACGGCGGCCGCCGACAGTCCCAGGAAGAACACGGCCGAGGGGACGAAGTACGCGAGGATGTCGTCGAACGAGCCGAGCACTATCAGCAGCGAGGCGAGCGAGACCTGGACGAGGGTTCCGCCCGGGGCGGCGCCGCGCGACACGTCGAACCTGGCCAGGCGTCCCGGGAAGAGGCCGTCGCGAGCCATGGCCAGATACACCCTGGGCGCGCCGAGCAGGACGGCCGCGAGGCTGCCACCAACCGCCATGGCCACCATCGCCGCGAGCAGCCGTCCAGCAGCTTCCCCGAAGAGCGCGGCACCGACCAACGAGACGAACGCTTCGTCGGTGGCGGCCGCGGGTCCCGGGGTCGCCAGCACGAACGCGACGCTCACGAGCGCGTAAATCCCGGCGACGATCGCCACCCCCCCGATCAGCGCGCGCGGCATCGTCCGGCGCGGCGACTCGACCTCCTCACTCATGCGCCCGAGCTCCCACCAGCCGCCGAACGCGAAGAACGCGGCGACGACCGACGTCGCCAGCGCTCCAGGCCCGATCGCCGCGGCTGGCACTCCCGATTCGACGAGCACCCGGCCGCTCCCGGCGAGGCCCCGCCGCAGTCCGGCAACGACGAGCGTCGCGACGATGGCGAGCTTTGCAGCGGCCGTCCATCGCATGACCCGGGCGCTGACCCGCACTCCCTGCAGGGTCAGCAGGCCGAAGCCGACGACACACGCGAGCGACACGGGGGTGAGGAGCAGGGGGGAGCCGTCGAACGTGGCAAGCAGGTAGCGCGAGAGGCCGATGCCCAGCGCGGCGGCCAGCCCGGGGTCCACCACGAGGAGAGCCATCCAGCCGTAGAGAAACGCGCAGCGCGGGCCGTAGGCCTCACGCAGGAACACGTACCCGCCGCCCGCCCTGGGGAAACGCGTCGACAGCTCGGCATAGCAGAGCGCCCCTGCGGCGCTCAAGGCGCCCATGGCCGCCCAGATCATGAGCGCGGCCCCGAGGCTGCCCAGCGTCCTCATCATCGTCGCCGGCGTGAGAAAGATCCCGACGCCGACCACCTCGGTGATGACCATGGCCGTCGCCGCCCAGGTGCCGAGCAGCCGCCGGGGGGCGACATGCGTCTGGAGGGCTGTCGAGGCCTGCGGCATCAGGCAGGCTCTCCCGGGACCGTCGCCTCGAGTGTGTCAGGGGCGCTGCCGTCAGGCATGCGGGATGATCGTCCGGCTGACGCCGGAAGCCACGAGCTCGAATGAAGCGGCGAGCGGCTGGTCAGAACGTCGCGCGGATCGCAAGCTGCAGCGCACGCGGTCCCCCGGACCCGAAGACGCCACCGGCGGTCGTGACGGGCCGGCCGAAGCGGCTCGATCGCAGGTAGCCGGGGTCCGAGGGATCCTCCGAGTCCCGCACCAGGACGTTCGCGAAGCCGGAGTAGTTCACGTTGGTCGTGCCGAGCACGTTCGTGACGTTGAACACGTTGAACAGCTCGAGCATCGGCTCGACGCGCAGGCGCCCGCGCCGGAACGGACGCGAGATGCGCAGGTCGAGCGCGTTGAAGCTGTCCGTGAAGCGGGCGCTGTCGTCGACGAGCGGCAGCCGCGTACCGTCGATCCCTCCCGACGCGTTGGTCTCGCCGATGAAGGCGTTCAGCTCGCTGGCGCGGCTGAACAGCCGGCCGCCGGCGTTCCGCTGCAGGACCGGGATGCGCGTCTGCCCATCCGGCATCATGATGTCCATCGGCACGCCCGACGAGATCGTCCAGATGCCGGACACCGCGAATCCGCCGGCCAGCCGGGCCTGCGCGGACGCCACGAGCCTGTGCCGCCGATCGTTCGGGGCCGGACCGAACTCCCGCCGGAGATCGTTCGGATCGATGGGGCCGCCCAGAAACGGGATCTGATCGTCGTTCGCGTAATTGAAGGCCTTCGCAAGCGTGTAGCCGAGCCGGAACGAGGCTCCGCGGGCGAACGGCCGCTCGACCGAGACCAGGAGGGCGTCGTACTTGGTGCGTGCGCTCGATTCCAGGTTCACCACGCGGTCGGGGCCGCCGACGACCGGGTTGAACACCTCGCCGACCGTCCGGCCGATGATGAAGTGCGTCCCCTGGTTGTGAATCCCGTCGACGCGCGCCCGCATGCCGAGAATCTGGCCCTCGACTCCCAGGTGGAACTCATGGACCGCGGGGTTCTGCAGCTCCGGGTCGATGATGTTGATGCCCGACGCGCCCGCACCCGGCAGGATGAAGCCGGTAAAAGGATTGGCGAGCGTCGGCGCGAACGGCGGCAGTCGGCCGGTCTCGGGATCGACGAAGAACACGTTGCCCGCACGCACCTCGATCGGCAGGGCGCGGCCGTCCAGGCCGCGCTCGAGGGATTGAATCTGCAGGACGACGCGATCGTAGTACGTCCCGTAACCGCCCCGCACGACGACACGCTCGCCCATGGACCACGCGAAGCCCACGCGCGGCCCGAAGTTGTTCAGGTCTCTCGATCGCTCGCCGGTGACGAACGGCAGCACGATCGGATTCAGCTGGTCGACGCGGCTCTGGTTGTTGACGTCGGTATCGAACTCGTAGCGGAGCCCCAGGTTCAGGTGCAGCCGATCGGACACGCTCCAGTCGTCCTGGATGAAGCCTGCCACGTGGACGTTGTCCGCGTCGGGAAGGTACAGGTCCTCCTCGGGCTTGCCGCTCCGGAGCGTCACCGCGAACAGCAGGTCGTTGTCGTCGATGCGGCCGTCGCCCGTGTGATCGAACGTCGGGAAATCCTGCACGAGCTCGATGCGACCCTGGCGGAACACGCCGAGCCGGAACTCGGCATCGACGCGCTGCAGTTCACCGCCGACCCGCAGCGCGTGCGCACCGCGTACGAACGTGGCAGTCTCCGAGATCTGGAGCCGCGTCTGTCTCGTCTCCTGCGGCATCCGGAAGGACGCCCCGTCCTGGATGCTGGGGAACGTGAGCTGGGGCGCCGTCGCCACGGGCACCGTGTCGTTGAGGAACGTGCTGACGCTCACGTGCAGGGTGTTGACCAGAGTCGGAGACACGACTGACGTCCACGAGCCCAGGAGGCTCTGGTACCTGTTCGTCGCCTCCTGCCGCTGCGTGGCCGACCCGATAGATCGTTCGAGGGCGCTCGCTGCGGTGTCCGTCCCCCGCTCGCCCGCGTACCGCAGCGCGAAGCGCTGTGACGGTTTGCCCGCATCCAGCCGGATCGACCACAGCGCGTCGTCGAGGGGAGCCGGGGCGAAGCTCCGCCGGATCTCGCTCGCCGCCGGATCTCGCGTCCCCACGAGCACGGCGCCATCCTGATTGCGCATCTCGCCGGCCGCGAACCAGAAGGCCTGGTCCCGTCGAACCGGTCCACCCCCGGATGCCGACAGCTGCTGGCGATCGAAGGGCGGCTCCTCCGCCGACGGGTCGAGCGTGGCAGGACGCGCCTGCCACCCGGCATCGCGCGCGAAGAGTCCGGCCGTTCCCCGCAGCGTATTGCTCCCGGACCGGCTCACGACGTTGATCACGGAAGATGCCGAGCGGCCGAGGTCGGCTCCGAAACGGCTGGTCGCGATCTGGAATTCCTGGACGGCGTCGATTGGCAGGTTCAGGAGCGGTCCGCCAACCACATCGTCGTTGTTGTCCTGCCCGTCGATCGTGACATTGCCGCCCCGTCCGAGCTGTCCGGCCGACGAGATCAGCACGCTGTTGGTCTTGGTCGGGTCGAACGTCGGCGTGGGCTGGTTGCCGGGGACGAGGAGTGCCAGCTCCATGAAGTTACGGCCGTTCAGCGGGAGGACCTCGATATGGTCGGCAGCGAGCACGCCGTCGACGGCGGTGCTCAGCCGGTGGCTGTCGTCGGATACATCGATGGTCTCCTGCACCCCGCCGACGTCGAGCCGGACGTCCAGGAATCGATCGCGGCCGACCTCGAGCACCACGCCGTCAGCCCGCCAGGTCCGGAAGCCATCCCGTGCGGCGGCCACCTCGTAGCTTGCCGGCGGAAGCATGGGGATCAGGAAACGGCCGTCCGCGTCGGTGACCGCGCTCCACGTGGATCCGGTGGCCGGACTGCGGACGGTGATCGCAGCGCCCGCGACAGCGGCGGCCTGGGGATCGGTGACGCGGCCGGCCAGGCTGGCGACGGCCGCCTGTCCACGAACAGGGCCCACCGCTGCCACGACGAGCGCGGCGGAGAGCGCGGCGCAGGCCGTGCGCCGAATGAGCATCACTGGACGGATCGTCCGGATGAGAGAAGCTGGTGGCGGCGCTGACGGTCGCAGAGTGGCGGGACTGTACCTGTGCGACCCTTCCGGGACAATAGTACGAAGCTACTACGAGCCCGACCTGATGCCCTTGCCCTCCACGCACACATAGGCCCTGGCCGACGCCAGGTCGCGGAACTCCTCGGTCCGGCCGCCTGGCCAGGTGATGACGGCCCGCTCGATGCGATCGCGGCGGCCGACGCCGAACGTCAGCGGCAGCTCCGACTGGGAGAGATAGCTGGATCCGCTCCTGACCGTCCGCATCTGCGCGAGGCCCTCGTGGAAGATGCGAACGGTGGCGCCAATCGCGTCGCGGTTCGACGTGGTGCCCACCAGCTGGAATCGCAGGCTGCGGTGCCCGGCGGCCTGATCGTTGCGGAACAGAACGGCGGGACCGTTGTTGGTCGTCATCAGCACGTCGAGGTCGCCGTCCCGATCGAAGTCGGCGACCGCCAGCCCGCGGCCGACGCGCGGCGCTGCGAACCCTCCCCCGAGCGACGACGCGACCTCGCGGAACCGTCCGCGGCCGTCGTTCAGGAACACGAGCGCCGGCTGCGCGTGGCCGCCGCCGCTGATGTTGCGCACCGTGTCGTCGATGTGGCCGTTGGCGACGACGAGATCGAGCGCGCCGTCCAGATCCAGGTCGGCGAAGACGCAGCCGAAGCCCAGGCGGCGGCGCGAGGGACCGCCCACGCCGGCCGGCGTGGCGACGTCCTGGAAGACGCCGGGCTTCTGGGCGCGATACAGCCCGACCATCTCCCCTTCGAAGTTGGTGATCGCGATGCCCGGGACGCCGTTGTTGTCGAAGTCGCCGACGTCGACACCCATGCCGGCCCTGGCCTTGCCGTCCTCGCTGAGCGCGACGCCCGCTTCGAGCGCCACGTCGCGAAACGTGCCCTTGCCGAGGTTCCGATACAGCTTGTTCGGCTGCGTGTCGTTCGCCACGAGGATGTCGGGGCGGCCGTCCGCGTCGTAGTCGACCAGCGCCACGCCCAGCGACTTGGAGCTCGAGTCGAACACGCCGCTCGTGGCGGTGATGTCCTCGAACGTCCCGTTGCCGCGGTTGCGGAAGAGCCAGCAGGTCGCTCCCCGGTAGGCTTCCGGTGTGCAGTACGACTTCTGGCGGCCGTCGAGGCTGCAGAACACGTCGTGCTCGGCCGACCAGCGCACATAGTTGCAGACGAACAGGTCCAGCAGACCGTCGCCGTCGATATCGAGCCACATGGCCGACGTGCTGAAGCCCTCGCGGCCGTGCAGGCCGCTGGCGCGGGTGACGTCCACGAACGTGCCGTTGCCGGTATTCCGGAAGAGCCGGTTCTGCCCGACACACGTGACGAGGACGTCGGGGAACCCGTCGTTGTCGTAGTCGCCCACGGCCACGCCCATGCCGTAGAGCTCGACGTCGAGGCCGGCCGCGCGCGTCACGTCGGCAAAGGTGCCGTTGCGGTTGTTGCGATAGAGCCGCAGCGTCGAGCGCTGCCGCTTGTGGCCCGGCCAGTCCATCCCGTTGACGAACAGGATGTCGGGCCAGCCGTCGGCATCGTAGTCGAGGAACGCGCAGCCGGACCCGAGCGTCTCGGGCAGCAGCTTGCCGCCATAGGCGCCGCTGTTGTGCACGAAGCGGATGCCCGCCGGCCCGGTCACGTCGGCGAAGCGGAAGTCCGGCGCCGGGGCCGGCTGGGCGCGCAGCGCAGGCGCGAGCGCGGCCGCCGCGACTCCCCCGCCGCACCGCTGCAGGAACGCACGCCGGTTCACAGCGGGTTCACCAGGCCGTTCTGGATCGCGTAGACGACCAGCTCCGCGGTCTTGTGGACGCCGAGCGTGTTCATGATGTTGGCGCGGTGCACCGCCACCGTGTTGACGCTCAGATCCAGCCTGGCGGCGATGGCACGGTTCGAGAGGCCGTCGCAGATGAGCTGCAGGACCTGCAGCTCCCGGGGCGTGAGCCCGCGGTGCCGCTCGCCGTGCGGCGCCGTCGCGGGCACGACGGCGGGATCGAGGACGGTCTCCCCGGCGGCCACGCGCTTCACCGCCGCGGGGAGATCGAGATTCACCGCGTTCTTGAGGATGTACCCGCGCGCGCCGGCCTGCACCGCCTGCCGCACGAGCGTCTCTTCCGAGTGCATGCTGAGGATGAGGACGGCGGCCTCCGGCACGCGCGCACGGATCTCCCGCGTCGCCGCGAGACCGCTCATGTTCGGCATGGCCGCGTCCATCACGATGACGTCGGGCTTCAGCTCGTCGACCAGGCGCACGGCTTCGTCGCCGCTGCTCGCCTCCCCGACGACCTCGAGCGTGGGATCGTCCTCGAGGAGGCGGCGGAAGCCGCGGCGCACGAGCGCGTGATCGTCGACGAGCAGCACCGTGGTCTTGTCGCTCATACGGTTTCTCCGGACGCCTGGGGCACGCTCAAGCGCACCAGCGTGCCGCCTTCGCGCGGCTGCAGGATCTCCAGCACGCCGCCCAGCAGCTCCGCGCGCTCGCGCATGGCCACGAGGCCCAGCCCGCGTCGCGCGGTGTCGGGATCGAGGCCTTTCCCGCGATCCTCGACCTCGAGTGTCAGCCGGCCGTCTTCGGAGCGCAGCCGGACGCGGGCGCGCTTCACGCCCGAATGCCGGGCCACGTTGCTGAGGGCCTCCTGCAGGACACGGTACACGTGAATGGCCGTGGTGTCACCCACGCCGCCCGGATCTCCCGTCCGTTCGTAGCTCACCTCGATTCCGAGCTGCTTCCCGACGGTCGAGAGGTACCAGTCGATCGTGCTCTCGAGCCCCAGTTCCTCGAGGATCGACGGATGCAGCGTCTGCGAGAGCCCGCGCACGTTGTCGAGAGCGGCCTGGGCGATCTCGCCGATCTCGTGCAGATCGCCGCGCAGCCGCGCGTCGGCGGGCAGCTGCTTCTCGGCCCGGCCCAGCATCGATCCGATGGCCGTGAGGATCTGGCCGAACTCGTCGTGCAGCTCGCGCGAGATCTCCCGCAGCGTCGCCTCGCGCGTGGTCATCAGCTTCTGCGTGAGCTCGCGGCGCTGCTCGGACAGGCCCGCCAGCTCCGCGAACAGCCGCCGGTTGGATCGAATCAAGTACAGGCTCGTGGCCACGATGGCGGCGAGCGCAACCGCCAGGAACCAGTAGACCTGCCGCTGGACGCTCGCGTAGATCTCCTGCACCTGCTGCGCCGCCTGCTCCTCGGTCTCGTTGTTCTGGACGAGCAGGCGGGCGACCGTCGTGCTGAGCGCCGCCTGCCGCGCCTGCAGTGACAGGCGTATCTGGGCGCGCGCCTCGTCCTCCTGTCCGGCGCGCGCGAGATCGAAGATGCGGTCCGCCGCATCCCAGAACTGCGCAACCGACGTGGAGAGGTACTGCGTCTGCTCCGGCGTCCGGCGGCCCACCGCTACGTCGGCCTGGCGCCGGATCGCATCGTCCAGATCGAGGCGGATGCGCTCGAACTGGGCGGCCCAGGCCGTCAGCGGGTACGGCTCCTCCGCGTCGAGCATGTCCCGCATCGCCAGCGCCAGCTGGTTCAGATCGTTCTGGATCCGGAGCAACTGGAGCGAGTCGCGCCGGTTGCGGTCCATGAGCTCCGTTTGCAACCGCCGCAGCCCCGATATCTGACGCGAGATGTACCAGGAGTAGGCCAGTACCGTCGCCAGCGTGATGAGCAGGCCAAGCAGCAGGGCGGCACTGGGTGAACGGCGCACCAACGAAGCGGGTTCCTGGTTCCTGGTTCCTGGTTCCTGGGTTCCTGGTCGGTCAGGTTCCGGATTTCGGGTTCAGGGTTCCTCGGTTCAGGGCTCGGCGTTCCTGGTTCGGGTTCCCATACCAGCCTGGAATCTGGAACCGGAACCTGGAACCAAGAACGAGGAACCTGCAACCTCGAACCTGGAACCAGGAACCCTGAACTTTCCAGCCACAAACCAACACGGAATTATAGGCCTCTCGCGATAGGATCACCGGCGCACCCATGGCTCACGCGCTGTCCCGCCGCTTCGGCCTGCTGCAGGCCACCGCCCTCAACATGTCGAACATGATCGGGATCGGGCCATTCATCACGATCCCGCTGCTCATGTCGGCGCTCGGAGGGCCGCAGGCCCTGCTCGGCTGGCTGATTGCGGTGCTCGTGACCATCCCCGACGGCCTCGTCTGGAGCGAGCTCGGGGCGGCGATGCCGGGCTCGGGGGGCAGCTACCGGTACCTCCGCGAAGGGTTCGGCCGCGAGCGGTACGGCCGGCTCGCCGCCTTTCTCTTCATCTGGAGCTTCATCCTCAGCGGCCCGCTCGAGATCGCGTCGGGCTACATCGGTTTCTCGCTGTACACGCGCTACATCTGGCCGGATCTGACCGGGGCGCAGGTCTTCGCCGTCGCGGCCGGCGTCGGGATCCTCAACGTCGTCCTCCTCTATCGCCGGATCGAGACGATCGGCACGCTCACGGTGAGCCTCTGGATCGGCACGCTCCTCACGACGTTTGCCGTGATCGTCAGCGGTGCCCTGAACTTCGACGCCTCGCGCGCGTTCGACTTCCCGCCCGGCGCGTTCGACTTCTCGATCGGGTTCATGCTCGGGCTCGGCGCGGCGGCGCGGGTCGGCATCTACGACTACCTGGGCTACTACGACATCTGCTACATCGGGGACGAGGTGAAGGACCCGGGACGGACGATTCCGCGCTCGATCCTGATCAGCATCGTAGCGGTCGCCGCCATCTACCTGGCGATCAACCTCTCCATCATCGGCGTCGTGCCCTGGCGCGAGTTCGTGCCCGCCGACGCCCACCCCGAGGCCGAGTTCATCGTCTCCACGTTCATGGAGCGGCTCTACGGGCCGCAGATCGCGACGTTCTTCACGCTGATGATCCTCTGGACGGCCTTCGGCTCCGTCTTCGCGCTGCTGCTCGGCTACTCGCGGATTCCCTACGCGGCGGCCCAGGACGGCTACTTCTTCAGCGTGTTCGGTCGGGTGCACCCGGTCAAGCAGATTCCCCACGTATCGCTGCTCGTCCTGGGCCTGCTGGCCGTACTCTGCAGCCTCCTGCCCCTCGGCCTCGTCATCGATGCGCTCATCACGACCCGAATCGTCGTGCAGTTCATCGGTCAGGTGTTCGCCGTCATGCTCCTGCGCGCGCGGCGGCCCGACATGCCGCGCCCCTTCAGGATGTGGCTGTACCCCGTGCCGCCGCTCGTCGCGCTCGCCGGCTGGATGTTCCTGCTGCTCACGTCCGGCTGGCGTCTGATTGCGCTTGGCGTCGGCATGATCGCGCTCGGCGTCGTTTGCTTCCTGTTCTGGTCGCGGTACACGCGCCGCTGGCCCTTCGAGCCATCCGTTCCAGTCGCCAGGGAGGCCTCATGAAAAGGACTGTCACGCTCGCCATCCTCGTCTCGTCCGCCGCGCTCGTCGCGGCCACCGGGTCGCCCGGCGCGCTGGCCGGTGCGGGCCAGCAGGCGCCGGGGCGCACGCGCGAGCCGGCGACCGACGGCCGGTTGAACATCATCGCGTTCGGCGCACATCCCGACGACTGCGATCAGCGCGCCGGCGGGGTGGCGGCGAAGTACGCCGCGCTCGGGCACCGGGTTCGCTTCGTCTCGGTCACCAACGGCGATGCCGGCCACCAGACGGAAGGCGGCGGCGCGCTGGCCGCCAGGCGCCGCGCCGAGGCACAGGAGGCCGGCCGACGCATCGGGATCGACTACGTGGTGCTCGACAACCACGACGGCGAGCTGCTCCCCGGGCTGAAGCCGCGCGAGGAGATCATCCGGCAGATCCGGCTCTGGAACGCCGACCTCGTCCTCGCGCCGCGGCCGAACGACTATCACCCCGACCATCGGTACACCGGCGTGCTCGTGCAGGACGCCGCTTACATGGTCGTCGTCCCCAACATCGCTCCCGACACGCCGGCGCTGCGGAAGAACCCGGTGTTCATGTACTTCCAGGATGGCTTCCAGAAGCCGAACCCGTTCAGCCCCGACGTGGCGATCTCGATTGACGACGTGATCGAGAAGAAGATCGACATGATCGACGCGCACGTGTCGCAGATGTACGAGTGGCTGCCATGGGTCGCCGGGAACCTGGAGAAGGTGCCGACGGATCCGGCCGCGCGGCGGAAGTGGCTGCGCGACACGCGCGCCGGCCAGCCGAACGCGGCCGTCCGGGCCGCGCTGGTCAAGTGGTACGGCTCGGAGCAGGGCAACGCCGTCCGGCACGCCGAGGCGTTCGAAGTGTGCGAGTACGGCACCCGGCCGGACGAGGCGATGATCCGGAAGCTGTTTCCGTTCCTGCCGAAAGCGGGAAGTCAGTAGGCTTCGCCGGTTTCTGGTGCCTGGTGCCTGGTTCCGGTGCCTGGTTCCGGTGCCTGGTTCCGGTTCCTGGTTCGTGGTCCTGGTTCTGGACCGGACCCCCGGCAGCGGAACACCCGGCCGGGAACCGAACCTGGAACGGGAACCTGGCACCAGGAGCCACGAACCGGAACCTGGAACCCGGTACAGTCACCGCACCGGCGAGTCTCCGAAGACGAGGTCGCCGAACTTCTCGTACTCGTGGAAGGTCTTTGCAACGGGGGCCCACTCCCACTGCGTGCGCTTCCCGTCGTCGTAATCCATGCGATAGAAGTTCGCCCGCCAGCGCGTGCCGGGCTGGGGCGGGACGTTCTGGAGGGGGCGGAGCACGGCGTAGGGGATGAAGAACTCCGCACGCCATCCCTCAATCGCGGCGTGCGGCTCCTTCGGTCCACCGGCGATGCTCGTGGCTTTTCTCGTCAGACGGTCGCGCTCGTAGTGCCACGGGCGCCAGCCGAGGAACTGTCCGCCGAAGTTCGGGATCAGAATCGGGAGCTCGCGGTTGAGGGGCGAGATCTCGTATTCGAAGTAGACGGGATAGCGTTCGTCGGTCCACAGGAAGACCTCGAACACGTCCTCGTTCCAGAGGTCCATGAAGTCTTCCGCCATCGTGGCGGTCAGTTTCCGATCCGTCGCGTCCATCAGGAAGTACAGGCCGGTCGGCGAGTAGAGCATCTTGAACCGCGACTCGTACGAGTGTCCGTCGGCCTGGCGTCGCCGCATCGGCACCCACGCGGCCTTCTCCCAGGCCTGGTGATTCCCTTCGCCGTTGACCTCGAAATCGTCGGCGCGGGAGACCGAGAGCGTGGGGCGCTCCTGGGCTCGTGCGTGCACGGCCATCTCAGACCGAATCGACGCGGCGCCCAGGGCCGCCCCCGCCAGCACCACACAGAGAACAGCACTGCGAATCATCTGCGGCGCTCCGCCTGAAAATGGACCTCATCCACGACTCTGTCATTGACCGTGCTCCGGCGAGGACGTAGCCTGACATTCTGCAGGAAGGATCAGGCTGCGTGAACGACCCCACGGCCGCCTCAGGCCAGAGCACAGCAGATACTAACCCGAGCCCGAGTTCAGAGGAGAGCGCACGGCTGCCGCGCTGGGTACGCGCCGCCGACGCGGCCGCCTGCGCGCTGGTGTTCCTCGCGCTCTTCGTCGCGGTCGAGGGCGGCACGATCATCCGGCTGGCCGGAATCCGCGTCTCGCTGACCTCCGAGTGGCGCGTGCTCTTCTGGGCCGTCGTCATCGTGGCGGTGCGGCACGCGCGGGTGCGCCGGGACCCGCTCACCCGCCGGATCGTCCGGTGGCTTCGCACGTCCGCACGCGAGCCGGGCATGCTGCCTCCCGACGCGCCGCCTCCGCGCGACGCTGAGGCCTCCCGCGGCCGCCGGGTGGCCGCCGGCGTCGGCGTGATTGCTCTCTATGTCGCGTTCACCGCGGTCATGACCTGGCCGCAGGCGCGGCTGATCGGCGAGACGGTCGTGCCCGAGTTCGGGGACCCGCTGCTGTCCACCTGGCGCCTGTCCTGGGTCGCGCACCAGCTCCCGCGCGATCCGCTCGGGCTCTTCCACGCCAACATCTTTCATCCCGAGCGCAACACGTTCGCCTATTCGGACGCGATGATCGTGCCGGCGCTCATGGTCGCGCCGCTCGTCTGGGCGGGCGTGCACCAGGTCGTGGCGTACAACATCCTGTTCCTGTCCGGGTTCGCGCTCTCCGGCGCCGCCATGTTCCTGCTGGTGCGATCGCTGACGCGGCACACCGGCGCCGCGCTGCTGGCCGGGTTCGTCTTCGCATTCCTGCCCTACCGCTACATGCACTACTCGCATCTGGAGCTGCAGATGGCGCAGTGGATGCCGCTGGCGCTCTGGGCCTTCCACCGGACGATCGAACACGGACGGCTCCGTGACGGTCTGCTGACGGGCCTCTTTCTGGCCCTGCAGACGCTGTCGTCCTGGTACTACGGGATCTTCTTCGCGACGTACCTGGCCATCGTGGCCGGCATCGTGCTCGTGGCCGCCGGCCGGGCGCGGCTCCGCCAGGCACTGCGGCCGCTCGCGGCCGGCGCGCTGCTCGCCGCGCTGATCACGGCGCCGTTCACCGCGCCCTACTTCGCCGCGCGCCGCGCCGTGGGCGAGCGTCGCCATGTCGAGATCACGACCTACAGCGCCACACCGGGCAATTACCTCGCCGCGCCGTTCTGGAACCGGATGTTCGGCGAAACGCACCGCCTCGGCGAAGCCGAGCGGGAGCTGTTCCAGGGGTTCACGGCGCCCCTCGTCGCGGTGGTCGGCTTCTGGCCACCGCTCTCGGGGGCGCGTATCGCCTACGTCATCGGCATGGCGTTCGCCTTCGAGGCCTCGCTCGGCTACAACGGCTTCGCCTACACCTGGCTGCACGAGCTCGTGTTCCCCTACCGCGGGCTCCGGGTGCCCGCGCGCATGTCGATCATCGTCGGGCTCTCAATCGCGATCCTGGCCGGGTTCGGCGCCGCACGGATCGCGGCCATCCTGCGCCGCCGCTGGATCGCATCCGCGGTGCTCGGGATGATCGGGGTCGGCATCTTCATGGAGTACCGCACCACCGTCCGCCTGCGGGAGGTCTGGCCACTGCCGCCGCCGGTGTACGAGGCCCTCCGCAGCGATCCGCCGAGCGTGCTGCTGGAGCTGCCTCTCGTCGAGCCCGACACGGTGCTCGAACCGATGTACATGTACCACTCGACCTTCCACTGGCAGAAGCTGATCAACGGCTACAGCGGCTTCAGCCCGCCGTCGCACGCCGAGGCCCTCGAGATGATGGCGACCTTCCCCGACGAAGCGACGATGGCCGAGCTGCGGGCGCGGGGCCTGAACTACATCGTGGTCCACGGTGCGTTCTACCGACAGCTCGAGGACTTCGAGCAGGTCGTGGCACGGCTCGACCGCCGTCCGGACGTGGAGCTGGTCGGTGTCGCCAGATGGCGGGAACGCGAAACGCGGGTCTATCGCGTCATGACATCGTGGTGATCGGAGGGCTCCGGGCTCAGGGCTGCGGGCTCTGGACCACGGGAGCGGTTCAGGAACTGCCTGGTCGAGGATCAGGGGACGAAGCAGTTCCTGCGCCGTCAGTACGTGCCCCGACACGTTTCCGAAGGTTTGACGCCCGCCCGTGACGG
This sequence comes from Vicinamibacterales bacterium, assembly GCA_035620975.1. Lineage (GTDB taxonomy): Bacteria > Acidobacteriota > Vicinamibacteria > Vicinamibacterales > 2-12-FULL-66-21 > DASPFV01. The sequence goes on from DASPFV010000260.1 coordinate 32,877, forward strand.
CAGCGGTCCTGCAGACCGATCGCGCCATGAGCGCGGAACAACGTCGGGTCGTCTACGTGCTGCGCAGCCTGGTGGATCCCGATCGCCACTATGTCGGCCGCACCGCGGACCTCGCCGGCCGGCTGGCTTCGCACAACGCCGGCGAGTCACCACAGACGGCCAGACACCGCCCGTGGCAGGTGGTGGTGCTCGTGCAGTTCGTGAGCGAGCAGCGGGCGGCCGACTTCGAGAAGTTCCTGAAATCCGGAAGCGGCCGGGCTTTCGCCCGACAGCATTTTGCGTGACTCGACGCTCAGGATTCGGCGGCAACGGCCGCGATGAGCGCCTTGATGTACCCGAACGCGAACGCGAAGCCCTGCAGGTTGCCCGTGTCGCCGTCGATGGCCGGCACGTGGTCGGGCATCATCATCCCGTCGTAGCCGACTTCCCTGTACACGCGCATCGCCCTCAGCATGTCGACGTCGCCATCGTCGATGAACGTCTCGCGGAAGTCCAGGAAGCCCCCCGCGATGTTGCGGAAGTGGACGTTGAAGATCTTGCCGCGCGTGCCGAAGTCGCGGATCACGTCGAAGATCTGCTCCCCGGGCTTCTCGAGCATCTCGGACACGGTGCCCTGGCAGAAGTTCAGGCCGTGGTACGGGCTCTCGGCAATCGTCACGAACCGCTGGAGTCCCTCCACAGATCCGAGCACCGTCTCGACGCCGCGCCAGCCCTTCCCCCGGGGCATCCCCGGATCCTGCGGATGGCAGGCGAGTCGGACCCTGTATTCCTCCGCCACCGGCACGACCCGCTCCAGGAAATACGTAATCCGCTCCCAGTACAGGTCCGCATCGACGGGCCCGGCAATCGTCAGCGCCGGGTCCTGCTTTCCGTCTGCGTACACGAACGTGCTGTAGCGCGCCCCGCCCCGCCCGATCGTGGGGGCCGTCCGCGGGATGCCGATGAGCGTGAGGTTGTATTTGACCGCGGGAATACCGGCCCGTGCCGTGTTGCGGATCATCTCGCAGATGTCGTCGATCTGCCGATCGCGCTCGGGATCCTTGCCGAGAAGAATCGCGGGGTTCTCGCTTCGGGAGATCTCGAACGAGCTGAGCGGCAGCGGCACCATGTCGAGCGTGATGCCGAACGACTCGACCCGCTCGCGAAGCCGCTGCAGCGACTCGACGGCCCAGGCCTCGTCCATGCGCGCTGACGGCAGGCGGCTGCAGATGTGGTTCACACCAAAGCCCGCCAGGACGCGGAGGATCGCGTCCGTGTCGCCGTGCTGCGTGCCGGCCTTCATCCGTGCCGGACGTGCCGTTCCGCCCGACCGCGGCTGTGCGGCGATCTGCGCCGAGACGAGGGACTCCGCCAGCACGCCGGCCGTCACGCCACTCGACCACCGCACGAACTCACGCCGGTGCATCATGGCTCCTGTTCCGGGCACGGGCCGCGCGCCTTCGCAAGCAGCCTGACCATCGCGGCGTCAGCATGCCATGAGATGGCGGAGGGATGAAGGCAAAAGCGAGGCAGCGCCGCTTGCGAGCTTCCACCCGCGGCGGAAGCGGCGAGAACTCGCCGCGCACCCCCGTGAAGCCGAAACCTGACGGCTGAAAGCCCCCCTCAGCGCCTGGCGGCGTCCTGCGGCGGGTAGGCCACGAGGAACATGTAGGCGGCCGCCAGCTCCTCGTCCCTCAGGTAATGGAAGACGGGCATCCGGCCGCGGTGCGGAAACGGCGGCTCCCCCATCATGATCGGCGCGCCGCTGCGGGCCTTCCTGACGACCTCCACGACCGAGCGGTCGCTCAGGAAGCCGCTGAGCGGCGGCACGGCGCCCTGCAGGAGGGCCTGGCCCGAGGGCTTCGGGCCCGCCGCGTCGTGGCAGATGTGGCAGGTCCCCTTCACCAGGTGCTCACCCAGCCGCACCCAGCTCACCGTGTGCGACGACAGCGCCTTCGCGTCAGGAGTGTGGACCAGCTCGGTCAGATACGCGTACAGCATGTCGATGTCGGAACGCTGCAGGTGTTCGAAGGCTGGCATCCGCTGGCCACCCTTCTGGATGCGGCGGTAGAGATCGGCGCGGGCGGCAGCTGCCTGCTCCGCAGCGTTCCCGGTCTTCCCTTGCGCGGCGAGCTGCTCGCGGACGAGGGCCAGCGAGGATCCCTGGACGGCGTTGAGCACGGACTTGATTTCCGGCGGCGCGCCCGTGCCCTCACTCCGGTGACACGGCTGGCAGTTGAAGCGATAGATGTCGGCGCCGGTGATCGTGACGCCCTGTCCGATCGGCAGTCGGACGGCTCCGCGTGCCGCACCCTGGCCCTGCGCGGCCGGCCCGTAACTGCCGGCGCCGCGGCCGAGGCTGCTCTCCCCGGCCCGGACGCCCAGCCGGTGGAGCCAGCTCGGCCCGGACACAGCCGTGACCCGGTCCTCCTCCGGTGTGGGCGCTCCGCCACGCCC
>DASPFV010000261.1:0-16014 GCA_035620975.1 Vicinamibacterales bacterium
TGAACCCTGAACCCATGGTTGTATTCACCGATTACCTCTGGTTCAACACCAGGCAGCGACAGGAGTTCATCAGGATCACCGACGACGTCGCGGCCATCGTGCAGCGGAGCGGCGTGCAGGAAGGGATGGTCCTCGTGTCGGCGATGCACATCACGGCCGGTGTCTACGTCAACGACTGGGAGGACGGCCTGATCGCCGATTTCCAGGCCTGGCTGGAGAAGCTGGCGCCGGCGGGCCTGCCCTACGAGCACCATCGAACGGGTGAGGACAACGCCGACGCGCACCTGAAGCGCACCATCATGGGGCACCAGGTCATCGTGCCGGTCACGAACGGAAAGCTCGACCTGGGCCCCTGGGAGCAGATCTTCTACGCCGAGTTCGACGGCCGGCGGCGGAAGCGTCTGGTCGTGAAGGTGATGGGCATGGCCGCCGAAGACGAGCCATGACGAGAGATGACCGCGAGTATCCGTCCCGGCCCATCGTCGGGGTGGGCGGCGTCGTGGTCGTTGGAGCGGACGCCGCCGCAGGTGTCGGGGCGGGGCGCCCCTCCCTCGTCTCGCCGTTCGGCGTCGTGCTCGTGAGGCGGCGATTCGAGCCGCTGGCCGGCGCCTGGAGCCTGCCCGGCGGGGCCGTGGAGGTTGGCGAGACGCTCCACGCCGGGCTCGCGCGGGAAGTCGCCGAGGAGACGGGGCTGAGCGTCGAGGTGGGTCCGGTCATCGAGGTGTTCGACCGCATCACCGTCGATGCGGACCGGCGCGTTCGCTATCACTACGTTCTCATCGACTATCTCTGCCGCGCGCAGGGAGGCCGCCTGCAGCCGGGATCGGACGTCTCCGAGGCGGTCATCGCGGACCCTGCCGATCTGTCGGGCTTCGCGCTCACGACGCGTGCCGCCGCCGTGATCGAGGCGGGCGTCCGGCTCGCCGGCGGCGGGGCCGCAGCGTCCCGTGAAGTATGATCGCGCTCCGTGACGCTGAGGCTCGACATGATCCAGACGCTCGCCCTTGCGGCGATCGTCCTGTTCGTCGGCTACGCGGTCCGGCGCCACGTGTCGTTTCTCGATCGATACAACATCCCTGCCCCGGTGGTGGGCGGGTTCCTCTTCGCGGCCCTCGGCATGGCGCTGCGCGTCGGCAACGTCGTCCTGCTGGAGTTCGACACGACGCTGCAGCCGCCGCTGATGATTGCCTTCTTCACCACGATCGGCCTGGGCGCGAGCTTCGGCCTGCTGAAGATCGGCGGGCCGCAGGTCCTGCTGTTCTGGCTGCTGGCCTCCCTGGTGGCGGTGCTCCAGTGCGTGGTCGGGATTGCCCTCGCCACGGGCCTGGGCGTGCACCCGTTCCTCGGCCTGATCGCCGGCTCGATCGCGATGACCGGGGGCCACGGAACCGGCGCGGCGTTCGGCCAGCTGATGGAGGAGCAGTATTCGTTTACGGCCGGCGTGACGCTGGCCATGGCGGCCGCGACCTTCGGGCTCGTCAGCGGCGGCCTGATCGGCGGCCCGGTCGCCACGACGCTCCTGCGGCGCCACCGCCCGCGGCGGCGCGCCGATGGGACGCCGCCGGCGGTCGCCGCCGCGCGGTACGACCCGCTCGACGAGGAGATCGACGTCGAGCCCGAGGGGGCGCCGCCGACCTCGTATACGCTGCTGCAGGTCCTGACGGTCATCCTCGTCGCGATGTGGGCGGGCGGCCTGCTGAGCGGGTGGCTCGGGCAGTACGTGACGCTGCCCGCCTACATCGGCGCGATGCTCGTCGCGGCCGGCCTGCGCAACGGCGCCGAGCTGACGCGCCTCGTCCGGATCGAGCAGCGCGTTGTGGACGACCTCGGGACGATCGCTCTGTCGCTGTTCCTGGCCATGGCGCTGATGTCGCTCCGGTTGTGGGAGCTGCTCGACCTGGCCCTGCCGATGTTCGTGATCCTCGTGGCGCAGGTCGCGATGATGGGGGCCTTCGCGTACTTCGTCACGTTCCGGGTCATGGGGCGCGACTACGACGCCGCGGTCATGGCCGGCGGGCACTGCGGCTTCGGCCTGGGGGCAACGCCGAATGCCGTGGCGAACATGGAGGCGATCGTGGAGCGCTTCGGCCCGGCGCCGCGCGCTTTCCTGGTGGTGCCGATGGTCGGGGCCTTTTTCATCGATTTCACCAACGCCCTGATCATCACGACCTTCATCAACTGGGTGGACTGATGGACGATGGCGGCTGCAGCGATCATCGATAGTGTCTAGCATGTCATTGTCGCGCGACGAGGCCTGGCGCCTCATGACGGAGTACACGCAGAGCGAGAGCCTGCGGAAGCACATGCTGGCGGTGGAAGCGGCTGTCCGGGGCTACGCGCGGCTGTGGGGCGAGGACGAAGACGACTGGGGCGTGGTCGCGCTCCTCCACGACTTCGATTACGAGCGCTGGCCCGATCCGGCGAACCATCCGTTCCGCGGCGTCGAGATCCTCGAGGCGAAGGGCTACCCCGAGTGGGTGCGCCGCGCCATTCTGTCGCACGCCGAGTACTCGGGGGTGCCGCGCGCGTCCCGCCTGGAGCACACGCTCTACGCCTGCGACGAGCTGTCGGGGTTCGTGACCGCCGCGGCGCTCGTGCGCCCGACGAAGAGCGTCCTCGATCTCGAGGCGCCATCGGTGATCAAGCGGATGAAGGACAAGGCGTTCGCGCGCGCCGTCAACCGCGACGATCTGCGCCGCGGCGCCGAGGAGATCGGCCTGCCGTTCGAGGCGCACGTGGCCAACGTGATCCGGTTCATGCGCGAGCGCGCCGACGACCTCGGCCTGCGCGGGTCGGTGAACCCTGAACCCTGAACCCTGAACCCTGAACGCTGAACTCTGAACGCTGAACTCTGAACCTTGAACCTTGAACCTTGAACCCTGAACCTTGAACCTTGAACCCTGAACCTTGAACCCTGAAAGCCGTAATACCATGAGACCGCGTTGATGGAAACGAGAGCCACCGCTACCCTCGAGCCGGGCCAGCCGGTCGTGCAGCTCGACGGGGTCACGGTCATCTACGGGAGGAATCGGGCGCTCAAGGACGTCTCGGCGCGATTCTCGCGCGGCGCCGTGGGCCTGCTCGGCCCCAACGGCGCCGGCAAGAGCACGTTGCTGAAGTCGCTGCTCGGGTTCGTCAAGCCGGACCAGGGGCAGATGAGCGTGCTGGGCCTCGACGTCGCCGAGCGGCCGATGGAGATTCGTGCGCGCATCGGGTACATGCCCGAGAGCGACGCCCACATCCCCGGCCTGAACGCCGTCTCCTTCGTCGCCTACTGCGGGCAGCTCGCCGGGCTCCCGGCCGTCGACGCGATGCAGCGCGCGCACGAGGTGCTGTACTACGTGGGCCTCGGCGAGGCGCGGTACCGCAACCTCGAGACCTACTCGACCGGCATGAAGCAGCGGATCAAGCTCGCGCAGGCGCTCGTCCACGATCCCGACCTGCTGTTTCTCGACGAGCCCACCAACGGAATGGACCCCAAGGGACGCGACGAGATGCTGGACCTGATCCGCGACCTCGGGCACAACAAGAACGTCAATCTGATCCTCTCCTCGCACCTCCTGCCCGACGTCGAGTACACCTGCGATCACGTCGTGGTGATGGACAAGGGGCAGGTCGTCGCGCAGGGCCCCATCGAGGAGCTGAAGGGGCCGGCCGGCCGCGTCTTCGAGCTGCGCGTCAAGGGTTCCCTCCCGTCGTTCATCGAGGTGCTGCAGCAGGCGGGCATGGAGTGCCACGCGACCGACGAGGACGTGATGCGTGTGTTCGTGCCCGCCGCCGCCAGCGGGGACGGAGGCGACCAGGGCGCGATCTTCGCCCTGGCGGCCCGGCACGGCGTGCAGGTCCGCCATCTGCGCCCGAGCGTGCCGACGCTCGAGGACGTGTTCGCGAAGGCGGTGGGAGAGGAATGAGCCGCGAGCGGCGAACCCCGACGATCTGAGAATGCCCATACACGATCAGAGCTATCGGCGCTACGGCGGCGGCCGGACGTCGCCCGGCCGGGCGTGGACCGTCATCGCGCGTGCGGGGATTCTGACCATGATCCGGAAGCGGGCCTTCCTGGGCCTGCTGGTGTTCGCCTGGCTGCCCTTCATCGTCCGCGCGGTGCAGATCTACATCACCGCCAACTTCCCGCAGACGGCGGTATTCGCGCCGACAGCCCAGACCTTCCGCGAGTTCCTGGAGCAGCAGGAGTTCTTCGTCTTCGTCGTCACTATCTACGTCGGGGCCGGCCTCATCGCGAACGACCGGCGCGCCAACGCGCTCCAGATCTATCTCTCGAAGCCGCTCATGCGCTCGGAGTACATCGCCGGCAAGGCAGCCGTGCTCTTCGCGTTCCTCCTGCTGGTGACCTGGGTCCCCTCCATGCTCCTCCTGCTGCTCCAGGTCCTCTTCGCCGGCAGCTTCGCGTTCCTGCGGAACAACCTGTTCCTGTTCCCGGCGATCACCGTCGCGTCGTTCCTCCAGGTGCTGGTCGCGACCTTCACGATGCTGGCGCTCTCGTCGCTCTCGAAGAGCGCCCGCTACGTCGGCATCCTCTACGCCGGCATCATCTTCTTCACCGCGGCGATCTACGGCGCGATGTACGCCATCACGGGGGACTCGTCGCTCTCGTGGCTGTCGATCGGATCGAACCTCACGCAGGTCGTCGACGTGGTCTTCCGCATCAAGCCGCGCTACGCGACGCCCTGGCCCGTGTCTTTCATCGTCATCGTCGGCCTCGTGGTGGTGTCGCTCTCGGTGCTCGAGCGGCGGGTGCGCGGCGTCGAGGTGGTCACGTGAGCACGCCGGTCGTCGCCGCCGAGCACGTCTCGAAGTGGTACGGCCAGGTCATCGGCCTCAACGACGTGTCAGTCGCCGTGCCTCCGGGGATCACCGGACTGCTCGGCCCCAACGGCGCGGGCAAGTCCACGTTCATGAAGCTGATCACCGGACAGCTCAAGCCGAGCAAGGGATCGGTCCGCGTGCTCGGCGAGCCCATCTGGGGCAATCCGCACCTCTACTTTCAGATCGGGTTCTGCCCCGAGCAGGACGCCTTCTACGACCGCATGACCGGGCTCGAGTGGGTCACGGCGCTGGTGCGGCTGAACGGCCTCGACGAGCGGGCCTCGGACGAGGCGGCGCGGCGTGCCCTCACCGCCGTGGACCTCATGGATGCCGCCGACAAGAAGATCGGCGCCTACAGCAAGGGTATGCGGCAGCGGGTGAAGCTGGCGCAGGCCATCGTGCACGATCCGGGCCTGCTGATCCTCGACGAGCCGCTCTCCGGCATGGACCCGCTCGCACGCCGCCGGACCATCCGCCTGATCCGCGAATGGGCACGCGGCGGCAAGAGCATCATCGTCTCGAGCCACATCCTGCACGAGATCGAGTCCATGACGAGCACCATCCTCCTCATCAACAACGGCCGGATCCTCGCCGAGGGGGACGTGCACCACATCCGCGATCTGATCGACGAGCACCCGCACACCGTCTACGTCCGCGCCGCGAATCCCCGATCGCTCGCCCGCGAGTTCCTGTCGCACGACGACGTGCTGAGCCTGAAGTTCGAGCCGGGGGCCGTGGTGGTCGAGACCGGGAAGCCGGATCTCTTCTATACACGCCTGACCGAGATAGCGGCCAGCGGCTCGTTCGGGACGATCGACGAGGTCACGTCGCCCGACGACAACCTGCAGGCGGTCTTCAAGTACCTGGTGAAGTGACGTGGCACGAGCGACGCCAATGGCCATGCCCGACGAGACCGCGCGACCCCTCCCGCCCGCTCCCGGCTACCTGACGTCCAGCCTCCGGATTTTCGATCTCTCGCTCGGCGAGATGTTGTGGTCGCGCCGGACGATCTTCATGGCGCTCGTCGTGACGGCCCCCGTTTTAATCGCGCTCTTCGTCCGGCTGCTCGTCGCCCTGGGCGCCCCGCTGCTCGACGGAGAGGCCGGCGGCACGCAGGTACGGATGACGGGGCCCGCCATCTTCGGACTCATGATCTGGGTCTTTTACCTGCGGTTCACGGTCCCTGTGCTCGGGGTGTTCTACGGGACATCGCTGATGGCCGACGAGGTGGAGGACAAGACCATCACCTACCTGTTCACGAGGCCGATCCCGCGGGGTGCCGTGCTGATCGGCAAGTACCTGGCGTATCTCGGCTGCACCGTGTTCGTGGTGCTGCCATCGGTGGTGCTCGTCTACCTGCTGGTGGTCCCCATCCGGGGGTCGCTGGGAGGCTCGTTCGTGGACCTCGTCCGGGATCTGCTGCTGCTGGCGCTGGGCCTTGCCGTCTACGGCGCCGTCTTCGCCTTCGTCGGGGCCTGGTTCAAGCGTCCGCTGCTCGTGGGGCTCATCTTCATCTTCGGCTGGGAGCAGGCGGCACTCGCGTTTCCCGGCTACCTGAAGAAGTTCACGGTGGCCTACTACCTGCAGGGTCTCGTTCCACACGCCATGCCGGCCGACGGGGTGCTCAGCATGGTGCAGGGGATCTTCCGGGACAGCCCCGGACTCTTCGCGAGCCTGGCCTGGCTGGCCGTGATCTGGGCTGTTTTCCTCGGCTTGGGGGCCAGGGTGGTCGGGCGGAAGGAATATGTCCTCGAGCAGTAGAGCCGGCATTTCCCAGCTGGGCCGGTGCCGACCCGGTACGTTTCCCGGCCCCTGTCAGGCCTGTTCACTTCCATTTCCCGGGCCGGATCCGGCCGTCGCACCGCTAAACCGTCCGGTTCCGGGCAGTTGCGTCGATCGCCAACGGAACTTTTTACCGTCCAGATCTGTATAATCCTGCCAGAGGGTCCATCGCGCATGACCAAGAGAACCCGTTACTTCATGGCTGGCTCGGCCGCGGTGATGGCCGCCGGGCTCTGCACCGGCCTGATCGCGTACTACGGCGGGGGCTTCCAGGCGCTGTCGGCATCGACAGGCCCGACCGAGCTGCAGTACGTGCCGGCCGACGCCTCGGTCATCGCCTACGCGGATGTCCGAAGCATCATGGATTCGGAGTTCCGTCAGCGCTTGAAGGAGAACCTCCCCATCCCTCAGGACGACAAGGCCGAGTTCCAGGACAAGACCGGCATCGACATCGAGCGGGACATCGACTACGTGGTCGCCGCGATGACGGCGGCTGACGCGAGCCATCCCAACGGGCTCGTGGTGGCGCGCGGCCGGTTCGACATCGTGAAGCTCGAGGGGCTCGCGCGGGAGCATGGCGGAGCGGTCGAGGACTACCGCGGCAAGCGCCTGCTGAATGCGACGCACGGCGATTCGGAGCACGGCGGCACACTGGCGTTCCTCGAGCCCGGGCTCGTGGCCATCGGCACGAGCACCGCCGTGCGCCGGGCCATCGATGCTCAGCTCAGCGGCCAGAGCATCACGGCGAACGACGACATGATGGAGCTCGTGAGCGACATCGAGCGGGCGAACAATGCGTGGGCCGTGGGCCGCTTCGATGCGCTCACCAGCCAGGCGAAGCTGCCCGATCAGGTCGCGAGCCGTATCCCCGCCGTGAGGTATTTCGCCGCGGCCGGTCACATCAACGGCGGCGTCTCGGGGATAGTCCGCGCCGAGGCCATCGACGAGAAGTCGGCCGAGGACCTTCGTCAGGTCGTGAACGGCCTTCTGGCGCTGGCCCGCCTGCAGGGGCAGAACGATCCCAAGATTCAAGCGGTCGCCCAGTCGCTCCAGCTCTCCGGCACGGGCACGACCGTGGCGTTGTCGTTCACGGTTCCCGCCGAGCTCCTGCAGCTCGTGGCGCCGAAGGCGCCGGAGCCCGCGATTCAGTAGCTCTGCACCGGCGTCGATCCTCGAGCACGGCCGGCGGCCACCGCCGGCCGTGCTCGTTTCGTGTACCCTGTCATGGACGTGGGCGAGCTCGTGTTCTTCTACGGCACGCTGATGGCCGGTTTCGATCGCCGCCGCCGTGCGGGGATCGACGACAGGCTGGCCTATATCGGGCGCGGCTCCATCCGTGCCGCGCTCTTCGATCTCGGGATCTATCCGGCCGCGGTCCCCGCGCCCGAGGGGCTGGTCTGGGGTGAGGTCTACGAGATGTCCGATGCGGACGTGGTGTTGTCGGCGCTCGACGGCATCGAGGGCTTCCGCCCCGACGATCCGGACCGAAGCCTCTACGTCCGGCAGCAGACGGTTGTGGCGCTCCCTGACGGCGTTTCCGCGACGGCCTGGGTGTACTTCTACAACGCGCCCCTCAGCCGTGCCGCGCCCATCCCGTCGGGCGACTACCTGGAGCACATGAAGGTCCGGTGAGCCGGGCAGTTGCAGCCCCCGCGCGCTCGCGCCGATACTGATGGAGCGATGAGCGCTCCCGGGGACAGGCGCGAGGATCGGCTGCCGGCCGGCGGTCAGATCGACGGGGAGGTGACGGTCTTCCAGCCGCTGACCGTCGTGGACATCAGCTATCTGGGTACGCTCGTCGACACACCCTTTCCCCTGCAGCTCGACTCGCTGCACGAGTTTCGCCTCTCGCTCGGCCGCTTCTCGGTGGTCGTCAAAGGAAGAATCGCGCACTGCCGGATTCTGGGGCTGCGCGACGGGGTGGCCTTCTATCGGTCCGGCGTGGAGTTCATCGAGCCGTCCGAGCACGTGCGCCGTGCCATCGCCGGCTTCGTCGACGTCCTCCGACGCTCGACGCCCGAGCCGCTGGTGATCGAGGGAGAGATCGCCGGCGAACGCTGACGTCCCTCCCGAGTCGTACGGGGCGCCCGCCGCACCACGGAGCCGCGAGTCTATAATTCGGGCTCATGGCTTCCTCCACCGACGTCATCAGTTACGGCAACTACATCGGCGGCGCGTGGGCACCCTCCACGAAGGGCGAGACCTTCGAGAACCGGAACCCGGCCGATACGCGGGAGCTGATCGGCGTCTTCCAGCGATCGACGCGCGCAGACGTCGAGGCGGCCATCGACGCAGCCGCGGGGGCGTACGAGCGCTGGAGGCTCGTGCCGGCGCCGCGCCGCGCGGAGCTCCTCTTCCGCGCCGCCCAGCTCCTCGTCGAGCGCAAGGAAGCGCTGGCGCGCGACATGACACGCGAGATGGGCAAGGTGCTGAGCGAGACGCGGGGTGACGTGCAGGAGGCCATCGACATGACCTTCTACATGGCCGGCGAGGGCCGGCGGATGTTCGGGCAGACCGTCCCGTCCGAGCTCCGCAACAAGTTCGCCATGTCCGTTCGCCAGCCGCTGGGCGTCTGCTCCGTGATCACGCCCTGGAATTTCCCCATGGCGATCCCGTCGTGGAAGATCATTCCCGCCCTGGTGTGCGGCAATACGGTCGTGTTCAAGCCGGCCTCGCAGACGCCGATGTCGGCCGTCAACTTCGTCAAGGTGCTGGAGGATGCCGGCGTCCCGCCCGGTGTCGTGAACCTGGTCACGGGCGACGGCGACGAAGTCGGCGCGCCTCTGACCACGCACGCCGCGGTGCGGGTCGTGTCGTTCACGGGCTCCACCCACGTCGGCCGGATTGTCAACGAGGCCTCGGCCCCGGGCTTCAAGAAGGTCCATCTCGAGATGGGCGGGAAGAACGTCATCATCGTCATGGACGATGCGAACCTCGAGCTGGCGGTGGACGGATGCCTCTGGGGCGGCTTCGGTACCACCGGGCAGCGCTGCACGGCCGCGAGCCGCGTGGTGGTGCACGAGAAGGTCCACAAGGCGTTCGTCGACCAGTTCGTCGCGCGGACGCGGGCGCTCGTCGTGGGCGACGGGCTGAAGCCCGAGACCGAGATGGGGCCGTCGAACAGCGAGAGCCAGCTCGAGACCGTGATGAAGTACGTGAAGATCGGCCGGGAGGAGGGCGCCACGCTCGCCACGGGCGGCCGGCGTCTCGAAGCCGGCGACTACGCGCGGGGCTACTTCCACGAGCCGACGATCTTCGTGGATGTGGACCCCGGGATGCGGATTGCGCGGGAAGAGATCTTCGGGCCCGTGGTGTCCGTGATCAGGTGCGGCTCGCTCGAGGACGCCATCCGGATTGGCAACGACGTCGAATACGGGCTGTCCGCCTCGATCTACACGCAGGACATCAACCGGGCGTTCACGGCGATGCGCGACCTGTATACCGGCATCTTCTACGTGAACGCTCCGACCATCGGCGCGGAAGTCCACCTCCCGTTCGGCGGCACCAAGCACACCGGGAACGGCCATCGCGAGGCCGGTACGTCGGCCCTGGATGTCTTCTCGGAGTGGAAGGCCGTCTACGTCGACTTCAGCGGGCGGCTCCAGCGCGCGCAGATCGACCTGGAGGAGCTCTGAGCGCGTGACCAGAACTGGCGGCTCGCATCCCGGCGCTCGCGGCTCGGTGAGATGGAAGCCGAAACCTGAAAACTGAGTACCCCATGGGATCCAGCCGGCCCGCGCGCGATGCTCGCGCGCCCGATCGCCAGACTCCGGCCATGGCCGCCCTGCCGCATCTCACGCTTGGGCTCGCCGGCGTCGTCGCGTACGCGATCGTCAGCCTGGCGCTGCGAGACTACCCGTACGCGCTGGCCGTGTTCGGCAATGCCGTCCTGCTGGCTTCGAGCCTTCTCGTAGTCGGCGTGATCGTGCGCAGGCGCCACGCCTGGGCCGGCTGCCAGCGTCTGTTCTGGGACACGCTTGCGATCGGCATGGCTCTCTGGGCGGTCGGGCACGCCGGGTTCGCGTTCGACGATCTCGTGGTGCGGTCGCGGACCTGGCTGAGCTGGCACACCCTGTTCAGCCTGTGCGGCGGCATCGCGCCCGTCATCGCGCTGCTCACGCTGCCGCACCGCGGCCCACGTACGGGCTCGGTCACGATCGCCAGCCTGGACCTCACGGCATCCGGCCTGCTCGCGGTCTTTCTCTACTCGTACTTCGTCCTCGTGCCGAGCCTGTCCCAGGAGGCCCGCCCCGCGGCGCTGAACACGCTGCTCCAGATGGTGCAGCTGAACCGCCTGCTCCTCCTCCTGGCGCTGGTCGTCCTCCTGTGGCTCGCGCGCTCGACGTCCTGGAGCGCGACATATCGGCGGCTGGCCGTCGCCGTGGGGGTAGGGCTCGTCCTGCGGCTCGGCACCAACGTGGCGATCGCCCGCGGGGAGTACCAGAGCGGGACGCTCCACGACCTCGCGTGGATCGTGCCCTGGCTCGGCTATGCCTGGGCGGCGCTCGAGGCGCCGGCGAGCCGGCGGGACGACGTCGACAGCCCGGCGGACGTTTCGCCGATCTGGCTGACAGCCATCCCGGTCCTGCTGATCCCGGCTCTGGGTTACGGGCTGCTCCAGCTCGGCACGATGGGTTCCACGATCGACTCGTTCCGGGTCCTGCTCACGAGCGTGACGACCGTGTGCGGTCTGGCGCTGCTCACCCTGCGGCTTGCCGCCCAGAGCGGCGAACTCCATCGCGTGGACGCGAGGCTGAAGCTCCTTGCCGCGGCTACCGAGCAGACCGGCGACCTGATCCTGATCACGCGGGCGGACGGCGGGTTCGAGCACGCCAACGCCGCCTTCCTGCAGGCGCTGGGCTATTCGAGGCGGGACCTGTCTCAGTTCGGGTTCTCGGACCTGCTCGCGCCCGGTTCCGAGGACCTCAAGTCACGAATCACGGCGGCCGTTCGCGACCACGGCGTCTGGCGCGGCACGCTGATGCGACGGCGGAAGGACGGGACCAGCTTCCCGGCAGCCTCCACCGTGGTTGCGCTGCGGGACCAGACCGGCTCCATGACCCACCTGGTCACGGTCGACCGCGACGTCAGCGAGGAGCTGCGGCTTCGCGATCAGATCGTGCACTCGGAACGCATGTCGGCGATTGGCGAGCTGGTCGCCGGCGTGGCCCACGAGATCAACAACCCGCTGCAGGCCATCATCGGCTGTGTCGAGCTGATGATGGACGACACCTCCGGGAAAGTGGAGCGTCAGGATCTGGAGCTGGTGCGACGGGAGGCGGCCCGCGCCGGGCAGATCGTCAGGAACCTGCTGTCCTTCATCCGGCGGGGCCAGAGTCATCGCGAGCTGGCGGACCTGAATCAGCTCGTGCGGGCAACGACCCAGCTCCGGGAGTACCACCTCCAGCAGTGCAACATCGGGCTCGTGCTGCACTTCGCGCCCGGAGACCTGCCCGTGATCGTGAACCGCGACGAGATCCAGCAGGTCATCCTCAACCTCCTGCTGAATGCCGAGCAGGCCCTCGCGTCGTCCTCGAGCCGGGGCACGATCGTCGTCGAGACGACGCGCGAGGACGGCCGGCACATCGTGGAGGTCTCCGATACGGGACCGGGCATCAGCCCGGATCTGCGGGGCCGGATCTTCGAGCCCTTCTTCACGACGAAGGAAGTCGGGCAGGGCACCGGCCTGGGACTCTCGATTTCCCACGGCCTCGCCCTCGCGCACGGCGGCGCCCTCGAATTGCGGGAATCCGGGTCCGGTGCCCGTTTCAGGCTCGCGCTTCCGGCGGCCAGGCACGACGAGGTGCCTGCCTCGCCGGGCACGGCCCGCGCGGCCGCGGACGCCGCCCGCCGCGTGCTGATCGTCGACGACGAGAGCTCAATCCGACGCCTGCTGGGCAAGCTGCTGGAGCGGCGAGGGTTCGAGGTCGTCGAGGCCGATACTGCAGAAGCCGCGCTGAGTCTCCCGAATCCGGAGCGCCTCGATCTGCTGGTGTGCGACTTGCGGCTGCCTGGGATCGGCGGAGCAGGCCTGTACAGGCGCCTGGCCGAGAAGGGCCCCGTTCTCCGCACGCATTGCCTGTTCATCTCCGGCGAGAGCTCCCCGGCTGAGCGCCACGACCCCGATCTGTCTCACGTGCCTTTTCTGGCGAAGCCGTTCACGGCAGCCGATCTCGACGGGGTGCTCAGTGCGCTGGGCCTTGCGAGCTCGGCGTCCGCGCGCTGACTGGCCAACGAACATTTGGATCTCCGGGGTCCAACCT
Organism: Vicinamibacterales bacterium; assembly: GCA_035620975.1. GTDB lineage: Bacteria > Acidobacteriota > Vicinamibacteria > Vicinamibacterales > 2-12-FULL-66-21 > DASPFV01. The sequence goes on from DASPFV010000261.1 coordinate 12,873, forward strand.
GTTGGATTGCCCTGCAGTTCGTCCCAGGCCACATGCTGTAAATCACTTCCCAGCCGCTGTTTAACACGGTTCAGCGCTTCCGGCACGTAGTCTGCTGACGGATGGGCGTCTTTCCGTGCCCGAACTCGACGAAATCGTGATGGCTGGTGCACGTGCGGTGACAAGGCGGAAGGAGAGAAGAGGATGGCCTATTTGAGAAGGGGGGCGCTCGCAGCCGCGGTCCTGCTGCTGCTGGGTGTCTCAACGGCCCTGGCGCAGACCACGGGTCGGATCGTGGGAACTATCACGGACGCCTCCGGCGCGGCTCTACCGGGCGTGACCGTTACCGTCGCCGGGCCGTCGCTGCAGGGGACGGCGACGGCGGTGTCGGATGGGACCGGTGTGTACCGGTTCCCGAGCCTGCCGCCCGGAACCTACACGGTGACGGCCGCGCTCAGCGGCTTCAAGACGGTCGAGCAGCCGAACGTCGTCGTGGGCCTGGATCGGACGGTGGACGTGAACGTCCGGATGGAAGTGGCGGCGCTGCAGGAGACGGTGACGGTCGAAGCCACCTCTCCGCTCGTCGACACGTCGAGCACGACGATCGGCGTGAGCGCGAAGGCCGAGCTGTTCACCCGGCTGCCCGTCCAGCGCGATTTCTACTCGATCGCCCGGCTCGCACCCGGCGCGACGGAAGATGCGGTCGGCCCCGCAGTGCTCGGATCGACCGGTGCCGAGAACATGTACATCATCGAGGGGTTGAATTCGACCGGGATCGAGCGCGCCGAGAAAACCAAGGCGTTGAACTTCGACTTCGTCGAGGAGATCGAGGTAAAGACCGGTGGTCTGAATGCGGAGTACGGCCGAATGACCGGTGGCCTGGTGAACGTCATCACCAAGTCGGGCGGGAACACGTTCCGCGGATCGCTCTTCGGCTTCTCCGAGGGCGGCGGTCTGCAGGCGGAGAACTCGACGGCGGCCGACCGGCCCGAAACGACGACCACGGTCGTGGATCTCGATCGACGCTGGGACGTCGGCCTCGACGTCGGCGGCTACATCGTCCGGGACAAGCTGTGGTTCTTCGGCGCCTACAACCGCGTGTTCGATCGCAACGAGACCGAGGTCATCCGCAGTCTGAACGCGCCCGGCGCGCCGGCGGTCGGCAGCGAGATTCCGTCGGAGATCACGAAGGATCTGTATGCGGGCAAGCTGACCTACAAGCTCACGAACACCCAGACCCTGACCGCTTCGATCATGGGAGACCCGACGGAGGAGGACGGCAACCTCTTCGTGGTGGCCGGCCCCGAGTCGACGTGGAAGGGCGTGCAGGACACGGGCGGCGCCGACTTCGCGGCCCGGTACGACGGCGTGTTCGGGGGGACGTTCCTGCTGCGCGGGCTGATCGGCCGCCACTACGAGAAGACCGAGATCAACGGGGCGGGCAAGCTCATTCCGGCTCAGCGCGACGACACGGTCTCGCCGATCGTGCGGACGGGCGGGTTCGCCGGGTACTTCCAGGACTCGGAGTTCTCGCGGACGGTCTACAAGATCGACGCGACGAAGTTCCTGGGCTCGCACGAGATCAAGGGCGGCATCGACTGGGAGGACCAGGCCAGCTCGATCGATCGGTATCAGGCGGGCGGCGGCATCCTCAATTACAGGCTGATCCGCTCGGGCGCCATCTACTATCGCCACCGGTTCTACGTGGACGATCAGGCGCCCGGGTACGTCGCGGACGATCCCCTGACGTTCGTGCCGGCCGTGCCGCTGAGGACCGAGCCGAACACGTTCAACACGTCGTTCTACGTCCAGGACAGCTGGCGGGCGCTGCCGAACCTGACGATCAACGCCGGGATCCGCTGGGAGCGGCAGGAGATTGGCGATCGCTTCGGCGAGACGCCGATCGATCTCACCGACAACTGGGCTCCGCGGGTCGGGGTGATCTGGGACGTGACGAAGAATGGCCGGAGCAAGGTGTTCGCGAACTGGGGACGGTTCTTCGAGAGCATCCCCATGGACATCAACATCCGGGCGTTCGGCGGCGAAGTCACTTGCTTCTGTTACAACTTCGATCCGAACCCGCTCAGCTTCATCCCCGATCCGGCGGCTCCGGCGCGCACGGCCTTTTTCGGAGGCGCGACGCCGGTCGACGAGGCCCTCCAGGGCCAGTACGTCGACGAGTTCCTGGCCGGAGTCGAGTTCGAGGTAGCGCCGAACCTGAGCGTGGGCGCCAAGTACGTGCGCCGGACGCTCGGACGCGTGATCGAGGACTTCCTCGTCCCGTCCGAAGGGCACTACTTCATCGCCAACCCCGGCTTCGGCCTCGGGCGCGAGATGTCGTTCTATGACTACTCGCCCGTGCCGGCACCGGAAGTCAACCGCGAGAACAACAGCTTCGAGCTGAGCGCGCGCAAGCGGTTCAGCGAGGGCTGGCAGTTCCTCGCGAGCTACGTGTGGTCGCGCCTGGAAGGCAACTACGACGGCACGTTCCAGGTCTCCACCGGGCAGCTCGATCCCAACATCAACTCGGCCTTCGACTACGCGGACTTCCTCGTGAACGCCGACGGCCGGCTGACGAACGACCGGACACACCAGCTCAAGTTCGACGGCAGTTACGAGGTGCAGGGCGGGGCGGTGAGAGGGCTGAATCTGGCCCTGTCAACGCACTGGTACTCTGGCGGGCCGCTGAACGCGTACGGCTACTCGACGCCGTATGCGAACTGGGAGTACTACCTGGTGCCGCGCGGGTCGCTGGGCCGTGGTCCTTCGGACTGGGAAGCGGATATCCACGCCAGCTACCCGATTCGACTGGGTGCGACCTCGCGGTTGAACCTGGTGATGGACATCTTCAACCTGTTCGATCGGCAGGAAGCCTTCCAGCTCGACGAGCGGTACAACCTGGCCCGCGATGGCCGATGCGCCGGGATTCCCGAGGATCTCTGCAACGGCGACAACGGCTGGCTCACGACGCCCGGAACGCTCGACCCGCTGGGCAGCCTCAGTGACCCGCGGGCGACCGCACCCAACCCGGACTACCTGCGCAAGGGCGTGGCGTTCACGCTGCCGCGCAGCATCCGGTTCGGCGTGCGGTTCTACTGGTAAGCATCGACACAGGGCATGACTTCCACGGGCCAGCCTCCGGGCTGGCCCGTTGTTTTTTTGA